>JACIYB010000038.1 GCA_014360155.1 Syntrophomonadaceae bacterium
TCCCCGCGGGGTTGTAGCAGTAGCGTGTGAGAGGGATTTATCAGCTGGTATTCATGATATGGGGGTCTTACCGGTTATAGGAGTGCTTAACTGCAGGCCGAATGGACCCTGCATTAATACTGATGTAGATGTGGAAGCTGTGGAAGAAGCCCTTAAGACTTTATGTAAAGGAGGATGATAGTGTGGCTTATCTGCTGTTTATTCTTCCAGCACTGCTTCTCTCGCTTTATGCCCAGTTTAAAGTCCAATCTACATTTAACAGGTATTCCCAGGTAAGGTCTGTTAAGGGTTTGACTGGCGCTGAGGTGGCAAGTGCCATATTGAGAAGGAACGGTATGACAGGAAGGGTCAATGTAGATGCGGTTAAGGGGAGTTTGTCGGACCATTATGATCCTGTAGCACGTACCGTGAGGCTGTCAGAGACCGTTTACGGGAGTAATTCAATTTCTGCTGTAGGAGTAGCGGCTCACGAAGTCGGGCATGCAATCCAGCATGCTGAGCATTACGGCCCCCTGGAGCTGCGCCACAGGATTGTGCCGGTAACCAATTTTGCTTCATCGGCTTCTTTTCCTATACTTTTGATAGGCTTTATTTTTAACAGCCTGGACCTTATTTTTATCGGAATTATTCTTTTTTCGGCAGTGGTCTTATTCCATATAGTTACCCTGCCGGTAGAACTGAACGCTTCCCGCAGAGCAGTAGTCCAGTTAGCCGATGCGGGGCTAGTAAGCAGCCATGAGATACCTATGGTTAAAAAAGTTTTGGGAGCAGCGGCGCTGACTTACCTGGCAGCTACCTTGTCGGCGGTTGCCAACCTGTTGTATTATATTTTTATATTTATGGGCGCCAGCGATGAGTGATGAGCCGGGGTGAAAGAAGTGGACGATGGGCTCAGTGCAGGTACGAGCACAGTGCGCAGCAAAGCA
Source organism: Syntrophomonadaceae bacterium (assembly GCA_014360155.1). Classification (GTDB taxonomy): domain Bacteria; phylum Bacillota; class Syntrophomonadia; order Syntrophomonadales; family Syntrophomonadaceae; genus JACIYB01. The sequence goes on from JACIYB010000038.1 coordinate 927, forward strand.
ATGGAAGCTGTTTATAATGTTATGGAAAAGGGTGCTTATGCCAACATTGAAATAGATAAAGTCTTGAGAAAAACTCATTTATCATTGAGCGACAGAAACCTTTTTACAGAGATAGTGAACGGGTGTGTGCGCATGGTTAAGCACCTGGACTGGGTGCTTGATCTTTTTTTGCATACGGGTGTAGACAAGCAAAACCCTTGGTTGAGGAACATCCTGCGCGTATCTCTTTACCAACTGCTGTTCATGGACAGGATACCGGAGTATGCGGTGGTTAATGATGCAGTTGAGATAGCTGACAAGAAAATAGGGAAAAGTCTCGCCCGGGTGACAAACGGGGTTTTGAGAAATATTATTAGAAATCGGGATAAAATCAAATATCCTCAGGGAAACAGGGTTGAATATCTGGCGGTGTTCTACTCGCACCCGCAATGGTTGGTGGAAAAGCTGCTGCAGTCCTTTGGATTTGAAGATACCAAGAGGATTTTATCTTATAATAACAGGCGGCCGGCGGTTGTGTTGCGGAATAATTCTCTAAAAATAACACGCGACGAATTAGTGCGTGAGTTGCAAGATGAAGGGATTAAATGTGCGGCAAGCGCATTATCGCCATGGGGTATTAAGATAGAATCAATGCCTGTGCCAATAGCAGAAAGCAGGGCTTATCAGGAGGGTTTTTTTTATATTCAAAATGAAGCTTCAATGCTGGCTGCTCCGATTTTAAACCCTCAAAAAGGGGACTTAGTATGTGATTTATGTGCCGGAGTGGGAGGAAAAACTACGCATTTAGCGGAATTTATGGATAATAGGGGCAAAATTAAAGCTTTTGACATATACAGCAAAAAGCTGGATTTATTAGAACAAAACTGTGTTAGATTAGGAATAAATATAGTAGAAACGCATTGCCAAAACGTGCTTGATATTAACGAAAGGCTCGAAGCCCAAAGAGTGTTGCTGGATGCTCCTTGTTCAGGATTGGGAGTTTTGAACAGAAGGGCCGATTTGCGATGGCGAAAAACCAGGGCAGATATTAAGCGTCTCAGGGATTTGCAGGCTAGTTTGCTTCGTAAAGCAGGGGAAATGGTAGCAAAAGACGGCCTGCTTTTATATTCAACCTGCACTGTAAACAGGGAAGAAAACGAAGATGCAGTTCTCGATTTTATAAATGGATGTAACGGTACATTTGTATTACAGGGCTTTGCTGAAGAGATTGCCTTTTTCCCGCTAGATAGCACAGACAAGAAAAAAGCAGATGAGGGTATGCTCACCGTTATGCCAGGCAAATACGGGAGTGACGGCATGTTTTACGCGCTGATGAGGAGGAAAACTGATAACTGGTATGGAAATACTTAAAAAAATTGAACTTCTGGGTCTGCAAATATCTGATTTAGAAAATTTTATGGTTGCAATTGGAGAACCCAAATTTCGAGGAAAACAGGTTTACAAATGGATTTACCACAAAGGAAAAAGTTCTTTTTATGAGATGAGCGACTTGCCCAAAGAACTGCGGCAGAGACTTGATGAAATAGCAAAGATATCGATTCCAAGGGTTTTAAAACAGAGGGTTTCTGCCGATTATACCAGAAAATTCCTGTTGGAACTCGAAGAGAAAAAAAGGGTGGAGGCCGTCGTTATTCCTCAGAGCAGGGATAAGAATGCCCAGTATACCTTGTGTCTATCTACTCAGGTGGGGTGTCCTGTTGGGTGCAGTTTTTGTGCTACCGGTCTTTCTGGTTACCAAAGAGATCTTAAGGCACATGAGATTGTAGGGCAGTTTTTAGGTGCACAAAATGAATTAGCCAAAAAACTGAAGACCCAGGATAAAAAACTGATTAAAAACGTTGTTTATATGGGCATGGGCGAACCTTTGCTTAATTACGACGAAGTAATCAAATCAGTCTATATATTAAACGATCCCAAAGGAATTAACATAGGGCAGAGGCATATTACCATTTCAACTGCAGGTGAAGCCGAGGGTATAGAAATGCTGGCACGAGAGAACCTGCAGGTGACTTTAGCGGTGTCACTGCACGCATGTGATAATGACTTGAGAAACAAATTAATACCTCTTAATCGCAAATATCCTTTGGAGAGGCTCATTCAGGCGGTAGAAAGATATATTTCTCTCACGAACCGCAGGGTGACGTTTGAATATGTCATGCTTGAAGGTGTAAACACGAGCCGGCAGGATGCTGACAATATGATTAAACTGCTGAAACCTCTGCTGGTAAATGTCAACCTGATTCCGTATAATGAAGTGGCGGGATTGTCTTTTAAAAGGCCTTCTCCCCAAAAAGTTGCACAATTTTATAAATGGCTTACTGCTGGAGGTTTAAATGCGAACATAAGGGAAGAAAAAGGAGGAGATATTGAAGCTGCCTGCGGGCAACTGAGGGCAGAAACCGGCAGAACTAGAAAAAGAAGGCTATAATATCTCCGGTTTCTTCTTTTCATATCTGTGAGATAGAGGTGTTTGGATGCGTGCGGTTGGGGTAACTGATAAGGGTTTAATACGCGAAAAAAATGAGGATAGTTTTCTCATAAATGAAGCTAAAGGTCTGTTTGTGGTATGCGATGGCATGGGCGGCCATAGAGCTGGAGATGTCGCTTCGAGGTTAGCGGTTGACATAATAAGCAAAGCGGCAGCCGATGATTCTTTCGAGGATCCTATAGTTTTTCTCAATCAAGCGATCTGGGAGGCAAATCGCGCAATATGGCTGGAGGGCCAGAGAAACCCCCAATATTATCAGATGGGGACAACTGTGACGGCTGCTGTAATAAAAGGTGAGGAGCTTGCTGCCGCTAATGTCGGTGATAGCAGCTTGTTTATAATACGCGGTAATAACATCCACAAGGTTACCAGGGACCACACATTGGCAGAGCAGATGGTTGAAGACGGGATTTTAGGATATAGAGATAAAGCCTTTAATCACATTTTGACCCGGGCTCTGGGGGCAGAACTAGACGTAAAGGTGGATAATTTTATAGAAAAGCTTTATCCCGGGGATTATGTGCTCCTCTGCAGTGATGGATTAACCGATATGCTGGAAGAAGAAGAAATTTTATCAACAGTTATGGGGAACAATGATTTAAACGAGACTGCTCGGGAACTTGTAGATCGAGCCCTGAGCAAGGGAGGATATGATAATGTTACTCTCATACTTCTGTGCATTTAAATAGGAGGTAAAGGCCTTGGAAAGCATCGTCTTAGGTGACAGGTATGAACTGCTGGAAAAAATAGGCGAAGGCGGCATGGCTGCAGTTTATAAGGCTCGCTGCAGAATACTGGACCGTATAGTAGCAGTAAAGATCTTAAAAGAGGAATACTCCAATGACAGCAGTTTTATTGCTAAGTTTAAAACTGAAGCTACAGCAGCAGCGCAGCTGTCCCATCCAAACATCGTGAATATTTTTGATATTGGCTATCAGGACAATATATACTATATTGTAATGGAATATATAGAAGGAAAAACCCTGAAGGATGTTATTTCTGAAAGGGCGCCGTTACCTGTTGAAGAAGCCGTCAATATTGCGGTTATGATCTGTGACGGGCTCCATCACGCTCATGAGAAAGGGATAATCCATAAAGATATAAAGCCGCACAATATACTGGTCACTGCTACAGGTATAGTTAAGGTTGCTGACTTCGGGATAGCCCAGGCGATAGACAAGAAAACGATTACTTTCGGAAGAAACCTGGTAGGATCAGTACATTACATTTCTCCGGAGCAGGCCAGGGGCGAACCGGTTAACAGGACCACTGATATATATTCAGCAGGCTGTGTATTGTATGAAATGCTTACTGCTAAAACGCCTTTCGATGCTGAAAGCCCGGTTACTATAGCTTTAAAACACATCTATGACGAACCGGCACCTCCCGGAGCATTAAATTCAGATATTCCGCCCGCTTTGGAAGGTATAATACTAAAGGCAATGGCAAAAAGGCCGAAGGACCGTTTCCCAACAGCAGAAGAATTTCGAAATTCCTTGCTGACTTTCAACAACAGCATTACTTCCAAGCATTTGAGGAGGAAGGGAAACGAAAAGACTCTTGTAATGTCTCCTATCTCAACGGGAAAGGAAGCGGATGTGGTGAAAAAAAGAAGAATTCGGCCCACTGGTATGGCGATTATTCTAATTGCCATTCTCGGTTTTCTTTCCGGAATAGTGTTTGTTATGAGCAGCAGCCTTTTTGGCGAGGAAATAGTTGTACCCGATGTTATAGGAATGGATGTAAAAGATGCTGATGAGGAGCTCAATAAGGTCGGTCTGGAGATGAAGGTCATAGCTCAGCAGTTCAGTGATGAATTTGATGCTGACCAAGTTATTTCGCAAGATCCTTCCGCAGGCCAAAAAGTCAAGGAAGGCCGGGAGATCGAGGTAATACTCAGCAAGGGACCTGAGATGCAAAAAGTTCCTGGGGTTGTTGGATTGGTTTTAGCTGATGCCAAAGTGCAGTTGCAAAACGCCGGCTTGAAGGTGGGGCAGGTTGAGGAAATATATGATGACAAGTATGAAAAAGATATAGTGATTTCTCAAAACCCGCATTTTGGAACCCAAGTAAGGAAGGGAAGCAGTGTAGATCTCATGGTCAGCAAAGGCAAAGCACCTGAAAAGGTTGTTATGCCGGATTTAACAGGACTAACCTTGGAAGAAGCCAGGGAAAAACTGGAGCAAAACAAACTGCTGGTGGGAGAAGTTAAAAGGGAAGAAAGCAACGAGTATTTTGCAGATCAAGTTATATCCCAAGATATTCCTCCAGGGGTTTTGGTAGATGAACAGAGCAGTGTAGCAGTAGTTTTAAGCAAAGGACCCGGTCCTGTATCAAAAGTTAAGCCTCTTGAAATCAAGCTGCCTGAAGAACAGGATTATTATAAAGTTGTTGTAAAGCTGAAAGACAGCCAGGGAGAACGGGAACTGTATAATGAAGTCCATCGTGCCGGTGATAAGGTTTATATAGGAGTAAACTATTTTGGCAGTGCTGTAGTTGAAGTTTATCTTAACGGGGAGCAGTATAAGACATACAGTTTTTGATTGTGATGGGGAGGGATCTATGGAAAGCAAGAAAACAGAGGGTCTGGTCTTAAAAAAATACAGCGGTTTTTACTATGTTCAGGATGAAAAACAGAACGTATATGAATGCAAATTGAGGGGGAAAGTAAAAAGCCAGGTTTTTACCGGAGATAAGGTTATATTTACAGTTCTGGGAGAAAACGAGGGGGTTTTGGAGAAGGTCTTACCCCGGGAAAACGAGTTATATAGACCCAAGATAGCCAATGTAAGCAGGGCGTTCATTGTTATGGCCAACGACCAGCCTGCACCGAGCCTTTCTTTGCTAGACCGATTGCTCTTTTTGACTCATTACAACAGAATTTTACCTTATATAATTCTTAACAAATGTGATTTAAAAGCCCACAAGAATGCGGTTCTGCTTAAAGGATATTACCCTAAAGCCGGTTTTAATTTCCTAATGACCTCGGCAATCCAGGGGACAGGCATTGGAGAATTAAGGGATGCTATAAGGGGACAGGTAGCTGTTTTAGCAGGTCCTTCAGGTGCAGGCAAATCAAGCCTGTTGAATGTACTTATTGGCGCAAAAAATATAGAGACCCAGGAAGTCAGCAGGAAGATTGGCCGGGGCAGGCATACAACCCGCCATGTTGAACTGTACCCTCTTGAATCGGGAGGGGCAGTCGCCGATACTCCCGGTTTCAGCATTCTTGATATGCCACCTGTGAGAAGCGGGGATTTTAAGTTTTATTTTCCTGATTTCCTGCCTTTTATGGAGAGATGCCGCTTTGGTGATTGCTTACATTACAGAGAAAGAGACTGCGGAGTTAGAGAGGCTGTAGATGCAGGGATGATAGCTGGTTTTAGATATAACAATTATATTTCTATGCTGGAAGAAGTACTGGAGAATGAGAGGTGCTACAAGTGATATTAGTTGCCCCATCAATTTTATCCGCTGATTTTGCACGATTGGCCGAAGATATCCGGAAAGTGGAGAAAGCTGGCGCTGATTGGCTGCATATAGATGTTATGGACGGGCATTTCGTTCCTAACCTGACAGTAGGACCTCAAGTAGTAGCGGATATACGCAGAGAAACCCAGATGTTTCTTGATGTGCACCTTATGATTGAAAAACCGGAGAATCTTATACCAGCGTTTGTGGAAGCAGGAGCTGATCTGGTGACAGTGCATATTGAGAACTGTCCCCATCTGCATAGGATCATTGATGTGGTTAAAAAAATGGGGGTGTCTGCTGGGGTAGCACTAAATCCTGCAACACCGGCACTGTTAATACATGACATTGTCGCTTACCTCGATTTGGTTCTGGTAATGAGCGTTAATCCAGGTTTTGGGGGACAGGAATTTATTCCATCGGTTATACCGAAAGCGAAAGAGATCAGACGAATGCTCGATGATGGCGGTTTGCAGGCATATTTGCAAATTGACGGCGGAATTAATCAACAAACAGGCCGACAGGCAAAAGAAGCCGGGTGCAATGTTCTCGTGGCCGGTTCATATATATTCAACTCCGAGGATGTAGAAAAAGCGGTAAAAAGCCTGAAGCGGCTTGGATGCTCTTGACCCTCGGCTGTAGTAATGTTAATATTAATTAAATTTAATAGGTCAGAGACTTTTCTTCGGGGGTGGGTGAAATTCCCTACCGGCGGTAAAGCCCGCGAGCCGCAAGGCATGATCTGGTGAAATTCCGGAGCCGACAGTTACAGTCTGGATGGGAGAAGAAAGGGTAGTAGGTGTGTGTATGACAGTGCGCTGTATGCGCTTGTTTGGCTGTACCTTTCTAAACCCGGTTATCAAATCGGGTTTTTGTACTTATTTATTTTTCTTCGCCTGTTCGGGTTTATTTGTTTTTTAAAAGATAAAGTTTATTTTCAAGAGGTAATGAATGAGCACGGCTGATGATATAAAATTTATGCGCAGAGCGCTGGAACTGGCAGCTAAAGCTATGGGCAGGACATCTCCCAACCCGATGGTGGGGGCGGTAATAGTTAAAGATGGGAAAATAATAGGAGAAGGCTACCACCGCCGTGCCGGGACACCACATGCGGAAATTAACGCGCTTGCAGAGGCGGGGAGGAGCGCCCGGGGTGCTACTATATATGTCAACCTGGAGCCCTGCAGCCATTATGGCAGAACTCCCCCTTGTGCTGATGCTTTGGTAGAAGCAGGTATTAAGAGGGCGGTTATATCTGTATTGGACCCCAATCCTAAGGTGGCTGGCAGAGGAGTTGAGATTTTAAAGGATGCCGGGATTGAAACATGCGTAGGGGTACTGGAAGAAGATGCGGCTAAGCTGAATGAGGTTTTTTTTAAGTATATTAAGACGGGACTGCCGTTTGTGAGTTTAAAAGTTGCTATGACTCTTGACGGCAAGATAGCAACTTACAGTGGTGATTCGAGGTGGATTACCGGCGACGCGTCCCGGAAGTTTGTACACCATCTCCGAAATACTAATGATGCGGTAATGGTTGGTATAGGAACTGTTTTAGCTGACGACCCTCAACTGAATACACGCTTGGATATAAGCGACAGGAAGGATCCTGTAAGGATTATAATTGACGGGAACCTGGAAATACCGTTAACCAGCAAAATAGTGACCAGCAGCAGTAAGCAGAAAAGTATAGTTTTCACTTCATATATAAAAGATAAGGAAAAAGCCGAGAAACTGCAGTCTTATGGGGTAGAAATAATTGAATTGGGCGGCAGTTCCTCCCGATTACCTATAGAGAAAGCCATGAAGGTGCTGGGGGGTATGGGGATATGCAGCCTGCTGGTCGAGGGAGGATCTGCGGTTAATGCCTATATGATTGAGAAAAAGCTTGTCGATAAACTGTATTGGTTTATTGCTCCTAAAATTATTGGCGGACAATCAGCTCCTTCGCCTGTGGCCGGGAAAGGCCTGGAACTGATGAGAGACGCGATTGAGGTAGAAACATCTGGTATAAAATATTTCGACAGAGATATTTGCCTCACTGGCTACCTTAACAGATGGCATTGCTAAAAGCCGGCCAGAGAAGAGTGGAGAGGAATATAGCACAGCATTGCTTCATGGTGGTGATAGATATTTTTACTGGGATAGTGGAAGAAATTGGGAAAGTAGTGAATATTCGCAGGGGGAACAGGTCATTCCAAATAGATATCAGGGCCCAAAATATAATGGACGATGTAAAGACAGGGGACAGTATTGCAGTAGATGGAGTATGTTTAACTGTACTAGGCTTTAGCAAAGAACATTTTACAGCAGATGTAATGCCAGAAACTTTTGACAAAACCACATTAAAGCACTTAAAGAACAACGACCGGGTTAATCTCGAACGTGCCCTGAGGCTGGGAGATAGAATGGGAGGGCACATTGTGCAGGGGCACATTGATGCAGTAGGTACAATTCTGCAGAAAGAAAAGCTGGATATTGCAATAATTTATGAAATCAAAGCCCCGGAAAGTGTTTTAAGATATACGGTCCCTAAAGGTTCTATAGCTGTTGACGGGGTAAGCCTGACGGTTATAGATGTTTTCAGCGACAGTTTTACAGTTTCCTTAATTCCTCATACTGCTAATATAACTGTGCTTGGATTGAAAAGCCCGGGAGAACTTGTTAATCTAGAAAGCGATATAATCGGCAGGTATGTTGAAAAACTGGTGAAACTAGGGAAAGATGATCAGGAAGGGGATAAGCTGACGTTGAATTTTTTAGCGGAGCACGGTTTTATATAAAGAGGGAGGTAATGCTGATGTTTAACATGATAGAAGAGGCAATTAACGATATAAGAGAAGGGAAAATGCTTATTCTCGTAGATGACGAAGACAGGGAAAATGAAGGCGATATTATCGTCGCGGCGGGAAAAGCTACTCCTGAAATTATTAACTTTATGGCTACCTATGCCAAGGGATTAATCTGTGTTCCTATTACAGGGAAAAGACTTGACGAACTGGCTATCGAGCCTATGGTAAAGGAAAATACTGATAATCATGAAACAGCTTTTACGGTTTCGGTAGACTATAAGACAACTACCACAGGAATTTCAGCTTATGAACGTGCTCTTACCATACAAGCCCTTATATCTGAAGACAGCCGTCCCGGCGATTTTAGAAAACCAGGGCATATATTCCCTCTAAGATACAAAGAGGGTGGGGTATTGAGAAGGGCCGGACATACCGAAGGCTCGGTTGATCTGGTGAAATTAGCCGGGCTCTACCCTGCAGCTGTTATTTGTGAGATTATGAATGATGACGGGACTATGGCGCGTATTCCCGAACTGCTGGAATTTTCCAAGAAACACGGCATTAAAATAGTTACTATTGCTGACTTGATCGAATACCGCAGGCGCAAAGAGAAGCTGGTGGTTAGGGTAGATGACACGCTGTTGCCTACGGAATATGGGGATTTTGTAGCAGTTGGCTACGAATCCCTTCTCGACGGTAAGGGGCATATAGCTCTGGTAAAAGGTGAGTGGGAAGAAGATGAGCCTGTACTTGTCAGGGTGCATTCAGAATGTCTCACAGGGGATGTTTTCTTGTCCAAGCGCTGTGACTGCGGGAAACAGCTGGCTACTGCGCTGAAGATGATTGAAAGAGAAGGAAAAGGGGTCTTGCTGTATATGCGCCAGGAAGGCAGGGGAATAGGATTGATTAATAAAATAAAAGCCTATAAACTGCAGGACAATGGTAAGGATACGGTTGAAGCTAATCTTGAACTGGGATTCCCTGTTGACCTGAGAGACTACGGTATAGGTGCGCAAATACTCGTTGATCTAGGGGTCAGGAAAATGCGCCTTATGACCAATAACCCTAAAAAAATAAGGGGCCTGGAAGGATACGGTCTGGAATTTGTCGAAAGGGTGCCTATAGAAATCCCCTCGGGGGAAGAAAACTACCGGTACTTGAAGACCAAAAAGGAAAAAATGGGACACATGTTGGCGAATCTAAAATAATTCTTAATTTTGATTTTACTGCTGGGAGTTATAATCTGCTGGTTTAAATGTATAAATAGGGGGTATTTGCAGGTGATAAAAACATATGAAGGGAAATTGCTAGGGGATAATCAAAGGCTTGCTATAGTTGCATCGCGATTTAATGAGTTCATTACCAGTAAATTATTGAGCGGCTGTCTCGATGCTCTGAGCAGGCACAATGTCAGTATTGATAACATAGAGATCGCTTGGGTGCCCGGTGCTTTTGAAATGCCGCTGGCAGCGCAAAAAATGGCCCAAAAAGGTTATGATGCTGTGATCTGTCTGGGTGCTGTTATCCGTGGTGCTACTCCTCACTTCGAGTATGTAGCTGCTGAAGTAACGAAAGGCATTGCCCAGGTGGGTTTAAATACAGGTATTCCTGTTATTTACGGGGTTGTTACAGCCGATACGATTGAGCAAGCTATAGAGAGAGCGGGAACAAAAGCGGGAAATAAGGGAGCTGATGCTGCCATGACTGCCATTGAAATGGTAAACTTGCTGCGAGAGCTAGCTTAATTTCAGGATATTGATTTCATATTATTAATGAGGGTCGGACCCTCATTAGCGTTATATTTTTTTTATGTTACTGCGAAATTCAGCTTGATTTTTCCAATTAATTGCCGTAAATTCTAATAGGATATTGCATAAAAAAACAGATGGGGTAAGGAGAGGTATTAGTACTAATGGTTATAACTGGACTCATAGGAATTTTGTTTCTAGTTCTTATTCTACCTTTTACAATTAAACGAGTGGAAGAAAACCTGGAACTTTTTCTTTTTGTAATGGGGGTCACAGCGAGTTTCATTTCGGGAATAATAAGTTTGGAGCTGGTTCTCGAGGCCCTGAAAGAACCGGTAAAGATTGCTTCAGCAGTTTTTATTGCCGGGTCTCTTTTCTTTCTCCTGCGGGATCATTTTGACAGATTTATGAGTAAAATCTATGAAAAATTTGCGGTTCCTGTTATTGTATTTTTTTTAGTGGTTATACTCGGTCTTCTCTCTAGTGTAATTACCGCCATCATAGCTTCGATTATTCTGGTAGAATTTATTTTCCCCTTGCCTTTACCCAGGAATCACAAAATTGTAGTTTGCATTATCGCCTGTTTTTCCATAGGTTTGGGGGCAGCTTTAACTCCTATAGGCGAACCCCTGGCTACTATTGCCATATCTAAACTAGACCAGGAATTTTTCTACCTGTCGAAACTGCTGGGTAAATTTATAATACCTACTGTAATAGGTTGCGGTATTCTCGGAGCTCTCTATTCCTCCTGGGCTGTCAGGAGAGAAAAAATAGAATTAGCAAAAGGAGAAGCAGCGGCCACCAGTGATAATAACCAGGAACTGGAGGTTGAAGATTATGCGAGATCTCTGGAGGGTATTACAGAAGAGAGAGATACCTGGAAGGGGATTATTATAAGGGCTTTAAAGGTATATCTGTTCGTAATGGCATTGGTATTCCTGGGGGAAGGTTTCCAGCCGTTGATTGATAAATATATACTGGCCCTGGACTACCGCCTGCTCTATTGGGTAAACATGATATCAGCAGTACTGGATAATGCTACTCTTACTGCAGCAGAAATAAGCAAACAGATGAGCACGATGCAAATAGAGGCGATTATAATGGGGCTGCTCATCTCTGGAGGAATGCTTATTCCTGGAAACATCCCCAATATAATCTGTGCTTCCAAACTAAGAATTACGAGTACAGAGTGGGCTAAAATCGGGGTGCCTCTGGGCCTCGCAGTTATGGGGATTTTCTACCTAATACTTTTTTAATATCACTGCTTTTGTAAAATTATCCTTTTGACTTTGCCGTTCCTCACCTGGAATACGATATTATCATCATTACCGTAGACTGCGTCGAAGTTGCTCGTTTCACCTTGTAACCTTACATATGCGCAGTTTTCACCATATGCTTCAATAACGCGGGCAAACGGGTCTTCCAGCCTTATTCCGCGGGATGTACTGATGGTTTTGGTGTCTATATGCATTTTTTGCAGTATATTTTCATCTTCAGAAAACGTTAGCAGGCATTCAAGGTTTTCTGGCCTGTAGATAGTGCTCATGCCCAATATTTTCCCCTGTGGGAATATGTTTTTTACTTCATTCCAGGTGGAGTTCCCAATGTACAATGTCCCAAGATCGGTATCAATTACAAAATCTTGAGGGCTCAAAACCGTTTCTTTTTCAGGATATATCACCTCAAGCTGAGAACGGCTGCTAGCAATAGCTGAACCGATTATTACTGCAACTGCTACCACCAATAATACTATATAATATTCTTTTCTTTGCAGGTTTCGCAATTTCTCCATCTCCCTCTTGATTAGTATTGCGATTTGTTTTTGCCGATATTTATTTTATATTGATTCCTTTATATGATATTATACTGGACAGAACTTGAGAAGAGCAGGAATAAAGTAACAATGGATAAAGAAGTCCGGTTATGGGGAAACAAGCGCTACCACAGCCTGAACTATCATTTGAGAGAGAAATTTGGGCAAAAGGTTTTAAAAATATCTCTTGACGCTGGTTTTACCTGCCCAAATCGCGATGGAACCTTATCCACCGAAGGCTGTTATTTCTGCAGTGCACGTGGATCGGGTGATTTTGCTGGCGATAGAAGGCTTAGCCTGGAAGAACAATTTGTGCAGGTAAAACGATTAATGCACAAAAAATGGTCCCGGGGCTTATATATTGCCTATTTCCAGGCTTTTACGAATACTTACGCTCCTGTACCCAGATTGCGCCAGTTGTATAGACAGGCTCTCGGCCAGCCTGGGGTAGTAGGTTTGGCTATAGCTACCCGACCTGATTGCCTTCCTGGGGAAGTCCTCGATCTTTTAGCGGAAATCAACCAGCACACTTACCTCTGGGTCGAGCTGGGTTTGCAATCTGTTCACCAAAAGACTTGCCGTCTGTTAAACCTTCATTATGACTACGAGATATTCTGTCAGGCTCTTAACAAACTGCAGGAACGTAATATTGAGACCTGTGCTCATATTATACTGGGTTTGCCGGGTGAAGACAGGGAAGAGATGTTGCTGACGGGAAGAACTGTTGCTTCGTTGCCGATCCAGGGACTGAAAATACACCTGTTGCATCTCATGAGGGGAACTCCCTTGGTGAAATTGTATGAAGAAAACAAGCTGACTTTTTTGTCCAAGGAGGAATACGTAGATCTGGTAGTAAGAATTTTGGAATATATGCCCCCGGGGGTTGTGATACACCGTCTAACAGGTGATAGTCCTCGCGATCTGCTGGTAGGTCCGCAGTGGAGTCTTAAAAAATGGGAGGTCCTTAACAGTATAGACCGGGAACTTGTTGAGCGCGATACCTGGCAAGGAAGGCTGAGCAAATAACTGGTTTTCTCTTAGATGTTTTACCGGCTGCCTAATTTTGATGGTGGTGTTGTTTTTTTAATACCTTGATTTATGAATTAACAGGGGTTATAATAATAATTGCGTTATAAACAGTATAGATAAGGGCCATTAGCTCAACTAGGCAGAGCAGCTGACTCTTAATCAGAAGGTTGAAGGTTCGATTCCTTCATGGCCCACCAGTAATAGCAAGGGGTTTGGGGTTTGGGAGTTTTTCCCAAACCTCTTTTGTGTGCGTATAGTGTGCGGGTTTAAAAAAGCATTCGCTCAAGCTTGTTTGTAGCCTGCTCCTGCATGTCCGGCAGCACATGGCTGTAGGTGTCCAGGGTCAGGGTAACGGAAGCGTGTCCCAAACGCTCGCTTACCACTTTTGGGTTTTCGCCAGCAGCCAGGAGCAATGTCGCGCAGGTGTGTCGTAGGTCATACAGACGTATAGTCTCTGGCAGTCCTGCCTGTCTCAAAAGCGGCTTGAAATACTGGTTAACAATGTTTCTGTTCTCCAGTGGCTCTCCCGTGCTGGTGGCGAATACAAAACCGTGGTCATTGTAGTATTTGGCTGCCAGCTTTTCCTTTGCCTGCTCTTTTTTATGTTCCTGCAGTGACCGCAGTACGCTCTTGGGAAGTGGAATACTGCGCCTACTCCTTGGAGTTTTTGGTTCTTCCAGTTTCCACTTTCCGTCTTTCCCCCTGGTCAACGTCCTTTGTACGTGCAACCTGCCGGTTTCAAAGTCTATGTCCTGCCATTTCAGGCCAAACGCTTCTCCCGGTCTGATGCCGGTGGTAACCATTACTTCAAAAAGCACCTGCCAGCGGGTGTATATTGCCGCCTCCAGAAAGCGTTTCACTTCCTGGGGAGATAGCGCTTTCATCTCTTGTTTTTGCTGCCTGGGCAGGTCTACATACTGTACGGGGTTCTGCCGCAGCATTTGCCACTTAACGGCCTGTTCCAGCGCGTTTTTCAGCACCGTATGGGTATAACGTACCGTTCTTGACGCAAGTCCCCGCGCCACCATAAAGTTATACATATCCTGTACTGCCATAGGGGTTAACTGATTTAGCTTTGTATCCCCCAAGCTTGGTTTAATATATAGCTCAACTAGCTGCTTATAACTCCTGTATGTCTTATCCCTAACCCTTGACCTTACTGCTGTTTCAAGCCACCGGTCAAGGTATTTACCAAGAGGTTCTTTGCTCGGTTCGCAAAACTCCCCGGTATCTTTTTCCCGCAGTACTTTATTCAGGTAAGCCTGTGCTTCTTTCTTGGTCCCGTGTATCGTCTTGTTGTGGTACTTCCGCTTACCGTTTGCATCCAACCCCATATATACCCTTGCCAGCCATTTGTTTTTGCCCCTGTTTATAATCTGTCCTGCCATTTTTACCCTCCTTTGGAAGTAATTTGGCACATATTCCGCACACAGGCTTTTAAAAAGCCTTATATATCAGCGTTTTCGCCCACACCTCTTGATAAGCTATCAATTTCCGCAGTGGTTAAAGGACTACCTCCTTACGCTTCCTCCGGGGGTTCTCCAAAAGCTTCCTCATACTCCATTTCATGTTCCGGTAGTTGCTCATACCAATGCTTGGCTTCTTCAATGCTCACCGGCTCGATGTGATCCCGCTCTCCCTGCCACCTGGTAGTACGGTAGAGGAAGAAGTTCCCCTTAGCCGTCTTGTAAAGGTAAGTGTTTCTCCCGTGCCGCTCCCAGTTACTCCCGTCCCAGTAGCGGTCATGGGCTACTAACTGGGCCTTCTCCGTGTCGTACAGCTTGCCGTTAATAATCTGCTTCATAAATTTAACCTCCCTTTTGTCTATATAGTTTAATTTTGTTAAATCTAGTATATTACAATGAGTATTGTTAAGTCAATAGGTTAATTGAGTTTAATTACTCTATATGGTAAAATAAAGCAAACAGTATATATAATAGGTGGGAAGATTTATGGAAGAACAGAAATACTTTACACCGCAAGAAATAGCTGAAAAATTCAAGGTAAAAAAATCTACCGTTTACTTCTGGATACGTGAAGGTAAACTTAGGGCTGTCAGGCTGGGTTCGTTGATTCGTATTCCAGAATATGCGTTGAAAGACTTTATAAAGGACACCTCAAAGGAATAATTGATTTTTTATGCTTCCCACAAGTCAAGATAGGCCACTTCTGGCGAATCTCCGAATCCGAATTAAACCGCCTTTAGGGAGGGGGAGGTAAACGTGATGGCCAGAAAGAGGAGTAGTATTTCTCAAATCCGTGGTTTTCTCTACGGTCTGGCAAAGCTCCTGGGTGACATTTCCGCTATCAGCAAAGGGCCGGGGGCCACGGGCAAGAGGATAGGAAGAAGGGCCGCGGGAAAGGCCACTGGCAGGATGCTAAGGAAGCTGTTTAAGTAGTTGCCATTGAAAAAGTCAGCTGTCTTTGTATATATTGTGGACGCAAAGCGAGTTGACCGCATCAACTATGTCCATCATCCCGAACCAGATGGAGAAAGGCCGGGAGGAGTGGGCGAAGGGGAAGAAGGAAAGGTAAGGAGAGCAGATGAACACTCCTCAGATAAAATTCCAACAACTTCTGCGCGAGCTATTTCAGTTCGACTGCGCCGACCTGGATTTCGGCATCTACCGCATCATAAACCTCAAGCGGGCGGTTATCGAGCACTTCATCTCCAAGGACCTGCCGCGCTTGGTAAACGATGAGCTAAACAAGGGTGCGCTGGCCGCGCAAAGTCAAGCGGCCCAGGAGTTGCAAGCCGCCCGGCAAAAAGTGCTGGAGGCCTTGGGCGAAGACGCCATAGATGCCGAGGGCAACCTGGCCGAAAAGTATCGTGAAACGAAGGCAGGAAGAGAATACCTTGCTGCGCAGGAACGGGCTAGGTCCGCCAAGGGCCGTGAGGCGCTGGAAGCCGACATCTACAACCATCTCTATGCCTTCTTCAGCCGCTATTGGCAGGACGGCGATTTTATCTCCAAGCGTCGTTACTCCAAAAAAGAGCGTTACGCCATCCCCTACAACGGTGAGGAGGTCTATCTCTACTGGGCCAACCACGACCAATACTACGTCAAGACCGGGGAGTATTTCACAGACTACACCTTGAAGGCACCAAATGGCGTGGTCGTGTACTTCAAGCTCAAGGCTGCCGACGTGGAGCAGAACAACGTCAAGGGCGAGAAGCGCTTCTTCCTGCCGCGGCTCTCGGAAATCGTCTGGGACGCCGAAGTCCGCGCGCTTACTATCCCTTTCGAGTTTCGCCCGCTAACTGAGCAGGAGCAAATCACCTACGGGAAGAAGAACCAGCAAGAAGCTATTATTGCCGAAACCCTGGGAGAAGTCCCAAAACGTCTGCCCAAGAACACCCCCGAGGCTCTGGGCGCGCTGATTGCGGAGAAACGCCGCGCCGACGGCACGGCGGTCACCCTGTTGGAACACCACCTGCGCCAGTACACCCGCCGCAACACCAGCGACTTTTTCATCCACAAGGACTTGAAGGGCTTTCTTTCCCGCGAGCTGGACTTTTATCTCAAGAACGAGGTGCTCAACCTGGAAGAGATGGAGGCTGCCGGCGACGGTCTGGCCGAGGGCTGGTTCCAACTGTTGCGCCTGATCAAGCGAATTGGTCTCATCATCATCGAGTTTCTGGCGCAGATCGAGGACTTCCAGAAGATGCTCTGGGAGAAGAAGAAGTTTGTCACCGAGACCTTCTACGTCGTCACCGTCGGAAACATCCCCGAGGACTTTTACCCCGAGATCGCCGAAAACGAGGCACAGTGGGCGGAGTGGAAAGATTTACTGCACATTGAGGAAGACCAGCAAAATCTCTTTATAGCTGGCAAACACAAAAAGGAGAAGCGTATAGAGTTTTTGAAGTCGCACCCCTCA
>JACIYB010000039.1 GCA_014360155.1 Syntrophomonadaceae bacterium
TATACATTTAAAATCTGATTAAAAAACATTGCAATACAGCCTCTTAATTTTTATAATAAAATAAGCTGAACTGCGGGAAGTTAGCTCAGGCTCAGAGCCTGAGTCTATTTATATATATCTGTATATCGCTTTTGTTTTTATATTTTCACATGTGTTGCGGTAATAACTTCGATAGAATGATTCGGAATACAATAAAGTTATAACTGTAATCGTTGTATTAATGGGGGGTATACCATGGGCAGAATAAAAATCACTGATACCAGTCTCAGGGATGCACATCAGAGCCTTTGGGCAACTAGAATGACTACAGATGACATGTTGCCCGTCCTCGAAGACCTGGATAATATTGGCTACTATTCCTTAGAAGTATGGGGTGGAGCTACTTTTGATGTTTGTATCCGCTATTTACACGAAGATCCCTGGGAAAGGCTTAAAATAATTCGAGAGCATGTAAAGAAGACTAAGCTGCAGATGCTTTTGCGGGGGCAATCTCTGGTAGGCTACAGTCACTATCCTGACGATGCAGTGATTAGATTTGTAGAAGAAGCTGCTGAAAGCGGTATTGACATATTCAGAGTATTTGACGCCTTGAACGATATTCGCAACTTGGAAACTTGTATGAAGGCTATTAAGAAGACCGGGAAACATATACAAGCCTGTGTGGTTTATACGATCAGTCCTGTTCATTCTATGCAACATTTTGTGGATACCGCCCTGCGTCTCAAGGATATGGGCGCTGATTCCATATGTATTAAGGATATGGCTGGATTGTTGGCGCCGTATACTTCATACGAGCTTGTAAAAGCTTTTAAGGAACACCTTGATCTTCCTATTCAGCTCCATACCCATTACATAGGGGGATTAGCCATAGCAACTCTGCTAAAAGCCGTCGAAGCTGGTGTTGACGTGATAGACACTGCCAGTGGACCTATGGCTTTTGGATCTTCCCAACCTCCTGTTGAAACTATTGTTAGAGCTCTCCAGGAAACTGAGTGGGATACAGGTTTAGACCTCCATCAACTGTTTGAAATTGCCACTCACTTTGAACAAATACGCAAACATAAGGGATTTGAACGCGGAGTTACGCGGATAACGGATATGAAAGTCTTCGAACATCAGGTTCCCGGCGGCATGATTTCCAATCTTTATTCGCAGCTTGAGGAACAGAAGGCATCTGACCGCATAGACGAAGTCTTGGAAGAGATACCCAAAGTGAGGGAGGATTTGGGTTATCCGCCGCTTGTAACGCCCACTAGTCAGGTTGTGGGTATTCAGGCCGTTTTGAATGTTTTAACAGGGGAAAGGTATAAAATGTGTCCGGGCGAAGTTAAAGACTACGTTAAAGGCCTTTATGGGAAACCTCCTGCGCCAATAAAAGAAGAAATAAGGAAGAAAATAATTGGTGATGAAGAGGTTATGAATGTTCGCCCTGCTGACCTGTTGGAGCCTGTCTGGGAAAAGGCCAAGAAAGAAGTGGGAGAAATTGCGGAAAGCGATAGGGATGTTTTGACTTATATCTTATTCCCACAGGTGGCTTTAAAATTTTTTGAATATCGAAAATCGAGAGGAACTGAAGATATTCCACAAATATCATCAAAGGATGAAGTGGGAGAGGAATTTAAGGAAAAAGAGAATAAAGCGGTTAAGCAGCCTGTTGTCAAGGGTAAAAAGAGATTACCGCGCAGAGGGGATGATGAGATGAATATTGACGAAATAAGAGAATTGATTCTGTTATTTGACCAAACAGATATCTCAGAACTTGAAATACAAAAGGATGACTGCAAGCTGAGTTTGCGCAAAGCGGGGCAAGAAAGAAAAAAGGAGGCACTTGTAAATCCGGTTCTGCCTGCTGCAGAGGCTCTTACAGATGTAAAAACTTCATTTTCTGATAATTCTGAGGAGGAAAAACCGGCAAGAGGGGAAAATAATGAGAATGTTGTGGAAGTTACATCGCCAATGGTGGCTACATTTTACAGGGCACCATCTCCTGACTCTCCTCCCTTTGTGGAGATTGGTGATCATGTTGAAGCGGGACAGACGTTATGTATACTCGAAGCTATGAAGCTTATGAACGAGATAAAATCCGAGGTTTCAGGAACTGTTATTGATATCCTGGTAGAAAATGCTGAGGCGGTTGAGTATGGGCAGGTATTGTTTCTAATCGAAGAAGATTAGAGGTGGTAAATTGTTTTCCAAGATTTTGGTAGCTAACCGTGGAGAGATTGCCCTGAGAATAATTCGGGCATGCAAGGAATTGGGAATAAAAACCGTCGCTGTTTATTCAGTTGCAGATAGGGATAGTCTCCATGTGAAAATGGCTGAAGAAGCCGTTTGTATTGGGGGGGCTCCGGCAAAAGACAGCTATTTGAACATGATGAATATAATAGCAGCAGCTAAGAATAGAGGAGCCGAAGCGATTCACCCCGGTTACGGGTTTCTGGCTGAGAATAATTATTTTGCTGAATTGTGTAAAAATTACGATATAAAATTTATCGGGCCTGAACCGGAAGTTATAAAATTAATGGGAGACAAGGTTAGAGCAAGGGAAGTGATGAAACAGGTTGGTGTTCCCCTCATTCCAGGCAGCAATGGAACGGTAGAAAATTTTAGCGAAGCAGCGGAAATTGCAAAAGAAATAGGTTATCCTGTAATAATTAAAGCTTCTGCTGGCGGAGGCGGACGCGGTATGCGTCTGGTCCACAGTGAGCCGTCTTTAAAAGAGGCTCTGGAAACAGCGAAAATGGAGGCAGGGGCTGCTTTTGGCAGTAATAAAGTATACATTGAGAAATATATTGAAGAGCCCAGGCATATCGAATTTCAAATCCTTGCTGATGAATTTGGGAACACAATTCACTTGGGAGAGAGGGATTGTTCTCTACAGAGGCGCAACCAGAAACTGCTCGAAGAGGCACCCTCTTCCTTGTTGGATGAAGAACTGCGTGAAAAGATAGGAGGACTGACCGTTAATGCGGTTCGGTCTGTCGGTTATTGCGGTGCTGGAACTGTCGAGTTTTTAGTAGACAAGCAGAGGAATTTTTATTTTATTGAAATGAACACCAGAATCCAGGTCGAACATCCTGTGACCGAGATGATAACTGGAGTAGATATTGTAAAGGAGCAGATTAGAACAGCAGCCGGGGAGCCTTTGCAGTATGCTCAAGATGATGTTCAGATTAATGGTTGGTCTATAGAATGCCGTATTAATGTGGAAGATCCTGCTAAGGATTTTCGTCCTTCACCTGGGACTATAGGGCAGTGTATTTTGCCAGGAGGCCCCGGGGTTAGAGTAGATTCTGCAGTATATTCGAATTATACTATACCCCCCTATTACGATTCCATGGTGGCGAAGCTGATAGTATGGGGGAAGAATAGGAACGAAGCCATAGTCAGAATGAAGAGGGCTTTACAGGAGTTTGAAATTGAAAATGTGGTCACAACTATTCCCTTCCACCTTAAAGTCCTGGATAATGCTTTTTTTCAAAAAGGGGAAGTTTATACTAACTTTATTCAGCGCCGTATGGGCAACAGCTTTTAGAGTGATGTAAAAGACGGGGCGAAATTGACTATTATAAAAAATAAAAAAATCTGGTAAAATAATAATAGTAAATTGTATGGAGGTGAAATTTATGGAAATGGAAAAACCAGAAATTAACACAGAATTAGGTGTAATCAGAATTGCAGATGAAGTCGTAGCAACAGTAGCTGGTTTAGCTGCTAAAGATGTCGAAGGGGTTGCCGCAATGAGTGGGGGATGGGGTTCTGAACTGGTAGAGAAGCTGGGAAGAAAAAGCTTCGGTAAAGGAATTAAGGTTGAGGTAAGTGGTGATAACACTGCAATAGATATATTCATTGTAGTAGAGTTTGGATATGCTATTCCCAAAGTTGCTGAAAATGTCCAAAAGGAAGTTAAAATGGCTGTAGAAACTATGACTGGTTTAAATGTTACAGCAGTTGATGTCCATATAGTAGGGGTGTCTATGAAAAAGAGTGAAGCGGAAGAGGAGATGGCGGCTGATATAGAAACAGAATAGATATTGTCTAGTTTGTTAAGAAAACTTTAACCCCCTGCAGAGTAAAAACAGGGGGTTATCTGTCATTAAGAGGTGATTGAATGTTTGGTATATGGCGTCTAATATTTGTTATCTATTCCCTGGTGCTGTTGTTTTTATCCGGATCAGCCATATTAGCAGCTATGGGTAGGCCTGAACCCCTGGGTTACATAAACCTGGCACTGGCAACTTCGCAAAATCGCGTGATTTTAGGGATAGCAGCCATAATATTGTTTGTCTTACTGGTGATTGTGCTTGTTTCTGCTCTCAAAAAAGAGCCGAAACCGAATTTTATAGCTATAGAAGGCGGATTAACAGGACAAATATATATAACTGTTCCAGCTGTAAAGGTTATTATCATGAAAGCAGTTAAAAAAGTGGAGGGGCTTAAAGAGGTTAAGGTAAAAGTCAATGAAAGTCCGGAAGGATTAGTAGTAGATCTGCACATTATGATAAATCCTGAATTAAGCGTTCCAGAGATGAGTAAAGATGTGCAAGGTATTGTTAAACAGTATCTAGAAGATATCGGGGGATTGCAAGTTGCGAAAATCAGCGTTTTAGTAGACGACTTTGGAACCGGTAAGCCTGCAGGTGCTTAAAGGGGGCATAGCTGTGTGGGAAAAAATCTTGGTGTTTATTTTGGAGGAACACCGCGGCAAGTTTGTGGGGGTATTGCTGGGGTTAATAGCTAGTATTCTTTTTATTACTTACGGTTTTTGGCGAACTATTTTTATTATTGCATGTATAATTATGGGATATATTATCGGCAAGAAACTTGATGAAGATAAAAAATTCAGTGACTGGTTCAAATATAACAGATTTAAAGACGAATAAGGGGAAAGGAGATAGTCTTTGAGCAGAAGAAAAGCGCGGGAACTCGCCTTCCAGGTATTATTTCAAGTGGACCAGGTCGATGCCGAACCACGTCAGGCTTTTGATTATCTTGTGAGAGACAAGTACGGTTCTTTAGATGTTCAATATCGCATGTTTTCGTGGAAATTAGTTGAGGGCTGTTTAGAGAAATTGTCGGAAATAGACGCGAGAATAGCACGTTACTCAAGAGACTGGGAGATAAACAGGATGCCCTCCGTAGATAGGAATATAATGCGGGTAGCGGCATACGAGATACTATATATGGAAAACTCTCAAGAAGTAGTGGCTATTGATGAGGCAATAGAGATAGCCAAGAAATACGGTGATGAAGGTTCGGCTGGTTTCGTCAATGCTATTCTGGATAAAATACTGGGAGAAAAGAAATGAGTCTATATTTGGGAATAGACACCAGTGCTTATACGAGCTCTCTAGCCTTGGTAGATAAAGAAATGTCCGTTGTTGCGGACGAAAGGATAACGTTGGAGGTTAAAAAAGGACAACGGGGGCTGAGACAATCAGAGGCTCTTTTCCTTCATATAAAAAATCTTCCCCATTTATTTGCATCTGTAAAAAACAGATTATTGAACAGAGAGGTCGAGGCTGTTGCTGTAAGTGCTTTTCCCCGCAGGGTAAAAGGGAGCTATATGCCGGTTTTTATCGCTGGGGTTTCACTGGTAGAGTCTTTGAGCTGTTTTACAGGAACTCCCCTTTATAAAGTGAGTCATCAAGAGGGGCATATCATGGCAGGTATGCAAGGAAACAGGGGACTCATGTCTAAAAAGGAAATCCTAGCCGTTCATTTTTCAGGAGGCACTTCGGAAATTTTGCACGTTAAATTAGGGGGGGCGAATTTTTTAGATATTAATACTGGGCTATCGAGTACTGATTTGCATGCAGGACAGCTTATAGATAGGGTGGGCGTAGCAATGGGACTCTCTTTTCCTGCAGGCAAGGAATTGGAGAAACTGGCCCTGCAGTCCTCAGCGGCAGATATTCCGACTATACCCTCTTCAGTTAGTGAAAAGGGTTTTTCTTTTTCCGGTGCGGAAACCCGTGCTTTATCTCTCATAAAAAGCGGTGTTGGTTACCAAGATGTGGCTTATGCCGTATTACGGACAATTGCCAATACCCTTGAGAAAAGTATTCTGCTGGAAGCGCAAAAACATGGACTCCGTGAAGTATTGCTGGTTGGAGGTGTGATGGCTAATTCTTTGATACGGCAGCGTCTTTTGGCGAGGTTGGAACATCCTGCAGTAGGCCTGAAGCTGCATTTTGCAGAACCGTCTTTGAGTACCGATAATGCTGTAGGTGTTGCTATGCTTGCTGCGTATTTAAGCGAGAAAAGAAATGAAGCGTGCGAAACAAACGGATGAGCGAAAAAAGCAGGTGAAGAGGTGTGTAAATATGGAAATAATCAGGGGCTCAAACATATCAGAAGAAATAAGAAAAGGCTTAAAAGAAGCGAATCAAGAAGAGGGGATCTGCCCTAAGCTGGCTATTATTTTGGTAGGTGGCAGTAAAGAAGATGTTACTTATGTGCGACTAAAAGAAAGAGCTGCAGATTCTATAGGAGGTAAGGCTCAGATTATTCAGCTTTCTGCTGATATCGGTAAAGAAGAGCTGTTGGATGAAATTGCTGTCCTGAACCAGGATGAAAATATAGACGGGATATTGTTGCAGCTGCCTTTGCCAGAAAGGTTGGAACCGTATCGAGATGATTTTCTCGCCGCAATTAGGACGGATAAAGATGTTGACGGTTTTAACCCTATAAACAGGGGGAAACTTGTGGGTGGCCATCCAAAATTTACAAGCTGTGCTGCGCTTGCTTGTCTAGAAGTGATCAAACGTTATATTTCCCCGGTTAGAGGCAAAAAAGCGATTCTCGTGGGAGATTCTTTTGATTTAATAATTCCACTGGCGGTAATCTTGTTGCAAAAAGGCTGCCATGTTACCGTTATTCCAGAATATCGGCCTCAGTATATAAGTGGTGCCGATATTTTAGTATTGGAAAATGGTGCTCCGGGAGCAGTGAAGGGAGAATATATTACTGAGAGGACTTTGATAATTGATGCAGGGTTCTACTGGCAGCCTGAAGGCGTCTGCGGGAATGTTGACCAGGAATCGATGAAAGATATCAACTGCTGTCTGCTACCTGTTCCTGGCGGGTTAGGGCCAATATTGATTGCCAAGCTAATGGAGAATTTGTGTATAGCTGCTCGTGCTCGGGGGAGTTGATTAACTGAATCACCATTGTTTGGTTTTTAGCTTGTACTTATGTTCGAAAAAGGGAAGGAGAGAGTGATGTCTTCGAATATCGATTCATTTCACCAGCAGCTGCAAGCTAGAAAGGAATATGTTGATGGCTGTTTGCAGAAATATTTAAAACAACAGGAAGCTTATCCTAAATTAATACATGAAGCTATGACTTATGCAGTATTTAATGGGGGAAAGAGATTAAGACCCATTATGGTACTTGAAGGAGCTAGGATTGCTGGCGGGCAGAAGGAGAGTGTAGTTCCTGTTGCCTGCGCGATAGAACTGATTCATTCTTATTCATTAGTGCATGATGATCTTCCGTCTATGGATGATGATGATTTTCGGCGGGGCAAACCTACCTGTCATAAGGTGTTTGGTGAAGCTATTGCTATTTTAGCTGGAGATGCTCTTCTTACTGCCGCCTTCGAACTTATGACTAAGAATGCTTGCATAGAGGGAATAGAACCTCGTGTTCTCCTAGAGGTTATTGGCGAGATAGCTCGTGCAGTTGGCAGCAGAGGAATGATAGGGGGGCAAGTGATAGATCTCGAATCAGAAGGGAAAAAAATCGATTACAATACCCTTAGAACACTGCATACTCTTAAAACAGGCGAATTGTTCCAGGTTTCTCTTCGTGCAGGTGCGTTGCTGAACAATATTGATGATAAAGGCCTTAAGGCACTAACTGATTATTCTTACCATTTCGGCCTGGCTTTTCAAATAACAGACGATATTCTGGATATTCAGGGAAATGAAGAACTTACGGGAAAACCGGTAGGCAGTGATGAGAGAAATTTAAAGAACACCTATCCTAGTTTGCTGGGACTGGACAAATCTTATAAAATGGCGGCGGAAAGCGTGAATGCTTGTTTGGACAGTTTGGCTCTTTTTGGGGAGGAAGCGAATTTTCTCCGTTCTCTGGCTTCGTATCTACTGCATAGAAGCGGTTAGGGAATACCTGCAGCGAAATGAAATAGACACTGCTTATTTTATATTTACATATGAGTTTATTTTGCCGTTACATATAATATTATTATAATAAAAGATTGTTATATATACTTGGCTAGAAAGATAGCTTTTTTATATGGTATAATATTTTAGCAAAAGTAGCTGGTAGAAGGTTGCAGTATTCTAGTCAACCCTATCAATTTCGAAGACGGGCCTAAAAATCCGTTAAGGGCACATCGATGAAGCTTCTGGTATCGGCTTTTGACGCCCAGTTGAGGGTCGTTGCTGGAGGTTAAGGATGTAGGGGCAATCCGCAAGGGCATGCGGGCACGACCCCTGCATTCGTGGAGGCTCATTATCTGAGTTTACTGAGAAAGGTAGTGAGAAAACCTGCATCTGGTTTAAGCTGGGTGTAGTGTAGCCTGCCTTGAGTGGTTGCGGTGGATAAAATTTTTATGAACAATAACAACTTGGCCAAGTTATTATTGTTTATTTTTGAAACCGTACGCTGCAAAAGAGGCTAGAAGTTGATGGGGGTTGTTGAGGAAAACTCCTAGACTGTGTGCATGAGCACGGTTTGTTGAGGATTAAAGTGCGAACTTAGTGGTAATCCAGCCTTACTTTCGGTGACGAGGTAAAGCAGACGTAAAGGGAAACCGCCCACTTGGCGACATTTGGGCGATCTGCTGGGAAAACCTGCTGGACCTATGTCGCAGCGTTTACTCAACAAACAACCTTCTACCAGACCATTTTTTTAGAACATATTATTATTCGGGTATTTGTTGTATTCCGATGCTTGCTCAGCAACTGGGCGAGTTGCCGCACTTGTTTTTTTGAGGTGCTTTTTAAGGGGATATGGCAATATTGGCAGGGTATATCAAGAGAAATAATTTAATATCAGGACTTATTGTATCTTTTTTTACTTTCTTAATCGCGCTGTTTGTGAGTCTGGGGTCTGAGGCCCTGGTAACAGTTTTTAATGATATATTTATCAGCGTAATTCTGTTGCTAATAGTGATATTTTTGGGCATATTTTTTGATATTATAGGAACCGCTGCCACGGCTGCAGAAATGCCGCCCTTTAATGCCAGGGCTGCGAAAAAAGTATTCGGAGCTAAAGAAGCTGTAAAAATAATTCAAAATGCCGATAAAGTTGCCAATTTCTGCAATGACGTTATAGGAGATATAGCTGGCACTCTCAGCGGTGCTATTGGGGCTGGGATAGTAATCAACCTGGTTAATAAATTGCAGTTTTTGGATTTGCTATTGTCGAGTGCGGTAATGACTAGTTTTATTGCTGCTTTAACCGTAGGAGGTAAGGCTGTCGGCAAGGGTATGGCAGTAAATCACGCGAATAACATAATATTCAGAGTAGCAGTTGTTGTTGCCTGGTGCGAGAATATAAGTATGATTAAATTGTTTACAAATAGAAGGTGAAATATGGCTTATGGATGAAATTCTCAATTTTGTCAACTCACCCCGGGACATAAAAAAGCTCAGCCTTTACGAAATGAAGCATTTGGCTGCCGAAATCAGGCAGCTGTTAATTAAGAGTATTTCGCAGTGTGGAGGTCATCTTGCAGCTAATCTGGGTGTGGTGGAATTAAGTATTGCGCTTCATTATGTTTTTGATACACTGCGAGATAAAATTATTTGGGATGTAGGGCACCAGAGCTATGTGCATAAAATTCTTACCGGCCGTCGGGATGCTATGAAAGGGCTCCGGCAATACGGCGGTATAAGCGGCTTCCCTAAATGTGAGGAGTCGTTGCACGATGCTTTCAATACCGGTCACAGCAGTACGTCAATATCAGCGGCTCTAGGCATGGCTCTTGCTCGTGATATTAAAGGAGATGACTATTCGGTTGTTGCGGTTATCGGTGACGGAGCTTTAACGGGGGGCATGGCTTATGAGGCCCTTAATCATGCAGGACATGAGGGCCGTGATTTGATTGTAATCTTAAACGATAATGAAATGTCCATATCCAGGAATGTTGGAGCTATGTCAGGTTATCTTAGCCGTTTGAGGACAGACCCTTCCTATTCAAGGACAAAGGACGAGATAGAGACGGTTCTCAAGAGAATCCCGGGAATAGGAGTCAATATCGCCAAGGCAGCTGGCCGCTTCAAAGATATGATAAAATATCTCATGGTGCCGGGGATGCTTTTTGAAGAATTAGGGTTTACATATGTTGGACCTATAAATGGACACAACCTTGAGGAGTTAAAGCTGGTACTAGCGAATTCCAAAAAAATGAGAGGGCCTGTATTGATACATACGATTACTGAAAAAGGGCGCGGTTATGAACCTGCACGGAAAAAACCTGATTCTTTCCATGGAGTTGGACCTTTTGATATTACGACCGGAAACCAATTTAAAAAGTATAAAATGACTTATACAGAAGTATTCGGAGAATTTATGGTGGAACAGGCTGAGAAAAATCAGCTTCTAGTGGCTATAACGGCAGCTATGACTAGTGGTACGGGGCTTGAAAGATTTTCCCAGGTATTTCCGGAACGGTTTTTTGATGTGGGGATATGTGAGCAGCATGCCGTAACTTTGGCGGCGGGAATGGCGAAAGCAGGTTTGAGGCCGGTAGTTGCGATTTACTCTACTTTTCTGCAGAGAGCTTATGACCAGATCGTTCACGATGTTGCTCTTCAGAACCTTCCGGTAATTTTTGCTATAGATAGAGCAGGGCTTGTGGGAGAAGACGGACCTACCCACCACGGTGTTTTTGATTTATCATTCCTCAGGAACATTCCTAATATGACTGTTATGGCGCCTTCTGATGAGAATGAATTGCTGGATATGCTTTACACTGCTTTTTATATTAACGGTCCGGTAGCCATACGATACCCTCGAGGGGGAGGAAATGAGGGCCTTAAAATTGTAAAAGAGCGAAAACTGCTCGAAATAGGCAAATCCAAAGTGATTCGAGAAGGTGACGAACTAGCTGTTGTGGCTATTGGCAGGGGGGTCAGTATTGCCAAGGAAACCGTGGATATTTTATCATCGAAAGGTATAAATGCTGCGCTTTTGGATGCCAGGTTTGCCAAACCGCTTGATAAGGATATGATTTCTAAAATAGCATGTGAATGTGGACGTGTGGTTACTATTGAAGATAATTGTTTGGAAGGCGGTTTCGGCAGTGCTGTTTTAGAAGTGCTTGCTGAGTCTGAGAGTAAGGCCAGCGTTGTTAGGATAGGTATACCGGATGAATTTGTCGAGCATGGACAAGTGGATATATTATTTCGTGTTCTGAAGATGGATGCTGAATCTGTTGCAGAAACCATTATCAACAGGTGGCCAGAGCTGCTGGACCGTGACGACACATGGGGGTTGCTTAAATTTGGCAAAACTTAGACTGGATGCTCTTCTGCTCAAGAAGGGCCTGGTTGCAAGCCGGGAAAAAGCTAGGGCTGTGATTTTGGCTGGAGAAGTTAAGGTCAATGAAGTTAGGGTGGATAAACCAGGAACTAAGGTGGATGAAGAGGCCGAAATAAAGATCGAAAGCTCTCGCTTACGGTATGTGAGTAGAGGGGGATTGAAACTCGAGAAAGCCATTAGAGAATTTGAGGTAGACTTCCTGAACAAAGTGGTCCTTGATGTAGGGGCTTCTACTGGAGGATATACGGACTGTGCTATTAAGCATGGTGCTAAAAAAGTGTATGCTTTGGACGTTGGCTATGGACAGCTAGATTGGTCGTTGCGCAATGATTTTCGCGTAGTTAATCTGGAGAAGACCAATATACGCTATTTTACCGTGGAAGAATTAGGGGAACTTGTAGATATCATTACTGTGGACGTTTCTTTTATATCTGTTTCAAAAGTATTCCCGGTATTAAAGGATTTTATCAATGAGGAAGGGGTAATAATTTCGCTAATAAAACCTCAATTTGAAGCCGGAAGAGACAAGGTGGGGAAAAAAGGAGTAGTTCGAGATGCAGATGTACATAAGCAGGTGTTGTTAGACTGTATAGGCTATGCCCGAAAAGAGGGGTTGTTTTGTGTTGGCGTCAGTTATTCTCCCTTAAAAGGGCCCCAGGGCAATATAGAATATTTTATTTGCCTTAAAAAAAGAGCGGCATCTATAGAAAATATAGAAGGAACTGTTGGTGAAGTGGTTGAGGAGGCTCATCAACAGCTTGGAGGGCAGGAAACAGGTGAGGATACTTCTGGTAAGCAACAAGTATAAAAAAGATACTGGAATAATGGCCGAGCAAATAGCGGCAAAACTTCAGGCAATGAATGTGGATACGGTTATTGATGATGGTTTTATAAATCTGTCAACAGGCACCATAGACGCTATTATTGTCCTCGGTGGGGATGGGACCATTCTAAGAGCAGCCAGGCAGTATGCACAAGAAAAAGTACCTATTCTTGGTGTGAATATGGGGACTGTCGGCTTTTTGAGCAACATTAAAATCAGCGAACTCGGTGACTGTATTGATCGTCTTATTGGGCATGATTATAGTATTGATGAACGGATGATGCTTGAGGTTGATATTTGCCGGGATGAAATACCGCTAAAAAGTTTTTATTGTCTTAACGAGGTGGTTGTAAAATCTAGAATTCCGCGTTTGGGGGATTTTAGGGTTAATATAGCGAACCAGGCCTTGAGTGCTTACCGGGGAGATGGTTTAATAGTTGCGACTCCTACCGGTTCTACTGCTTATTCTCTCTCTGCAGGAGGGCCTATTGTCGATCCTGATCTCGAAGTTTTTGTAGTTACTCCTATCGCTTCTCATGTAATCAGCAAGAGGCCTATAATAGTAGCACCTGATAGAATTATAAAAATAAGTTTGCTGAACAAGTTGCAGGATGTGATTATTTCTGTAGATGGGCAGATAGAGGTGGATTTTACTCCGGATTGTGAACTGAGGGTTAAAAGACCTGATTTCGCCTTGAAACTGATAAAACTCAAGGAAAATTATTTTTTTAGCAGTATCGACAACAGGTTGAGGTCTGATGAATATGTATAGGGATACTGGCGAAGGGTTCAGGAATGCTGTTAATATATCACATAAAGCAGTTGAGCAGGTAGCAGGCAAAGGAGATATAGTTGTTGATGCAACCTGTGGAAGGGGAAAAGACACTCTTTTTCTGGCCCAGCTTGTAGGCAGGAACGGCAAGGTATATGCTTTTGATATCCAGGAATCTGCTATAGAGAGCACTCGATTATTATTGGCCAAGAATGGTGCTGCAGAGCAGGTTGTTCTGATAAAAGATGATCACATAAATATGGCTGAGTATCTAAAAGAAAGGCCTAAGGCCTGTATGTTTAATTTAGGCTACCTGCCAGGGGGAAATCACTGCATTAAAACTGAAGCCTGTACTACGTTAGAGGCTTTAAAAATCGTGGTTGATGTCCTTGCTATAGGGGGAATAATAACGGTTGTTTTTTACCCCGGCCATCCAGGGGGGACAGAGGAGCTTGAAACTGCTAGGAATTATCTGTCTGGACTTCCTCAACAGGCGTTTGAGGTAACCGAGATCAGATTTATTAACCAGGTAAATAATCCTCCACAGATTATAATTGTTCGAAAAAAGTGAAAGCTGTGTCCGTAAAAGCACTGGAGACAAATTGATGAAGGGGTGCTAAATGAAGTCGCAGAGGCATCTGGTAATTATGGATATTATTACAAAAAAACGTATAATTAACCAGAAAGAATTGTGCAGGGCTTTGAGAGACAGAGGGTTCGATGTGACTCAGGCAACGGTGTCAAGAGATATTAAGGAGCTGCATCTGGTAAAAGTACCGGATAGAGAAGGATACCGTTATGCGCTTCCTAATACTTCGGCAGGGATAAGAGGCTCATATGAACGTATGAAGCATATTTTTAGGGATTCTATTGTTAAAATTGATTACACTGAAACCCTCATTATAATAAAGACTTTGCCTGGGGCTGCTCAATCAGTAGCCTCAATTATTGACTTAGCAGAAATACCTAATATATTAGGCACAGTTGCCGGTGATGATACGATATTTGTAGCGGTGAAGCCTAAAAAAGCAGTGGTAAATGTGTTTCGGGAATTTAAGGATCTTCTGTATAGTTGAACAGCGGGGATTTTACAGAGTTAATGGCAATAAATGTTTGAAGGGCAAAATATTTCGAATTTGGCTGTTGAGTACGTGTTTTTAGCATACAGCATAGTTGGGCAGGGAAAGAAACGGGTTTAGCAATTATATTATGAGGAAAAGGGAAGGGGACTTGCTTTCCGTATTTTATTTTTTAAGCTGCCAGAATGAGTTTATGGAAGATCTGGTGATATTAGAGGGGAATGTATGTTATTATGTTATGGTAAAATGCCAATATTTTGTAAGAAGGAGTATCATTTGTGGTTGTAATTACCTCCCATAATGCCCTGGATTTCGATGGTTTAGCGGCAATGGTTGCTGCGCAGAAACTCTTTCCTGCTGCGGTAATGGTGTTTTCAGGAACACTTTCTAAAAACGTAAAAAAATTTATGGCTTTGTATAAAGATTCATTGGACATAAAGTATCCCAAGGAAATTGATCTTTCCCAGGTAAACAGAATGATTATTGTTGATACTGCTAATCCTAACCGTTTAGGGTACCTTAAAGATTTGGTTTTTAGAGAAGGTATGGATTTTTATATATTTGACCATCATCCTGCTTCTGAAGGGGATTTGCGCGGAAGCTTGACCGAACTGCACCAGGTAGGGGCAGTAACTACAGTGCTGGTAGAAAAGATTATTGAAAATGATATCAGCGTTAGCGCCTTCGATGCTACTATCTTGGCACTGGGGATTTATGAGGATACAGGCAGTCTCTCTTTTACATCTACGACGCCGCGGGATGTGTCAGCTGCTGCTTTTCTGTTAAGCAGAGGGGCTAATCTTTCCGTCGTGGCTAACTTTATGGAGCAGCCTTTTTCCAGCCAACAGAGACAGCTCCTACAGGAACTCCTCAGCACTTCACGCTACTTTAAGATTAATAATATGGATGTAGTTGTGGCGGTTGCCGAAACTGATAAATTTATACCTGGTCTCGATGAAGTCACCCACAGGTTATTTGAAGTTGAGAGCAGTGATGCTATATTTACAGTAGTTACAATGCAGGGGAAAGTTAATGTCGTTGCACGCAGCAGGACTGGCAATTTAAAAGTAAACGAACTTTTAAAAGACTTGGATGGCAGGGGGCATGAAAGGGCGGCATCAGCCATAGTAAAGGATAAAAATGCGGAAGAGGTCATAAAAATATTAATGGATGGGTTGGGAGATAAAGTCTGTCCGGGTCTGCTGGCGCACGATATTATGTCTGCTCCAGTGAAAACTATCCCCATGTATGTCAGTATGGAAGAAGCAGGGCGTATAATGCTTAGATACGGGCATACTGGATTGCCTGTAGTAGAAGGTGACAGGGTAGTAGGCCTTATATCACGTCGGGATGTGGATAAAGCTAAGACACATGAACTCGGACATGCTCCTGTAAAAGGTTTTATGACTACAGAAGTCATATCGGTTACATCAGCTACTCCGGTCAGTGAAATTCAAAAATTGATGATTGAGCATGATATCGGGCGGTTGCCTGTTATAGACAATGGCAGGTTAGTAGGGATAGTTTCCCGGAGTGATATTTTAAAAACCTTGCATGGGCAGGATTATCCGGAAGACCACAAAACTCTTTATTTGTTCAGCGATAACGGTGAGAAGAACTATGCTGAGCTGATGCAGAAATATCTGCCTGCTAATATAATTTCAGTTCTCAGGCTGGCTGGAGAAGTAGCTGATGAACTGGGTTATGCAGTTTACTGTGTGGGAGGTTTTGTAAGGGATCTCCTTCTCCGGGTAGCCAATTATGATGTTGATTTGGTAGTTGGGGGAGATGGCATAAAGTTGGCCCAAAAATTAGCGGAACGGCTAAAAGGGAGGGCTCGTGCCCATGAACAGTTCAGCACCGCAGTAATCGTGCTTCCCGATGGAAGCAAAGTCGATGTAGCTACTGCCCGTACAGAATATTATGAATTTCCGGCTGCTCTTCCCAAAATAGAAAGGGCCTCAATAAAGGAAGACCTGTACCGGCGTGACTTTACCATTAACACCCTGGCAATCTGTTTAAACCAGGATAAATTCGGAGACCTGATTGACTATTTCGGGGGACGTAAGGATCTGGAGAAAGGGTATATCAGGGTTCTTTACAATCTGAGTTTTATTGAAGATCCCACCCGAATCCTGAGAGCTATACGTTTTGAGCAAAGATATCATTTTACGATAGAACCTGATACCTTTCGGTTTGCTAAGGATGCGATAGATCGAAGGTTGTTGGGCAGGCTTTCATATAAGAGGCTGCTCCAGGAGCTGATTCTTATTTTTAGTGAAAAAGCCCCTCTTCCAGCACTCAAGCGCATGAAAGAGATCGGAGTTTGGGAGTATATATTCCCAGAGATCGAGTTCGAGGAATTAAAATGGGATGTACTTGAAAGAGTTCCCGCAATAATAAGCTGGTGCAAAGAAAGGTATCACTGGCTGGATATTAAACAATGGCTTGTTTACATGCTGGTAATTTTTTCGGGACTGAGTGAAAAGCGGTTAGAGACCTTACTGCAAAGGTATTCACTGAATAAATATGACCGCAAGGTTATAGAGGATTCATTCAAGATACCTGTGTTGACGGAATATTTGAACATAAACCATAATTTACCGCCTAGCAGGTTTGATGAAATGCTGGGCATGTTGGATAAAGAAAATATGATTTACCTGTTGCTGTGCATCAAGGATGAACTGGTTTGGGAAAATCTGGCTAATTATATTGACTTGAAAGAACGCATAAGTGTTGACATTAATGGCAATAACCTTAAGGAACTCGGCCTGAAAGCAGGGCCGATATTCAGGCGTATTTTCGATGAGCTGTATAAACTTAAATTGGACGGTATAATTCACGACCGGGAAGATGAAATAAACACGGTGAAGAAATGGATTGAGGAGGGGAAATTTATTGATTCCGTCGTTGACTGAGATTTTTATTTGGCTGCCTGCTATTATAATAGCTTTGACTTTTCACGAATATGCACATGCTAAGGTAGCCTATTTGTTAGGCGACAAAACAGCTTATTACCAGGGAAGGCTTACATTAAACCCCTTACCCCATATAGACTGGGTTGGTTTTTTGATGTTGATAGTATTTAAGTTCGGCTGGGCCAAACCGGTGCAGGTCAATCCCTACAATTTCAAAAATATCGGGGTAAAACAGGGAATGATGTTGGTATCACTTGCAGGACCTGGGATGAACATATTACTTGCTTTTGCTGGAATGGTACTTTTGCGGTTTTTTATTCCTTATGGAACTTGGGAATGGGGAAATGCGGTTATTACACTGGTTAAGCCTTTGATATATATAAATCTCATCCTGGCGGCTTTTAATTTAATACCGATTCCTCCCCTCGATGGTTCCAAAATTTTAGCCGGGGTTTTACCGGGCAGGGGCGCGGAAATAATGTATTTTTTGGAAAGATACGGCTTTTTAATACTGCTCTTGCTCATTATAACAGGGACATTTTCCAGCATATTATGGCCTATTGTTAATTTTATGTATAATTTATTATATATAATCGTTTTCTGACCGGCTTTTTAAGGGAAAGCGTCATGCATTTATTCAAAAGAAGAGAGATGAAGATGCGATGAGCTATGTAGTTAACCTGGATACTTATCATGGCCCCTTGGATCTTCTTCTTTA
>JACIYB010000004.1 GCA_014360155.1 Syntrophomonadaceae bacterium
GGCTTTGCTGTCGCCGCGCAGCATCACATCAGGAAATATCGCCTGATATGCTGGATGCTGCGTCAGTTCGCGCGCCTGCCATGAGTTATTGGCCGCAAGTCGCGCCGAGTAGCTTGTATGGATGAATTCTGAATCAGGCGCTTTGCCCAATGCCCACGCCATGAAGTTAATCACGGCCAATTCTGTTTTCGAATAACGCGGCGGGATGTTGATAATCAGGCGCGTTGATTCGCCATTGAACACCCGCATCAGCGCGTCACAGATGATCTTGTGGTGATCCGCTCGAATCCACTGATAGCCGCGACGTTGCTTGAACATCCAGCGGCTAAAGAAGTACAGGTCATCGCTTGCAAGAATCGCCGCCGCTTCGTTCTGCTGCTGGCTGTACTCTTGCATGTTAAATCTCGTCGAGCAGTTCTCTCGCTATGCTGCGGAATTCATCAGGCGATTGGATTGACCGACCATTGTTGATCTGCACAGCGACATCGGGCGACTTGCCGATCACGGTATCTTTCGCTTTCAGGATAGTGTCTGCCCGACGCTGGAAGTCCTGCTGCCCTTCACATGGATGGGCCATTGATTCCTTGACGTTCTGGAGTGCTTGCACGTTTAGCCATTCTTGACGCTTTACGCGATCATCAACGGCGGTTTCTATTGCGGTCACGATGCGGTCATCATGGCCTTGCAAGGCTTGTTTATACTGGATTCCGGCGGTCACAATCGTGGCACCGTCGCGCTCAATTCCCTTGCAAATCTTATTGACTGCGCCCTTGCTGACTTCGTGCTTATCCGCGATGGACTGCTGGCTCAGTTGCCCGACTCGCCAATCAACAATGATCGAATCAACTATCGATTTATCAAGAGGTTTAGCGGCCATACTCCGCCCCAAAAGCAAAAAGCCCCGCAATCGCAGGGCTAGTTAATAAATTCACGTCAAATAACGTGCCAATCCAATTTCGCGCTGATGCAAAAATACAACGCAAATATTAAACAAAGTGCTTGCGTTACTAATAACGCTTTGCTATTCTTAACACATGGAAAGCAAACGTGCTGACCAGCAACGAACCGGAGAGATATCATGAGTACAAAGCAACTGACCATGCGTTCAAAAATCACAGTGCGCTGGACAACTAACCCTGGTGATATGGGTTATGACGGCAATCCATCTGATTGGGAGTCCGCGCCCGGAAAAACAATGTCACTTCGCCGCGCGGCTGGCTTCAGTTATGAGCTGAGTCAGTTGGTCGGGCAGGGGACCTTTAAGCGCATCCAATACTCAAACGCTGGTCGTATCGTTTCGCTGGATGAAATCAAAGAAGTCATCGCAGCCCAAGAATACGCTTTATACCGCAGAAATCACTAACCCGGCTCGGTGGGGCAACAAAGGAAAAATCATGAAAATCACAGCAAAAATCAACGGCACTGAAATTACAATCGACCTGCGTGTCGGCGAAGATAAAACCAACTACGCGGCCATCAAGCGTGCTTGTATTGATACCGGAAAGACGTTTAAGGAATCGGAGATTTTTATCCCAAACTTTCCAGAAAAAGGCCGGAGCCTTATCAAGAACGCCGGATTCATGAGCCTGTCTGCAAATGGATAATCTTGAAAAACGCCGCGCTCAGAACGTAGCGCGACAGGCTCGGCACAAAGAAAGACTGGCTGCTCAAGGAATCAAGCAGCTTGTCATTCTAGCGCCTATCGATTTGCACGAGAAGATCAAAAAAGCTGCGTCGGAAATAATAGAAAATCACGCGAGGTGATCCGTCAGTCAATTCGAACCGACGATAGCAGAATCATACCCCTTAAAATGGGGATTCCAAGGAAGGCTAAGTTCCTATTGGTTATTTTCTTTTTCATCTGCACAAAGGGCGATTGCAACAGCCCTGATCGTTTTCTCTTTTACCTTCGCCAGAGCGCCAACTGAGCATCCAGCATCCCGCGCCATAATCATCCGCTTGATTGCCGGTGGCGTGTCTTTATCGAACCATCGGATATACAGCGCCTTGATAACCGCTGCGTGTTTTTTGGATATGACGTGGTTAATCACGCGATCCATGTGCCGATGCTCAAAGGGGACAAATATCGTTTCCGATGATTGGTCGATAAACGCCGTGCCAAAGCTCGGCTTATCCCATTTGTCGCACGGTGAATTTCCATACCCGAACGGATATTGGGTGCGCGCCCACTTCGCCCAGGCCTCTATCTCCGCGTCAATCTTCTTTGTCATTGCAGACATACTTGCCACTCCATAGAAAATCGATTGCCATCAGGTACAGGTTAAGCGAGCACTCGCCGCGCTCAAGGTTTCGGATATGGCGCTCACTGGTGAATAACTCATCAGCCAAATCCGCTTGTGTCATTGAGTGAATGCCATCCGGTTTGATCGACTGGCGTTTTTTCTTAATTTCCAATCCCGCCATCCGTGGGGTTTTACGCATGTTTCCGATTCCGCGCTTCAGGATAGTGAGCATCGATCTGCTCCTGTGTGATGTACCGACGACCGTGCAGCGCATACACCGGCCCCTGCTCGCACGTCATTAGGTCGTTCTCGTCGTAGTACACCCGACTGACACCTTGCGCTTTCAGATCCTTTTCAGCGCGTCGGAATTGGCGCAATTCCTGTCCGTTAGATTTTTTGTTTTCGTCTGTCAGGCGCTTGATTCGCACCAGTTCCATGCCTTCGATGAAGATGCTGTCGGTCATTTCAAAACCCCCACTTTCCCCAAATTAACCAACTCGATCAGTGTTAAAACGATTGCCTTGTCCATCATTGCCCTGCGCTCCTCTCGTGATAGGTTTTTGCCGTTGCCAGCCTCGTGATGGCATGTAGAACAGATGGCTGCTGAGGCGCAATCCGCTGTTTTTTGCCCCATTCCTTTGCCTTCGTCTCGGTGAGCTGCTTCGGTGCCGTACGCACCGCACAACACGCAGCATTCGATGGAGCGAACGGCGGCCAGCCATTTGGGGTTTCGATAGGGGGTTTGACGTTGCAGCAAATCTCTCATCGCCCCGCCCCCATTGCTTCGCGACGCGTCCTAAATCGGCCCATAGCTTTGGCGTAGATATCTTCCGGGTACTGCAAGCGCGCGCCGATGTTCCCCGCGACCTGTTCGAGTTCATTGAGGTATATCGTGAAGTGCTCAACCGACAGATCGGCGGTACTGGCGGCCTTTTCGAACGCAGCCCAGTCGTTCGGGTAAAGCTCGGATAATTCGAACAGTCTGGGCGCGTGCGGGTAATCCTCCGGATAGCAGCACATCAGTGGCAGCAATCGGCTTTTCTTCATCAGCGAATGCATTCCGTCCTTGCCGTCGCCGGTATAACTGCCCATGGTTTCGAGCCACATCCACATCAGCGCGTTTTGTGCATTTGAGCGCGTGATGGTCTTGGGCTTGGGCTTTTGTCGACTCACGGTGATATACAGCGGAACCGATACATCCGCGTTGCGCACTTCTTGCGCGAAAGCATCGCGCTCCCGTGGGTTTGTGATTGTGTGGAGGCCGTTCATACAAAATCATCCCCATCAATCCGCCGCTGGATGATGTGCTTCAGGTTTTCGGCCATTCCGAGTTGTAAAAGAAGATCACCCGACCCGGTGTAGTGGTTTCCGTGATCGCCATTCGCCAGCGTATAAACGGCGGTTAATTCGATCAACTCGCCGCTTTCCGCCATATCGAGCATTCGGCGCAGGCGGTCAATGGCTTGCTGGTTCGTGGCGACGGTTGGCGTGGTTAATTTGATTGTCTCTTGAGTGCTCATGGGTAAACCACCCCATCATCATTCCAGGCCCTAACCACTTCTCCCGGCCATTTCTCCAGCAACGTTTCGAGAAGCGTTTCCGCCGTGTCGCTATCATCACCAGATACAGATCCGGCCTTCCCTGATGACAGCTTGTAATCCAGCGAGGCGCGTTTCTTGGCAACCGGCTTCGGTACTTGTAGTTTCGCTTCAAGAATGCGAATAATCGTTGCCTTTTCCGCCTTGACGAACCCATGAAACTGCATCGGAACATCACGACCGAATAGCTCGCCGTCCTTGATGTAGAACGAGCCGCCTGCTTCGGTGATTTTGTCGAGCATGGCTGTGGTTTCTAGGGGGTTCATTTCTGCCCCCGTAACGCTTCAACAGCTTGAGCGCGTCGTTCTTCGATATCCCGGCGCTTCAACTCTGCGAGTTCGGCTTCGATCTCATCTGGAGATTTCGTTGCTTTCGCCGCGCCTTTGAATTCTTGAAGCCTTCGCATGAAATCCGCCTTCATGTTCGGCATTGGCGCGACCTTTCCGGTTAGGAATCCAGCTATCGCCTGCCCTTCCTTGGTCATCTGAACCCCGGCATCGGGGAGAAGCGCCTGGGCTCGCTCATGCGTCAACAGCCCACCAGAAACCGCCTCAGTGATTGCCGTTTTTCTGCCTTCCTGATCGTGCCCCAGTGAAACGAACGCATTTGGCGCTCGCATCTCGGAGACCGCCTTTGACACCGCGCGGTCGTATGCCTGCTTGAACGCCATGCGTGCGCCAACCATGTCGCCTTCATCCATGATCGGTTTGCACATGCCGTATGCGTACTGCGCCTCATCCGTCCAGACAACGGTCAACGATTCGTCGGAGGCGATGAGCGCCTTCGCCCACGCCTCATCCGCCGATAGCCACTTGCGCCTGAGGAAGTTCTGCGCCTCACGCACTACGTCGGCGACTTTTGGCGTGAACTGCCCACGTTCCGGATTGCGCCGGTGTAGCTTTAGCCCAGCAAGCACGGCTTCGAGCGGGTAGTCGGCCAAGTCTTCAAAAAACAAGCTCGTCATGTCTGCGCTGATTGGCTTGTCGTAGTAGTTCATCGTCGCGTCGAGCGCGTCTGCGAACTGATCGAAATCTGACTGAATCATGATGTCACCCCCACTACCTGATCATTGGTTCCCATGACCCTGCGTCTGGCTTCCGCGATGGCCGCAGCGTTTCTGGCTGTGCGCGGGCTTCCATTTGTCTGCGCCCGGTCAATCGCGTCAGTCCATCGCTCCTGCCTAAGGTAAGTCGCCGGGTTAGGGATGAATCCTCCAAGCCATTTGCGATCAGAGCCTGCGCGAAGTTGAATATCCGCTATCAGCTCGTCAGCCTTGTCGTCGAGTCGTTTGCTTTTCCAGATTGCGAGTGATGGCTTCTTGCCTGCCTTTGCCGGATATGCCTGCCAAAACTCCTCGAACCGGGATGTGGTTTTCATGGATGAGGAATTCGCGGTTTCGACAGTGTGTGAAGAACCGTTAGGTTCTTCTGTTTGGGGACTGGGGACTGGGGACTGGGGACTGGTTAACGTGTTGTCACGCGTGACGCTTCCGTGATTCTCGCGTGATTCTTGCGTGTTGTAGTACTCGTCAATCATCCTTTCCAGTTCGGATGTTGTCGTTTTGATATGCGGTACTATTCCTATATCTCGAAGCGTCTCAAACAGTGATATACGGCGATCCCGTGCGCGTTTCTGGCGTTCGGCGGCGTCAGCTTTTTCCTTTTCGCGCTTTGGTTTTTTCTCGTGGTACTTCTCAATTTCCGCATCGATGCGCTTGTGAAAAATGCAGCCGTCATGCTCTTGAAAAAATTCTGAGACAACGTACTCGGCGGAACTTTTTTCTTCTTTTGTGCGCGCTCGCGCTATCCGAAAAATGTCAGAAAGCGGTATCGGTTTTTCGCTGGCGTAATAACGATCCATGAGCAGGTCATAAATGCCGAACTCAAGAGCTGATAAATGTGCCGTGTCTTTTGCTATATCGCCCAGGTGGCGTTCGTAGTAGTTCATGGCCTACACCTCCTGCGCCAAGAACATCGCGCGCCATGAAGGGCATTCGGCACACAGATCAAGTGATTCTTGCAAGCCACCCCATCTGGCCTTCTTGAACTTGGCGGTGATGGCGGCAGTTTCGTACTTGTGCAACGGTCGTGGCTTCTCGTTTGCGGCTGCATTGATAGCGATGATTATTTCGCGTTCATTTTTAGAATTAAGACGGCCCATGATTACGCCATCTTCCCAATAAAATCGGGCAGTTTGATTTCTACTTTTGGATCGTATTCGGCTTTATCCAGCCGAGCGCCAAATACCTCTTTCTCGATGTGCGTTTTCATAATCCGCATCATGTTTTGCATCAGCATCTTGTGCTGCGCGTCTTTTCGCTGGATGTTCTCGACGACCGCGCCCTCGATATCCGCGCTCACAATATGGACGTGGACTTCTTTGGTTTGCCCGAATCGCCATTGTCTGCGGATAGCCTGGTAGAACGATTCCCATGAGTCAGAAAGGCCGACAAACACAGCGTGATGGCTGTTTTGCCAATTCATCCCGAATCCAGCTATTTTTGGCTTGGTTACCAACGCCTTAACCCGGTTGTCCGAAAATTCCATCATTGATGATGTCTTCTTCTCCGGCGAATCAGATCCGGTCACTTCGACCGCGCCATCTATCAAGCCCGTGAGCAACTGGCTTTCGTCGTTCAGGTGGCACCAGACAAGAGCCGGTGAATCTATGCTATTGACGATTTCAGCAGCTTTTTTACACCGATCCTCTACCGTATCGCGCCGGGCTTGATTGCGCTCTAATAGGCCTTGCGCCGGCTCTACGAATAGGCCATTTTCTGGCGTTGTTTCAATGACGTGCTGGTGATAGTGGATGGGCGGCAATTCATAGCCAGACCCATCGAAACCAAGATCAGCTGGGCTTGTCAGGAAGATTGACCACGAAGCAAGCCACTCGAAGAATTTATCCCGACCGTGGCCCTTCAGGCGCCATTTTGACGTGTCGCCGCCATCGTGAATAAAGAACGTAGCGAGCATTTCCGTCTGCGTCATCACGCCAAGGAACTCAGCCTGGGTGCCAAGTTCCATAAAGTCATTCGGTGATGGTGTAGCAGAGCAGCTAAGGCGATAAGGCGTCTGGCTGAACGATTCGGTAATCAGTCGGCGCATCTTGCCGTCCATGCCTTTTAGGATGCTCGATTCATCGAGAACAACGCCATCGAACAGATCAAGGCAATCGGAAAACAAATGCAACTTCTCGTAGTTCGTTACATAGATGCCGCTTTTGCCCATTTCCGATGGGCTGGATATTTGCTTAACCGATATGCCGAATTTTTTACCTTCTCGCTCGGTCTGTGACGCAACAGCGAGGGGTGCCAACACAATCACAATGCCGCCGGTTACACGCATTACCTGATCGGCCCAGGTTAACTGCGTGATTGTCTTGCCGAGGCCTGTATCGAGAAACAGCCCAGCGCGGCCTTTCTTGCACGCATATTTCACGCAGGCCGACTGATGCGGGAAAATCTCGGCAGGGAAAAATTCCTCTTTGGCCTGAAAACCAGCATCAATATTCGTGATTGCTTTTTGCTTTAGGAATGCCTGATATTCGGGAGTCATTGCGCAGCCTCCCCGAACAGATCCATCTGGGATTTCTTGGCTTCACCGAGATTGCGAACG
Organism: Syntrophomonadaceae bacterium; assembly: GCA_014360155.1. Taxonomy (GTDB): domain Bacteria; phylum Bacillota; class Syntrophomonadia; order Syntrophomonadales; family Syntrophomonadaceae; genus JACIYB01. Next base: position 7,459 of record JACIYB010000004.1, read on the forward strand.
GCCAGATTGAAGTAGGACGGCTTGAGTTCCGCGCCGATGAACTTGCGCCCCATCTTTAGCGCCGTATAACCTTCGCTGCCAATTCCCATGAAAGGAGACCAAACGATGTCGTCCTTTGCGCTCCAGAGCTGCATACACCGCTCGATCACATCTAGCTGCAAGGGGCAGATATGGCGCTCATCGTCGCTATCCCTGGCGGTAACGTAGTTGAGCGTGTTCGTCTGGCGAATATCCATCCAGACGGGTGAGGCGTATCGTTGCCAAATGTCGATGGCCGTTCCGTCGCCGCCGATCACATAGGCATTGTTCAGCCCATCTCGTTCAATCTCGGCGAACCCCATTGGCACATCGTCGCCAACGTAGTACTCAAGTGCGCCAGCAATCGGCTTATCGTTGTCGCCTAATTTGCGCATCACGATGATGTAATCAGCGATTCCCTGACGGCTCATGCTTGAGTCTTTGATGATTGTTTTGTGGAGCAATCCGAGCGCTTTGGTTCGCTGCATTGCTACCACGGGGTCTTTCCAGATACAGATTTCTGAATGGAAAACGAAACCGACCTTTTGATATTCGCGGATCAGTTCGCCGCGAAAATCACGAACTCCGATATAGCCGTGGTTTGTCTTGCTGGTCGGAAGATTCATGCAGTGAATGGCGACAAGGCGACCTGGGCGCATGACGCGGTGGGATTCCGCAATCAAATGGCGATAGTGATGCCAGAATTGATCGCTTGATCTGCTGTTCCCCATGTCTCGATCACTGTTTGAGTACGTATATAGCGACTCAAAAGGCGGCGAGAACACAGAAAAATCAATTGAATCATCTGGAAGAGACATAGCCACTTCTACCGTGTCGGCGTTGTACGCTGCAAAATCTTCTTGAATTACCTGATCAAGTACGTTCATAATCAATTCACCTATGGATTAACCCGACGAGCCGCGCTAACGGCGTTTGAGTCGGGTTTTTTCTTGCCTGCAATTTCATGGCCGCAGACTTCGCCATCATTCGAAACTCTCCGATTCCCAGCCACCGCCGAGCTTCTTTGCTCGAACCTTGAAAGCCTTGAATCGAAACGGGTACATATCAGCCGCAATCTTGATCTTGGCGCGTGCGTCGTCCATCCAGTACCCTTTGATCTCGTGGCACTCAATAACCCCGTCAGCGGCCATTACGGCGAAATCAGGGGTGTAAAAAGTGTTGTCCGCGAGGCGTAATTTCAGCCCTTCGAATTTGTGCCAGAGGATTTCGCCAGCGTGTTTGAGCAGAACCAGGTGCGCGTCATACGCCTCCTCGGTTTTGTTCATCTTTCCGACTTTTAATCGGCCAAGGGCGAATGACTTATTGCTCACTTCACACCCGCAATCGCACGAGCGATGATCAGCCCCAATGGGAAAGAGCCGACGATCCAAACAACGATAAGCGCGGTCATTTTCTGTACCTCTGGTGAATAATCTTTTCGCGTGTGGTGTCATACCCTTTGGCGAACAGGCCGATCAGTACAAACAGGATTGACACGACGATGAGAAGCGCCAGAATCGTGATGACGACGACAAATACGGTTGCTGTTATCCATTCGAGGATGGTCATTGGTCATTCCTCGCGCACCACATATCCCGACACTCAGGCCCGCACCAGCGATTACCAGACGGAACCGGCTCGTCACACTCAAGGCAATGGCCCGTAGGAATTGCAATCGGTGCTTCATGTTGAATCGCTTCAATCCGGCGACGTGTTTCCGTTTCGATTCGGTCGCTCGTTGTGTCTACGTCATCAGCCATTTTTATTTATCCTTTTTAGTGGAAGCGCGTCATTTGCATTTGGGTAAATGTCTGGGTTTATGTCATGCGGCGAGTATTCCCAATCGAGCGCCTCGCAAAGCTGGATGATGCGATCAGGTGGAACCCCTCGCTTAATCCATTGCGATACGCCTGCGTGTGTCATCTGAAGCTTTTCAGAGATGATGACTCGCGCCCCTTTCTTTTCGTGCCATGGTGTTTTTTTGTTCATGCGGCTAATTATGAAACAGAGCGTTACATATTGCAAGCATTGCAAGCCCTAGAAAATATTTATGCGCTATAGAAAATAACTCGCATCTTTTTCGATATTTTTTACAACTAACCGTTGCATTCCGTGAAACGCATTGTTAAAGTACACCTATCAACAACGAACGAGGTGAGCGAGATGAGTGAATTTGATTACGGAATTGTGGCCGACTTCCTGAGCGAGAACTTTGCGTCGTTTGTGGCTCATGTTGGCAAATTTGAAGATGGCGATGCTGAGCTTGTTGCCGATTCGATTATTGAAGCGCTTGAAATGGAGGCGGGAAGAAAATGATTACCAAAATCCACGAAAGCGTTTTCCCTTTGCCGATCCGTGAGGACGCGGTGCGTCGTCAGATTGTCGATATGGGTGAGCGGTACATCGGCGCGAAGAAAGCTCGCCCAATGCCTGAAATGACCCGTGACGCGTTCCTGATGCGTCAGAGCCGTCGTCAGCGTGAAGTTATGCGGGGTGTGAAATGAGCCTCGCAACCGCTGAACGAGTAGCCAACTCCCTCGCTTGGATGCTTTACGAGCAACAGCAGGAAGAAGCCGAAGCCATCGAGCAACTGGAAGTCCTTAAGTACGAGGAAATCCTCAGTGACGCCGAGATGATGCATGAAGCCATGACGCACCTGTATCTGTCGAGCGACGAAAACCAGCGGCTTGTCGAGAACACGAACCACGCACTTGATGTTGCGACATGCGGAAAGGACATGGCGAAGATTTTCGAAGCCGCTCAGGGCATCGCTGACATGCGAGACAAGGCTGCGGCTATGTATGCGGAACACTTGGTTTCTGCGGCCATTAAGCATTGATTTTTAGCGAATCCGGTGCGCTTTTTCATCGGGGGTTTTTAAGGAATACATCGAATGAAGATCAAATTTTATGGATTTTTAAGCATTGAAGTGGCACTCGCTGCCGTGCAACGCAATGGCTACGCGCTCCAGTACGTCCCCGAATCGCTGATGACCGAGCCAGTGGCACTCGCTGCCGTGCAACGCAATTGCGACGCGCTCCAGTACGTCCTGAATATCGATTTGTTTAAGCGGATTGCGGATGCTTTGTCGATTGATATTGAGATTTAACCCAAAGGCGACCAGCCGGAGGTGTTGCCGCATCAAAACAACACCGGCTGCGATTGATGGATGGGCAAAACAGCTACGCACTGACGCGAGACAGTGAACACGCCCCCTCCTCCCGCTTACCAGGCAATCGCCGAATGCCTCACGTCACGAGGCACTTATCCGAGAAGGTCATCATCCGATGGTTTTCTCCGATGAATCAAAAACAGAAGAGGTTGATATGAACATTGATGATTTAACTATTGGTCAAGCGCGTGAATTGGCTGCGTTGTTTTCGGCAACGAGTGTGCAGCAGTGCGCTCAATCCATGGGGGGAATGATTGACAAGAAAGTAATCATTCGCACCTATTCCGCTGGCGTGTTTTTTGGCGTTCTGGCTGAAAAAGCAGGCAGTGAGGTGATTCTGAAATCAGCTCGTCGTATGTGGCAATGGAAGGCTGAAAAATCAATCAGCTTGTCTGGCTGCGCGATTTACGGGATTGATGAAAGTGCAAGCCGAATCGCTCCGGCTGTTGATTCGATTTGGCTTGAAGCAATTGAAATCATCCCATGCACGGAAGTGGCCATTGAAAGCATCGAGGGCGCGAAAGATGCCAAAGCTCAATAAACCAGAAGTCTCCGGCGACGGCTCCGGCTCCGGCTCCGGCTCCGGCGACGGCTACGGCGACGGCTACGGCTACGGCTACGGCTACGGCGACGGCTACGGCTACGGCTACGGCTCCGGCGACGGCTACGGCTCCGGCGACGGCTCCGGCTCCGGCTACGGCTACGGCGACGGCTACGGCTACGGCTACGGCGACGGCTACGGCGACGGCTCCGGCGACGGCTCCGGCGACGGCGACGGCGACGGCGACGGCTACGGCTGAATCAATGCCGACTGACCGCCGCAAGCGGTCGACCGTAACGGGGAGTGATCTGGAGCCAGTAACGCCGTCCCAGATCATTCCACCGATGCGGTGAACGCGCAGGCTGATGCGCGAATTGAATCTTTGCTTTGCCGCAAAGGGAAGAAATTCTTTGTTTGAAATGACACTTGGCTCGGGCAGCCGCTGTTTTGCGCGTACACATGTCGACGTGTGGTTTGAAACGGAAAACAAGAGTCCACAACCAAGATGCCGGAGATCAGCACCGGCCACCGCATCACTTATACGAGAGCGTATTCCATGCACGAATGCGCTCCCCGATGACAAATCCATAGGAGAAATGTGATGACCAAAGAAATTGCTTTAGCCGGAAACAGAGCGCAGTTGGTGAAAGTGCTCCAGTCCAGCCTCTATGTTGGCTCAAAGGACGAATCCGTTGAAATGGTTCTGGACTACTGCGAAGCAGCCGGTTTCGACCCAATGCAGAAGCCAGTCCATATCGTGCCAATCAATGCCAAAAACCCAGTCACAGGCAACTACGAGTGGCGCGATGTGGTAATGCCAGGCATCGGCCTCTATCGAATCCAGGCGGATCGCTCAAAGTCATTGGCTGGCATTTCTGAACCCGTTTTCGGGGAAATGATTCGCCGCGATTTCCGCGATAAGAACGGGAATGCCGTATCTGTGACCTTCCCTGAATGGTGCAGCGTGACAGTCAAAAAGCTCGTCGGTAATCACATCGTGGAATTCACCGCGAAGGAATACTGGGAAGAAAACTACGCCTCCGACTCAGGCAAGAGCGATGCCCCCAATTCAATGTGGCGCAAGCGTGTTCGCGGACAAATCGCCAAGTGCGCTGAGGCCCAAGCTCTTCGCAAGGCATTCCCTGAAGTTGGTAATGCACCGACTGCCGAAGAAATGGAGGGCAAAACACTTGAATCTCAAAGTCAGCCTTTGCGCCGAATTGAGGCAGAGCCACAGGAATATTCCCAAGAAGAATTCGACCAGAAGGTCGGCCAGTGGGAAGGAATCATCAGATCTGGCAAGCATTCGGCAAACAGCCTGATCGCCCAGATCGAGAGCAAGGGCAAATTTTTCACCATGGACCAGAAGATGACCCTTGCGTCTTTCGAGGTTCCAGAAGCACAGGTTGAGGAGGTTGAGTGATGATCAGTCAGGAAGAGTTAATGACCATTCTTGATTACAACGCGCAAACAGGTGTTTTCACTTGGAAAAAACCTCCAAAAGAACACGCTAGGTTATCCGGGAAAGAAGCGGGGACAAGGTCAACCAAATACATTTTGATCCGCATTAACAACAATAAATACAAGGCTCATCGCCTGGCGTGGCTTGCGATTTATGGTGAATTTCCATCGGACGAAATCGACCACATCGCAGAAGTCAGCGGCGCCGGCACGGCGTCCGCTGGACTGCCGGGTTATGCCGCCGGTGGAAACGGAGAACGGAAATGACGGACTACAAGAGCATGTTTGAACAGGCAGTGCGAACACTGGCCGCGATTGATGAAGCACTCGGGATAGGTAACGACGGATGCGGCGACCCAGACCAGACGCTGGCCGCGATTGCGGAATTGAAGGCTCTCCAAAAAATGGAGGCCCCACAACTGCGCAAGATACACCCGCTAGATTTTCCGATTGAGGTTTTTCTAGCCGACCTAACAACACGACCCGCGAACATCATCCGGGCCGAACTAGCAGGGTTCGCCTTATACGCCGGGACAGGAACGTTCGACATTGAGCCGCCTTTTACTGTGCGCCACCTGTGCATGTTCAGCCGCAGCGAAATGCGCCGCTGGCCGAACTTCGGGCGAAAGTGCCTAAATGAAGTGGAGGAAATGCTGCGGGCTAGAGGCTTGCAGTTATGGGAGAACCACGACGAAAGATCGCTGCGCCTGCTGCGTGAGCATAAGGAGTATTTCAAATGACGACAGTGACCCGAGAAATGATCGGCGCTGCGCATGACGTGATGCTGGCAAAGGGCGACTTCGTTCTGTCCGCCAACCTGTTGGAGCGAGTCTATCTGGCGATGGAGCAGGCAGCGCCACCGCCACAAACACCGTTTTGCACCTGCCCAACGTGTGAGGCGCTGGCCCGCACGGTGATGATGGATCAGACGGGTGCGGCATAACAATGGAGATAAGCACGACAACAGAATCGCAAATTTGCGGACAGCCACACCCCAGCAAAACCAAGCGAACAAAAGAAGAAACAAAGGGAAATCAACGCCAAAAGGTGTTCGGCTGCTTCCTAGTGGCCTTTATCAATCCCGAATAACGATAAATGGGAAACAGTTGTCTCTAGGGTCATTCAGAACCCATCAGGACGCAAGCGCAGAGTACATGAGAGTTGCCAAATCACACTACGGCCAATACGCGAGGGCTGACTAATGAAAATTCACGAACTAATTCAGGGAAGCGCCGAATGGCACGCATTCCGCGCCCATCATTTCACCGCCAGCGATGCGCCTGCAATGATGGGCAAGTCGAAATACAAGACACGCGCCCAACTGCTTCACGAGAAGGCGACCGGCATCATTGAAGAGGTTGATGCGGCAACGCAGCGCCGTTTTGATGATGGCCACCGCTTCGAGGCTTTGGCTCGTCCATTGGCCGAGGCCATCATTGGCGATGACCTTTATCCGGTTGTCGGCTCAGAGGGCAAATACGGCGCGAGCTTTGACGGACTAACGCTTGGTCATGATGTCAACTTCGAGCACAAGACGCTGAATGCCAATATTGCTGAATGTGCAGTTGCCGATGATCTGGACGAGCAATACCACATCCAAGTCCAGCATCAGATGATGGTATCCGGTGCCGAACGCACCCTGTTCATGGCTTCGCGCTGGGATGAAAACGATCAACTCATCGAGAAGGCCGAATTCTGGATCGAGCGCGATGACAAACTCATCGCAGAAATTGCGGCTGGATGGGTGCAATTCGAAATTGATCGGGATAACTACGTTGCGCCGGTAATCGTCGAAAAGCCAAAAGGCGAAGCCGTGCTCGACTTGCCCGCGGTCATGGTCCAGGTTTCCGGTGATATCGCCATCACCGACAACCTGGATAAGTTCACCACCGCGCTCAAGACGTTTGTCGATGAAAAGCTGATCAAGAGGCCTGAGAGCGATCAGGATTTCGCGGATCTGGAATCACAGATCAAGACGCTCAAAAAGGCCGAGGAAGCGCTGGATTCCGCCGAAGCCAATATGCTGGCCCAAGTCGATTCCGTAGACACAGCCAGGCGCATGATTGATCTGGCGCGGAATCTGGCGCGTGATAACAGACTGATGGCCGAGAAGCTCGTTAAATCCGAGAAAGAGCGCATCAAAACCGATCGAATCATGTTGTCGCGCAATCAGTTCATGGATCACATTTCGGCGCTCAATGCCGAGATCAGTCCGGTGAAGATCGAAGGCGTAACACCTGATTTCAACGGTGCCGCGAAGAACAAGCGCACCATGTCGAGCCTTTACGATGCGCTGGACACCGAACTCGCCCGCGTCAAGATCGAAGCCGACGCACAAGCAAAGTGCATTAGAGCAAACCTTAATCACCTATCTAAGCATGCAGAATATCGGTTCCTATTTAACGACCTGGCGACTATTGCGCATAAGCCAAACGATGACTTTGCCGCGCTGGTATCGCACCGCATAAGCGAACACAAGCAGGCGGAAGAGGTGCGACTTGCCTCCGATCGCCAGCGAATGCAGCAACAAGCCGAAGCCGACGCGCGCGCCAAGATTGAAGCAGAGCAGCGCGAGGCTGATCGCGAAAAGGCCGAAGCCGGCGCGCGCGCCAAAGTCGAGGCCGAAAAGGTCACTGAGCATCCAGAAGCCGCCGATATCGCACGCACGATCATCGACAGCGCTCCGGATATCGCCAAGCGTAGCGCCGCACCCGAAAGCGAAAAGCTGCACACAACCACCATCGTGATTGAGCACTGGTACAGCGACGGCCTGGTGCTTGCCAATCTCAAACAGCTACTCGAAGAGCGCGGTTTCCCCGTGAAGTCGGTTCGCGTGGCTGAGCAGGAGGTTGAGGCATGAGCCGGTTCAGCAAGCAGGCAATGCAGATGGGGTCTCCTGTAATCACAACTGGGGGCGTTCTGGTCCATGACATTCAGGAGACATACAGCGGAAACGGCTTTTTCAGTGCGTCGATGAATAGCTACTGGAATGAAAACGGCACTTTCCTTTCGCCTTGCTACGTCCCTGATATGAACCTGATGACCATCAAGATCGAATCACCGGACGTGCAACTGCATGTAATCAAGGCCGGTTCCGCGCGTTTCTATCCGATGGTCCCGGTTCGGGGCATCGATCTGTCTGAGGTGCTGCGCGCGGCCCTGGCCAAAGCCGAAGGTGGTGCGGTATGAACGAAAACCAACTAAAGCGCCAGCAAGCCATCGATGCGCTTGAAGTCGCCATGATCGATCTTCGCGCCGGTAATCCATTGCCGCGCGTCATTTACAACGTTCAAACCGCGATGCTTTGTCTTGAATCGCTCAAGCGTTCGCGGAAGTCGGATATGAAGAATGAGGTGAGGAAATGAACACAAGCCAAACAACCAAGGCCGAGGAATTGGCGGCAATCTGGGATACCTATTCGAATGGTGATCAGTTTCAGGAGGCGTCCGAGATGACTGCTGAATTGCTGCGCAGTTTGTCTCAACAGCCGCCAGCACATGGAATAACACCATTCAATCCGCTGAATGCAGCAAGCAATGTCGATATGCGATTGCCACAGCCGCCAGCAGTCAGCGACGACAAACCGGAGCCTGACTATAAAGCAATGTTTCATCGTGCCGTTACTGATATCGCCTTAATCGAGGAGGCGTTAGGAATTCCAGAAGAAGAAAGCGGTAAATCGGCGCATCGCTTGGCCGAAGCCGCTAAAGAACTCCGCCGCCAAGTCTTCTCGTATGAGTCGATGGTGGCTGATCGGGATGAGTGGTTGGCGAAGTACGGCGAAGTGATCAAAAACGCACATGAGGCTTTGGTTTTTGCCACCGACCGCATGATGGAACTTACAGATGATCAATATCCAATAATTGAAGACGCAATTGATAGGGCGAAAAACACCATCGACGCCATGCGCGAAGGTGATCCGTCATGACCCTAACCAACACAGCAACAATCCTGCGCCAAATTAACGCGGTAGGCGGATGCGCTGGGTATTTTAGCGACGAATTGGACGGCCAATTAGAGTCAATCAAAAATGGCCGGTCGAAAATGGCAGAGCATCGAAAAGAGCAGGCATTAAAAAAATACGCTGATGCCCTGATCGGATTGGGTAGACCGGCAACAGCGCGGGAAATAGCAGAATTGACTGGAACAACGCCTGGGGCTGTCGTGCTTCACATTAAGAAGTACCCCGATCAATTCATCGTTACGGTTGAGAAACTGGTCGGTGTCAAAAGATTATGGATCGAATTGAGGAAATAAAAATGGCAAGTCGCGGAATTAATAAGGTCATCGTGCTGGGTGATGACTCAGAGGAGCGCTTAAGGCATCTACTCAGAAAAACAATAACCACTAAATATGGTTGCATGGAATTTCAGGGGTGCGTACAAGCCAATGGATATTCAAGGGCTACTGTATTTAGGAAAACTGATTATGCCCATAGACATGTTTATAGACTTAGCCACGGTAAATTACCCGACGGACTGGATGTATGCCACAAGTGTGACAACAGGCGGTGCATTAATCCAGATCATCTATTTTTAGGAACTCGTAAGCAGAATATGCAGGATGCAGTTAGCAAGGGGAGGCAAGCCAAGGGATTTTCATTTCCACACACAAAGCTTTCTGATGCCGACGTTTCTGAAATCGTAACTCGCGCTAGAAACGGTGAAAAATACAAAAAAATCGCCATGCATTTTGGAATTTGCAAACAGCATGCTGGCAGCATCGCAATTAAAAATGGAGTAAGAAGAAATGGCGTCTCTAAATAAATGGATAGGAATTGGCAACCTGGGTTCTGACCCTGAAATTCGTTACATGCCAAATGGAAAGGCAGTTGTAAATATAAGCATAGGATGCAATGAGTCATGGAAGGACGAAAACGGAGATAAAAAGGAAAAAACGGAATGGGTAAAAATCGTATTTTTCAACAAGCTGGCAGAAATCGCCGGTCAATACCTGAAAAAAGGCAGTCAGGTTTATATCGAAGGCTCGCTTAAAACCCGTAAGTGGCAAGGTCAGGACGGAACTGATCGCTATACGACAGAGATTGTGGCCAGCGAAATGCAGATGCTGGGCGGAAAGCCTCAAGGCGAATCAGAGCAGTCACCGCGTCAATCTGCTCCACGAACACAGCAAGCACCGGAGAATCGCGGCAAAGCGCCTGCGCGTGATGATTTTGAAGATTCGGACATTCCATTTTGAATGAGGGTGAATTAATGAGCGGATTTAACTTGGAAGAATTCAAGCGCGGCGTTCCTGCCTGTGACCGACTTGGAAAGGTCTGGATTTTCGACAGGATTGCGAGCGTGGAAAACTTGAATTACAGCTCTCGGGGCAAATCTCGGGACAAAGTTTGGGAATCCGTGGGGAATAGAGGGGAATCACTACGCGCAAAGCCTTGTAATGCTTGCCCCTGCGTTCCCCTTAGAACCAGTGGTAGCGGGTTCAATTCCCCCCACCTCCACCAATTAAAACAACAACTTGCATCGACTTCGGGGCAATTTCGGGGCAAAACATCCAAATTTGCCCCTATTTCTTCTCTTTTCATTAACCGGCTATCGGCTTTCGATCTCTCAAAAAAACCGCGTATCCAGCCAGCTTTTACCATCCCATGGCCCCTGACCAAACGCACGCACTCCCGCCCAGATCATCCATCTGCGCCATGCTGGAACGCCTGACACCTTTCCGGCTTCACGCAATACCGCATCAGCCGTCCGGCGTGACGTGATCTTGCTGGTATAGAGCCAGTCATGGATAACAGCCGCTTCCGTGCTGGTATCGCCCGCCAGCCAGAAAACGATTGGAAGCCGCGGCACACTGGCGAAATCGGTGCGGAATCCCTTTGGCGCCATGATCGTCATTCGCGCCAGATCTGATTGATACCCGAAATCTTCATCCAGCGACCACAGTCCACGCCCTTCTGCTGCGTCGTTATCGATCAGGGTGACCTTAAGCTGATTCAGGAAGCGGGACATTACCCACCAACCACGGGCGCATCAACGCCGCGAGCTTTTGCCTCAGCCTCGATTTGAGTTTGAGCGCTTGCCACGCCAGACGTAATCGCCGCCATGATCTGAGCAAGTTCTGGCGCTCCGGCTTGCTGCATCTGGATCAGTTTGACGATAATCGGTGCAATTGCCTCGGCTGTGGCCACCCACGGATTGGATGCGCCGACGCCCGCTTGTACGCCCGCGAGGATGACCGGCAACAGTTGTTCGGCGGTCGTCAAGGCCGTTTGCTCTACGGTGCTGATAGTTGAATTGCTCATTTGATAACTCCCGCCGCTGTTGCGCCTGCCAAGATGGTGATGGTAGTCACTGCACTGGTGATCTGGGTGGTTGCCGTTGCGATGTCTTTGGGTGGCGCGCTGCATAGCGGCGTGATCTGGCGTGTGATGATCAGCACTTGCTTGAGCTGGTCGTTGTTCAACTTGTCGATATTGGCGATCACGGCTTTCTGTGCGCCGTTGTAGAGCAAGCATGACTGCATCCAGTCGGCTTGCAATTGGGCGGCACTGGCCGCGGCTTGTTGCTCTGTGGTGACCGGGGTCGCATTTGGCGCGACTTGGGCGCACCCGCTCAGCAGGGCTGTTGCCGCAAGCGCGGCGAGGATGATCCGGTTCATTTAGGTGATGCTCCCATGTGAAAAACGCCGATACCGACAAGCGCGGCCTGAATGCCCGCGATGAATGAATCCGCCGGGGCTTTGCCCAACATGACCAGAGCGCCCCAAGCGGAGAAAAGCAAAACAGCGGAAATGAATTTGATTGTCGAAGTGTTCAAAACGAATGCCTCCATTGGATGCCCAGCGAATCAATCTCTCCCGACTGGATGCTCGACACGACGCGAAAGCCGTAGACATAGGGCGTGTTGAGATTGATGGATGCTGTGAGGATCAGAGCGAGAATGGCCGCTGTCATGAAACTGTGCCGCCAGCCTTTTTGTATGCGTCGATCAGGTCAGAGAAAGAATTCTCATGCTGGTTGTATCCGGCGCCCGGGAAGCTGGCCCAGATCGGTGCACAGGCAATGATTGCGTCTGTGATTTTTCCAGCATCGATCATGTCGATCGCGCCCTTTTCGCGGATTAACTCAAGCGCGGCCTTGTCTTGGCTGCCTGGAGAGAAATCCGGCAGCTTGAGCCGAAGCTTCAAAACGGCCCAAGTTGGCGCGGTTATCTGGTACCGGCCTGCCGCACTGCTCCAAAGCTTGCTGTTGAGCTGCATGGTCACGCGGGGGTGATCATCGAATGAGTCGATCCGGCGCATCGATGCAGGCGTGCTGCCAACGATCACGTCATAGCCATTGTGATGCCCCACAGCTTGAGTGCCTTCTGAAAAGGCAATCATGTCGAGGAATGCGGTTTGATTACTCGTCGTCATGGTGAATCACCTCAAGATCAGAGAACTTGTAACCATCCTTGAGGTACTTCTGAGCGAGCCAAAGCGAGAATGGCAAGTTGTGAATGCCCTCGTCCTTCCCGGTGTGGTGCTTCTTGCACAAAAGCAGACCCTGGACACGCATGTCGTCTACAAAATCCATCGGCTTTGTTGGATCGAACTTGTCCCAAGCAAAATCTGGAAAGTCTGTCTTTACTCGCTCCCAATCAATTGGAGCATTGGCGAATGACCACTCAATGCCAAAGTGATGGGCCTCTAATGGCTCGCCAAGTTCTTCCTCAGTGGCATTGCAGATGAAGCATCGGCCCGGCACAGGATGCAAAGCCAAAACAGGCGCATTCGTGAAAATCGCCTTCTTTGACTGCTTGAAGAGCGCGGATGCTGCGCCGCGCTTCTCGTGACCTGGCGTTTCAACCTCAACCGTCAGCGTGTCTTTCAAATCGTGGGTCTCGGTGACGCTCATCAGACTTTCACCCCCTTAATCGCGCCCCAGATCACGGCGATACTTGCCCCAATACCTACGATCCACTTGATCACCGTCGGCACGCCTTTGATCATTTCATAGGCTCGCGTCACATCCTTGATGTCAGACTTGATCTCGGCCTTCATCTCGTCGTGCTTGGCATCGATGTAATCCATCAGGAGGCGGATATCCTCACTGCCCCTGCTTCTGATTTCCGCAGCAATTGCGGCACGCTCCGCGCGTAGGCGCTCGATCTCTTTTTCAGCGTCTGACATGGTTCATCCTTTTCTCAGGGCATAAAAAAACCGCCCGGAGGCGGCGTTTCTTGGTTGGGGTTTTGATTACCAGACGATGGCTTGCACCGCGCTCACGCTGGTCGCGGCCATGACCTCGGCCTTGAGCGTCTGCAAGTGCTGAAATGCCGCTGCGCCCTGAGCACCGAATGCTGCTGCCAAACCTTGCATGTCGGCGTAGGTGAACGGCACTTGCGTGTTATCAAGCGAAACCCAGTAGAACCCGGATGGGGTCGCAGCAGCGGCCTGGAACGCCAGCAGCATTTGCGTCAAGTTCGCCACGCTCTGCGGGTCGGCCTGATACGTCTTGGTGACTCCGCCCTTGCTGGTGTAGCTCACCGCCTGCTGGATCGCAGCGCCGTAGGACTGCCTGAGCGTTGCAATTTGTGAGGCTTGCGCTTGGGCCAGCAGCTGCGCCGCAGTGGGCGCGTTCGGGTTCGTCTGCGTCAGAGCGCCATTGACAACCCACCATTCGCCGGATTGGTTGGCCCATTCATCGGGCGTGACCGCAATGGTTTTAGCTGTGGATGGTGGCGAAGCGTAGGAAAATCGTTGTGTGTCCTGCCATTGCAAAACCTGTGCGGTATTCGTGTCGTAGAGAGCTTGTTGTGTCATGTTCATCACCATTCAATCACTAAGAAGCCTGGAGCGCCGGCTGCGCCGTTGCCGCCAGCATTAGCCGCAGGACCATATACTCCACCACCTCCACCACCACCAGATCCATAACCACCGGAAGCGTTTCCATTAATACCGGCTCCATTTGCGGCGCGTCCGCTGCCTCCACCTCCGCCGAACGGATTAGAGGCACCATCACCACCGTTACCGGTATAGTTTCCGTCACTGCCGCCGCTCCCAGCAGGGTAGCCAGGGCCACCAGGGCCACCAGGGCCACCACCGGGTAGCCCGGCGGTTGTACTTGTCTGTCCAGCACCGCCACCACCTCCACCACCTCCGGCCAACGTCAGAAGTGTCGTTGCGCTGGTGGAGTCTGTCAGAACCGTATTGCCGCCAGTCGTACCATTAGCACCGCTCGCACCTGTATTCGCACCACCAGCCCCACCCACTCCGGCTGCTCCAATGGTGATAGAGAGGCTATCCCCCGGTGTGACGCTGATGGGCTGCTTGATGGTCGATTGACCTGCACCGCCTCCACCACCACCTCCGCCGCCTACGTTGCCAGAACTCCCCACTGTGCCACCACCGCCAGCACCTCCACCACCGCCAGCAACGGCAGAAACCCAGATTTTGGTGACATTGGCAGGAACAACAAAGGTGCCGTTGGCAGTAAAAACAGACTTGTTTCCCCCAATGAAGGCACCTGCGAGCAGCCCCTTTGATTGGGCCATCAAATGAGCCACGTTATTCGTTGCGTCGTACTCGAACTCGTAATACCCACCTGCTTTGATTTCGCCGCCGACCATGGCAGCGCCGTTTACGTAGGCTGGAATGGCGCCAAGCCCGTTAGGATTAACAGTTGTGGCGCCGGTGTTGTCGGCAGCGGCTTTGATTCGGAATACCATTCCATCGGTGAGTGCAGTCGGAGCCGGTGAAAGCGCGATTGCAATGGCGTTTGCGGTACCGGTATCGATGGCGTAAGACAAGTCGCCTCGAATCGCGCGCGCAAGATTGGCGAGGATCGTTGCTGTTGTTCCGTCATCGACTACATTCTGCCCGGTGGCATCGGCAATAAGCTGACCAATTACGGACGCCATGATCGACGGCTGGCGAAGAATCTTGTTTAGCTCATTCGACGGCACGATTCCGGATGTTAAGCCGTTCTGCAAAAGCGTTGTTAATGCCGCGTACTGCGCCTGCGTGAGCACATTGGCCCCGCTTCCGACTGCATACGGCAGGAAGTCATTTGTTCCAGGCATGATTGATCCTTATTGTGGAGCGTTGAAGACGGCAATCGCGCCGGAATCGAGTCCGGCAAACGATGTGTTTTGAACATCAAGAGCAAAAATTGGCGCGTTGGCGCTAGGTGTGACATAGGAAAGAACGCGTACGCCGCCGGGCTTTGCGTTCAGCAGTCCTTGTGTAAGCATGGCTAGGGTTAAGGCATCTGGAATTGCGCCAGTCAGCCCGATATACATCGTCAGATCGGCGTTATCCTGAATGAATGGAACCAGAGCCGATCCCGCAAAAAGCGCGTCATAGATTGCATAAGCCTGAGTGAGTGAGCCATCCCACTGGTTATTGAGAATGCGCGCCCGAATGACAAGCCGGTATTGATCGTCCGGCAATTGCTCAAGTCCTTGCGTCGGTGTGTATGGCGTCCAGACAATGCCGCTATCCAAACCGGGGGCGATATCTAGGCTAAAAAACACGTCCGTGATTGGCGTTTTGAGGTTGCGCGAAATACCTACCCATTGGCCGATAAAATCAAGCTGCTCACCGACCGCGACATCGAGATCGAAAACACCATTGAGAGCCGATTGCATTGACGGCATAGGTCCTGTCAGCGCTGAAACCAGCGCCGTGAATTTGGGCTTCTGCGCGTGCTCGCTGGTGATTAAGTCGGTGTAGCTCATGCTGTCAGAGCCACATTAGCCACGGAGGAAACAGGCGCGGCATTGAACGCAATGGCAATATTGCTCGTTCCGGTTGGGTTTGCCGCAGTCCCGATTGCCAGCGATGTGATGGAGTATGTCGCGCTTAATGCGTCAAGCTGCGCCTGAGTCAATCCGCTCGATGATGTGGCCGCATCGCCGGACAGCGTAGCGGCTGCGTACATTTTTGCCATGTAGACAGTGCCACCGATGCCGCCCGCATTGATCGCCGCCGCAATGGCTTCTTGAATCAAAGTTCCGGTTGTGGACACATAGCCAGTCAAAGGCACAATCGTGATGGCCGCGTATATCTGAATCTGCGCTAACTCGAACCAGTTGATCGTGATCGGCAGGCCGACAGGATCGGTTACTTGCTGCGAGGTCGTGCCATAGGTCTGCGTTCCGGGTGGCTTGCGTAGCTGGATAGCCTGCGCCACCGCGAGGACATTGCCACCGCCAACCACGGGGGATATTGAGTGGGCAGGAATACCGTTGGCATCAGCCACATCGGTGTCATTTTCGTACACCTCAAGAGCAGTCACACCGGGGACATTGGCAATCGCGGCATAAATCGCGCCGATTACTGTCTGCGCTGGCTGGGCTGTTGACTTTGATTGGCGGATACGAAGCTGCGGATCTGTTTCCGCTGGTGCGCCGACAGTAGCCGCCGCTGGATTGGTGATCGACTGCCATCCCTGCGTAGGCGTGGATATTTTGGTGATCGTGTTCGCCTGGGCCGTGATCGCGCCGAGCGTTGCGCATGTCGCTGTGGTGGTTACGGTTCCACCAATACCAATCGTGACCAGAGCGGGTAGATTCCACTTGATCCCGTTCACGTCCTCGGCAACGCCATTGCTTATCTGTTTGCCAGCCTGCCCGACAATATCGACAACGGCTGTGCTGTTCGTCGGCACGAGCTTTGCCAGCCCGTTTATTTTCACCATCGACGCAAGGCCAGCGCCCTGAGCATATGCAGGAGAGAACGAGTTATAAGCCGCCACAATCGCATTGTTCGTGTCGGTGAATGCCTGAGCAAGAATGCCGATCAACTGCCCGTCCTGGCTATCCGATCCCAGATAAACATCCGCGCCGAATATGCCCTGATAGACCGCCACCAAATCAGAGTAGATATCGGAGTATGTCGGCGCGTGAATGCCCGTTGCATCAATATAAACAGAGCGGATCGTCATTGAGGGATGCTCACTGTTGCTTGCCCGTAGGCGGTATTAATGGTGCATGTAACCGATAGGGCGCGATTTGGTGAAACGCTGCTTGAATAGCTGACGATTTCGGTCACGCCGGGCGTTGATAAAATACGCGACTTGATGGCGAAGTCATAGTTTCGGTTATGACCAAGGATGCCTTGCATGTAGGGCGTGCCGTCTGTCACATCAAGGAACCATTCACCCTGCCAGAGCAGTAGCCGCGTTTTTACGGCCTGCGCGACGGCTTCTGGCGAATTGGCGAGGAATTGCCCGATGGTGTAATCGCCGTTTGCGTCCAGTGATCGGTAAATCATTAATTCGGCCCTGCTGTTGTGCCGCTGCCCGGCTGAACGCCGCCATGAGTGTGCGTATTGATCGTGATGCCGCCGATGGTGCCGCCTGATGTACTGTTGTTGACCTTGCCATTCAGGTTGATGTTTGGCGCGGTCAGGTTTGCCGCCGTCGAGGCATTGACGTTCACATTCGCCGCGCTCAACGTCACTTCCCCGGGACCGACTTCCACATACTCCGCGCCGTCGTTGCTCCGAAGCTGTGTTGATGTCGCGCTGATATTGCCGATCACGCGCGGAACCGATGAAAAGCCGAGAACCGCAAAGCCATCTGATAAGTCGTGCATTCGCATCACGGCCTGATTCTGAACGCCGCCTGACTGCCACCAAGCGTCGATGCATCGATTGGCGAACACGATCAAGCATTCATCGCCCTGCGCGACCGGAAACGTCAGCGTAAAGCCGCCGCCGCTCGGGAACTGAACCGGGCAGTCGAGAAGCACTGGAAGATCGACGTTTGTCGATACCCCGTCCTTGTCGAACTGGATTGCTCGAATCGCTGGCTGAACCACCACTGTCTGCTCTGCCGCATTGAATGACTGGATGATTCCCGGCATCGATGTCCAGACATTCGCCAGCCGCCCATCAAAAGCCCTTGCCTGTGTGCGCTGCGGGTCGTTGAGAATCTCAAAGGCGTTCATTAGTTGATGCTCGGGCCGTAGTTGAGCTGCTGCGCAAGTGCACCGGGGTCATACGCGAACCGGCTATAACATACGAACTCCGAATACCAATCCTGCCCGCGTGTGTCACCGACATGGTTCACAAAGAGCAGCTTGTACGTTCCGTCTGCTGTCAGCGGCGGCGTGCTTTGTGTTTGATCCGGGCCTGTGTATGCGTTTGAATACCCGTACTGCCTGATCTGTGAGTTGTCCAGCTTCACAAGCATGTTCTGCTGCAGATTCGGGTTAAGCAGACACTTTCCGCTGATGCCGATCTCAGTTTGCTCAGGGAAGCCGATCAAGCCGGTGTCGCTGGTGATGACCGGAATATCGCCTTGCTTGTAGCCGCCGGTAACGACCACATCCAGTTCGCCATCGTCGGTAATGCACCACTGCGCGCCGATGGTTGATGCCTGGGCGGTAATGTGATCCCGGGCCATACCGAAGAACACAACACCGCGTGGCAATGTCGCGCCATTTTGTGGTGCTTGAATCGTGCCTGTATTGATGCCGACGTTCTTGCTGATCTGCCCGAGCCGCCCGATTGCATCCGAACCAGCCGCCATACTGAAATTAAGCATGGCGTAGTTGTAGAGCTTGTCCGATACGGCGGCGGTTACATCCAGATAGGTGTCGGTGCTGTTCTCGCGCCCATTACGCACTTGCACAATCTCGCCCTTGAATATCTGGTTGAAATTGCCCTCGTAACCAGCCGATACCATGATCTGGTCGCCCTCCTTCGTTATCAGGCGGGAGGTGGTTTTCGATAGGTTGTAAATCCGAATGTAGGCAGTCTTGGGCGTGTTCATCGTCCACGCGCGAATGTCGAACGTGAAGTGCATGTCCGTGAGGTCAATCAACTGGTTGCCAGAGATTACCGTCAGGCTCGCCTTGCGCTTGTATTGGGCTGTCATGGCGTTACCCAATACAGATTGGCCGTTGACCCGAGATTGTCATAAGTCGGCATGGCGTCAGAATCAACGCCGCTGGATTTGACCAGCAAATCGCCGCCAAGCATCAGGTAGGCGAATTGCTCAAGCAATGACGCGCCGGTTATCAGCGGGATGCCCGCAAGCACGCTATTCCCCGCGCTGTCGTTAATATCCATATACCAGGTATCGGTGCGCCAGATGATTTTTAACTGGTAAACCGAGCCATTGAGCGACACACGGAAATACTGCGAGTTTGGCTGCGTCGGAATCAGGTATGTGGTCATGGCAGAACGGTCTCCGTCATTTGCACAGTGCCGCCATTCAACGGATAAGCAGTCGCGGACGGGTTGGCCTGATTAGAAGCGGGCGGCAATGATTGAATCTGCGTCTGCACGATGATGATTTCCCGGCACTGCATATCAACCTTGAGCGCGTTTTCCGTGTCCTGATCCGTGACCACTGAAAGCGATGTGATCAACATGTTCTTGTACTGGCGTTTTCCGGTAACGATATCGATCGGCACGGCGGATGCCTGAAGGTCGAGCAAGTGCTGATAAATCGTGTCGAGCGGGGTAAATGTGCCGCCGCCCCATCCGATAGATAGATCAACTTCGACCGGCTCCTTGTATGCGTGATCGCTGATCTTTGAGCCCAATTCAGTCGGGTGGCTCGTAATCGTCAGCATGTCGTAATGACGCTCGGCAAGTGTCGCCTGCGCCACGATGCCGCCAATGCTGCGGAATGTTTTTGAGGTATTACCGAGCAGGGCCAGTGCGCCAGATACGCCGAGCGCAATCAGTCCGCCGCCAGAGGTATCAATCAGGCTCATCGGTGCGCCCCTGCGGTGTTACGCGCCAACTGCTGCGCTACATGCGCCTGTGCCTTTTCCACTTCCTTGGCGGTCAGTTTGGGGTCGGTGGATCGCACGTTGATCGTGGTGTTGATGTTTTGGGCGATACCCATCCGGCGCGGGACTTCTTCGCCATAGTTGCCGGGTGACTCATAATCCCGCGTAACGATTTCATTTAGTCGCGCCAGATTATGCGGATTTGCCTGCATCTTCTTCCATTCGGGCCGGTGTTTGATTTCCCATGCCGCGAAGTCAAGCTGATCGTTTACGTCCGCAGCCTGTAACGGGAACCCCATGTGCTTCATAAATAGGGCTTGGCGCGTCTTATCCCATTGGACCAATCCAAGATGACCTTGGTTGTGCGCATGAGGGTTAAACGATGACTCTTGTTGCATACTCGCGGCCATTGCCACGGCCTGCTCTCTAGTTAACCCATTAGCCATTAACCGCGCGACCGCATACCTACTCTTTTGCCGAAGCGCATAGGTATTTGCGGCTGTTTTCTGCTTCTCAAGCGCAGCTTTTCCCGCATCTATATCGCTTTGTTTTCGAGGGAAGTCCATGCCATCGGCGCTTTTCTGCTTCTCAAGCGCAGCTTTTCCCGCATCTATATCGCTTTGTTTTCGAGGGAAGTCCATGCCATCGGCGCTTGATGTTGGATTCAGCGCGGGGCTATAAGCCAATCCGCCGACAAGAGCGCCGAGCGGGCCAAGCCAGCTAACTCCGGCGACCTCTGCCGCTGTCAATCCACCGGAAGCAGCCGAAGCAGCCGCTCCACCGTAGATCAGCCTTTTAGCCAGCCCGAGCGCAACCATGCCCGCGCCAACTTCAGCGAGTGGCGGCGCAATGACGGAAAACTCCCCGATCAGCTTATTAAGCCAATTGTTATTATCGGCCATCAACAGATTGGACTTCTCAAGTGTCTTGTTGAGAATTTCCATCGGTGTGAGTTCTGCCGTGGCTTTATCCCCTTCGATATAAGCACCGGCAAGCCGATACTGATTCATTACGGCGTGGCCTTTTGCGCCAGCCTTGTCCATGCTGTTGCCTTCGGCTGCGCGGTACTTGTCGAGAGCAGCGCCGAACCCCTTTTGCCGCATTGCCAGCTCGGTGTTTTCATCAATGCCGAGCATTTCAGCGTACTGCTTGGCCTGGTACTGCGGCATTCCCTGGAATGCGTGCGCCAGATCCTTCATGATCGCAACAGTGTCGCGTGCGTGGCCCTTGTTGTCTTTCAGCTTGATACCGATTGACGACAGGAATGCACCGGAGCCGGGATTGTTCCGAATAAACCCGGCAACACCTTCAAGTGATCCTTGCGCGCCGCCAGCCGACGAGCCGAAAGATGCCGCTGCTTTTTGCAGGGCGATAAGATCCGCGATATGCGTGCCAGTCCGGTTTGCCGCAAAACCAAGCTGCTCCATGCTGCGTGCGTAGTTAAGTGTGCCTTTCGCGGCAACCAGCCCCATTGCACCCAATGCCGCAGCCGCCTTCAATGATGTTTTTGCAAAGCTACCAATCTTGGACTCGGTGGTTTTTACGCCGTCGAGCAAGCGCCGCTGGCTGGCTTCGTCCTGCTGATATTTCAGCGAGACTAAAAACTCTTGAAGGGTATCAGCCATTTTCGTTATGTGCCTTTCGGTCTAGGAAGTTGTTCATTCGCACGAAGTCGATCAATTGCAGCGAACCATCAAGCGCCGATTCATAACGGCACATGCCCGCGCCAATAGGGCGAAGGATAAAGTCCTCTGGGTCGCTCAGGAATCGCTCGCCAGCGGGTTCGTACCGAACACCAGACTGACGAGGCGCGAGAAAAAAGGGGCGATACCGTCCTTGAGTGCCATATAGACAAGCTCCATCAAGTCAGCCCCGTCGATATCCTCGAACATCATCTTTCCGGCGCTGGCGTTGTAGATATCCGTCCAGCTTGTGCCTGCCCGCCGCTTGATGACTTTTAGGGCTTCCTTAGTGACGAATTCAACATCCGCCAGAGGTGCTTGTGCCAATGCCTCGGAGAAAGCAGCCAGAGTAGCGTTCTCGCCAGCGATATGCAAAACCAATGGCGATACCTTCATACCAACATAAAGCTGCGTAAAGGCATCCATGCGCGACACTGAATAGGTGTGCTCGCCGATCTTGAATTCGGTAGCCATTACGCGATGCTCGCAGCCAGCAATTCATCCATCTCGATGCCTTCCAGTTCCCACTCGTTCATCCCGCCTTCTTCGGCGTAGGTGACGACCGGCTGCTTCTTGAATGCGACCTCACGCAATGAGATCGCATCGCCAATGGATGAAACCACGGTGATGACGTTCTGGCCCCAGAGTGTCGAGCTGGTTTGCTGGAAGTTGTACATCGCAGACAGCAACGCATTCACCGGGCTATTTTTGAGCAGGCGAATAGTGATACCGGCGGATTTATCAGCACGAAGGCTGTGCATACCTGAGCCATCAGCGCCGATATCCATGCGGTTCTTGTCCTCGCGTGGCGTAATCGTAATGCCTTCCTTCGCTGCGCCACCGGTCAGTGTGAACGCGCCGCCTGGGCCTGCAATCGCGCAATGTGTGTCGAGGAATGAGTAAGTTTTAGACATGGTGTCCTCTCAAATTTCGGGCAATAAAAAACCCGCACAAGGCGGGTTGATTTGGGTTGTGTGGCCGGCTTAACGGTTGATATTCACGATCACGTCAACGGTGTGAATCGCGCCCGCCAGTTTCGCGGCAACCTGGAATGTCACGGACTTGCGTGCAGCACGGTCGGCTGGGTTCTGGCTTGAGATTGGCGGGGCGTAGACGTAATAGCCTTTTGACAGGAAGTCATTCTGTTTCAATGAGCCGAACCCAGGCTGCGTCCATGTTCCCGGTGCAAGCAGCCCGTTTGTAACTCCTTGGGCGCACACAAGCTCGATAGTGGTTGCAATGATGTGATTGCCCGCATCGGTCTGGGGAATCTTGGTCGGGTTGCTATACAGCAAGTTGTAGACGCTGTTCTGAATGTCGATAGCCAGCCAGTCCGCGCCGAAGATCGTGTCGATGAAGTCGCCGGAAGCCACAACGCCGTTCTGAATGATCGCCGTGTTGTTGTCGTAGGCAACAAACACGTTGCAATTGAACCCGGTGAGCGCGGCAAGCTGGTTGCTGTTGATCTGCTCGGCAACCACGCCAGGCTCTGTCTTGTACATCAGCGTGATGACGGTGTTGTTCGCCGTGTAATCCGTGGTCAGGATGCGCGCCATCAGCGACACAACGGCATACTTGGAATTGCTGCTGTACTGGGTCAGCGTTTTCTTGTAGCCGAGCTGCTTTAACTGGTATGCAATGTTCGTGGTGTCAGATGCAACCAGTACAGCCGCTTCTTGTGTGTTCACGCCGTAAGCGTGCTTGGTGTTCGCGCCTTCGACATAGGCCGCAATCGCCAGATGGTCGGCATCCTGCGCGCCATCAACGAACAGTCCGTAAAACTGCTGGCCGTATGCCGAATCGAACAGGGCAGCCGCCGAAACTGCGGTTTCAATCGCAATACCGTCGACCACATAAGCACCGGAGCTTGTCGCTGTGCCGCCGAGCATGGCGCTGATGTCGGTTCCCGTTGCAGGGGCGCTCAGGAAGCTATATTTGCTTGTTGC
The DNA here is from genome assembly GCA_014360155.1 of Syntrophomonadaceae bacterium. Taxonomy (GTDB): domain Bacteria; phylum Bacillota; class Syntrophomonadia; order Syntrophomonadales; family Syntrophomonadaceae; genus JACIYB01. The sequence continues at coordinate 30,972 of JACIYB010000004.1, forward strand.
GCCCGTTGTGCCTGACTTGAACTCAAAGCGCTCGTATGAGGCATTCCAGACGACTGTCGCGCCAGGCTTCACCACGACGATAGCTGTTTGAATTGTTGACGCCACGCCGTTCAGGTTGGTGACGGCGCTGAAATTCAAGCCGGTGATTGCACTCGCTGTGCCGTCGATGGTCACATTGAACGCGCCAGCCGTCACCGCCTGCCATGTGGTCATCAACTGCTGCGCGGCGCTCAACGTCGCGCCGATCAACAGGCCAGCGGTAGCGGTAGCCGCCCATCGGCCAATCAGCAAGTTGCCCGGCTGAGGTGTTTGACCGAACCATTCCGTTGCAGCCAAATACTCAGGGGCAGTTGTCCCGAAGTCAGTCGCTACGCCGCTCAATGTCGAGTAGGTGCGCATCCGCTCAACCACGTTGATGACATCGGACGAGCCTAGAACAAGAAGATTGGACAGGCTTTGTGCCTGAGCCGGTGTTGATGCCAGATTAACGGCAACGGACACCAGCGAGGATGAAGGAAGTTGTGCGGCCATTGGTTGCCTCGTTATGTGATGTTGATGGTTTCAATTAGGCCGGTGTCGGTTTGAATCTGAACCGCTCCGGCAAGCAGGCTGAGAACTGGATAAGTGCGACTGATCAGGCGGCGAAAGGTGATTTGCACATCAATGCGCTTTGTCCACTGCTCGTTGATCTGCATTGCCGCATTCTTTGGATCGCCAACACGAACAAGAGCGATGCCCTGTGAGTTCATGTATTCGCGGTTCTGGTCGAGCGACAAGCCGTCGCGCAGCAACGCCTCGGTAGCGCTGGCATTGGGGCCATAGAAGCTAACGAGATTGATTAATTCCTGATTTCGGCAGATGGTGAAAATCTGAGTCGATTCATCGAACTCTTGCCACGCCACGCCGTCATCCTTGCGCTCAGTGACACCCTGGGCTATCCAGTTGGTGTTGCGTGCTGGCATATTTGGCGGGTCAGGCTGCCAGCGCGGGCGAACAAGTGACGAAGTGATGCCGGTCACGCCGGAGATCACGCCATTGAAAAACCTATCAAGGGCTTCGTCGTCAAGTGGCGCGGTGCTGCCGGGCGATAAATAGCCGCCAGTTGCGCTGGTGTTAGCCATTGTTCACGTCCTGCAGATCGGTGAGCTTGCAAACAGCGCGGGTATATCCAAACGATTGGTAGTCGTTGACGATGGCGACAACAAACGTCTGCCCCTTGTAGACGATCAAATCAGGCTGACCGCCAACAGTGGGCCCGTTCAATGGGCTGAGCGTGGTCACTTGAATCGTGTCCTGATACGTCTGCGCGTCATCAAAACGCATCATCCCTGTCTTGCTCGGGCTGGTGCATACCGCTTGAATCGTCGTGCTTGTACTGGTCACGGTCGTTTCGCCGTATTGGTTCACCACCTCGGCACGCTGCACGCGGGTGACCGGCTGCATGAACTCGGGATCAAGTGCATCGGCAACGTTAATCATCGATCTGCTTCACAACGTAGGTGATTGATTGCTTTAATGCGCCGGTCACGATCAGCGGCTTTTCACCGGCGAACCCTTTGCGCTGACGAGCCGCTATGGTTGATTCCTTCAATGCAGGCTCAATGCCGTTATTGATTGTCTGAACCACTGAGTTTTGCGCCATCAGGCCCGCGCCTTCGAGCGCCTTTTCTTCGATGCCGATTGGATCACCATTCAGTTTCAGTATCTTCTCGGCACCCTTGGCGAGTCGCTTCTGCGCGTCATTCCAGATAGCCCGAACGCCTGGAATCAGGAACGGGCGCGGCGGGATGTTCTTTTCAGGTGCGCCGAACTCGTTGATGAATCCGATCTGTGCATTTGTGATCGTGGCGTCATGCCGCTCGTTGCCCGTTTCATCAGACGGAATGCCCACCAGAACCTCACGCTTGGCGAATGACTCCATCGCCCGCTTGAGTTTCGGCAGATTGTCCTTGAGCTTCTTGACGCTCATTGCGCGTTAACCTGCATCCCGCCTGCGCCCATCATCCGGGCAAGCTGAATCCACTGAACGCCGTATGTGGTCGCGTTGTACATGCCCGCGCCGGTGATCGTTACCGCCGCCGAGTCCATGGATACACTCACGCCATCAACGGCTTTTGCAGTCAGAACGCCCTTGACTTGACCAAGAGGCGTTCCGGCTGTTTGCGCGCTCGCATTGGCAGATGCCAGCACGAGATAATGCGCAGTTAATAGGGCCTGTCCTTGGCTTGCCAGCGATCCCCACCGAGCCACATTGATCAGGTTCGCAGCTACGGATAGCCAGAACGTGATGATTGCGGTATTCACTGAGGCGAACTCAGGAAAAATGGCGAGGAATTGCGCTGGTGTCATTTTGCTTACTCAGCTTTAGGCGCAGCTTTAGGCGCAGCTTTTGGCTTGCCTTCAATGTCGATGTGAATCTGGGCGAACCAGTGCTTCGCATCGGCATCGGGCATCTCTTTAACGCCCATCTCGTAACGAACCTTTTCGCCGTTGTCACGGGTCAGGGTGAACGGGGTGTGAACTACTACTTTCATGGGTTTTCCTCAGATGCCGTCGCGGTAAGAGATTGTTTCGGTGTACACGGCCTCAACGACACCCAGACGGGCGTAGTAGTTGGTGTGCAGCCAGATGCCCTGATACTGAACAGGAGTGGTCAACATGGTGGTCATCGGGAAACGGACCTTGTCGTATTCACGGGTGTAGGCAACCATGCGGTTTGTGCCGCCAGCGCCTGCGCCAGTCAGCCATTTAACCGGGTGGATTTCCAAAGGAACGCCGTTTTGCTCAAGACAAAGGCTGTTCTTGCTGATGTACTCGGCGATTGATGCGAAGGTGGCGCCGCCGATGGTCAATGGCTGCAACAGGGCAACGTACTGGACCGGGGGCACAAGGATTTGACGAGGCGCAACCGCAAAGCCGGAGTTGGTCCATGTATCGACTTCGATTGAACGAACATCTGCGAGGATTTCCTGCGGGGTCTTGCTTGACCACAGCGGAGAAGATGACGCGCCGTTGGCCACATTAGATGTGTTCACATTAGGGTTATTGCACAAGCCGTACAGGTTCAAATCGGTGTCACCGGTATAAACCTGTTGGTCAATGTCCATGTTGTACTTGAGGCGGATTGCTTCGGCCTTCTGGCTGTCAATCGGGCGGCCTGTCTGCATGGCTGATTGCAGTTCTGGCAGCGTGTAGCTCAAAGCCATGCCCCACAGATTCAGCGGGCTGGCTGTCTTGCCAATATCAAGCTGCATATCAGGCATTGATGTTGCTGTCTTGCCGATCCACGCTTTACCGGTTGGGTTGGTACCGCCAACAGCCGCGAATGTGCTGTTAGTGAATGAGGAAAGCTCGTCACCGATGGTCACATCAGTACGAGGGTCGATGTCGCGGTGCCAGGTAACGGCAGCGAGCGGCATGTGCATTTGCTGGTCGAGGCGTTCCAATTCACCGATAAGGAAAGCACCGGCGCTATCCATGGTTGCCGAGTCAAACGTCAGCATGGCGTCTTTGGTGTAAAACTTCTTCTTCATGATTTTTTCCCTTTCAGAAATGAAAAAACCCGCCACTAGGGCGGGTTGATTGGGTCGGGGTTAGTTGGGTCGATTAAGCGCCGATGTTGTATGCAATCTCTGCGTTGCCGTTGGAGTCGGCAGCCCCAGTGAAATAGGCGCCTGGCACTTTCACGGTGTTCTGCGACACGGCGATCGTGAACGAATCACCTGCGGCAAATGCCGTAGCACCAGCCGTGATGGTGAAAGACACGCCATCGCTGGAGGTGTACGCCGTGCCGGTGGTGCCATTGGCGCGCTCGAAACCGCTGGGGTCGAACACGCCAAACGTGGTTGCGCCGGTGAAAACGACACGCCAATTTCCGGCCGGCGTCGCCGCGGTCGCGGACAGCGATCCGATCGTCCCGTTGCCGGTATTCGTGCCGGGCGTTCCAATCGGCGCTGGCGTGTCGGCAGCGGCTTCGACATCGCCAACAGCGGTGTTCGGAAGCGCGCCGTTCGCGGTCACGCGCACGTAGACGGGGCCATTCTTGGAGGGTGTGCCATTCGTCGATTTGACGGTCATGTAGCCCAGCTTCAGCACGTCGGTTTCGCCAGAGGTAGGCGGGGTCGAAACGCCCAGCGTGTTGCCGGACTGTGTTGGGAATGGGCGAACGTTGAAGCCGTAGATCAGCGCAGAGGTGTCGCCAGCACCGATTGGACGGACATGGCCTGTTGACGCATCAACGGCAACAGGAACGCCGTACACGGTCGGCGGATTGGTTGAGAGGATGATGTTCGGCTCGATGTTGGTCGGAGCTTGCGAACGTGAGATAGCGCCAGGAATGCCGGAGGGCATGCGGTACAGGAAACTTGCCATTTTTTATGATCCTCAGAATTGTTTGGTGCGGGCGGCGCGCATTGCCGCAATGTTGGCCTTGAGCTGCTCACCCTTGGAGTAAATGGTGTCGGCAGTCTTGGATTTTTCGCTGTCCTTGGTGTTGTTGTGGTGCGCCATCATCGCGGCCACTGCATCGAACGTAACGCCAAGCGCCACGCCCTTGAGCGACTTCAAGGAACGACCAGCAAGAACCGAGTTGATGATCTTCGCGCCAGCGTCGGTTGTGGACGCATGAGCAAGGACGGAGCGCTTTACTGCATCCAATCCGCCTTTTGCATCATTGGTTGCTTTGGGCTTGAATGCAGGGGCGATGATCGCGGCCTTGGACATAACGGCCTTAGCTGAGTCGCCGGTGTATTTCTCTACACCTTCCTCATCTTCGGTGGCGTCTTCATCTTCATCAGCTGTGGCGCTGTCTTCGTCATCGTCGCCGTTCTCGTCCGAGTCCTTGGTGGCGCTCAGTGCAGCGATAGCGGCCTCGATGCGTGAAAGGCGCTCTTCCATCGGATCGGCGTCGTCCTTGGTTTCGGGCTTATCTTCGGCGGTTGACATGTGAATATGCACATCGCCGCCATCTTCCTCTGGGATGGAGTCGAGCGTGGCCTTGATCGTGGCCTCGTCTTTGGTTCGGAATGCCGCCATGAGGCGGTCTTTGATGCTTGGCTTCATAGCGTCATGATCCTTAATAGAACAAGTGGAGCCGCACCGGCCTTTCGGCACGAGCGCGACGTGGTTACCGACGATGCCCACTTGTCGGGCAAAGCCTGGTTGGGTTTGCTCGTAGTCGGCCTCGTAGCCGCACGAGACTTCACGCAAGCCGTTCTGCACGTCATTGATCGCGTCGGCCTGCATGATTAAAAGATCGGCGACAAGGAGATTCCCCTCTTGCCGCACGTTGCTTACGGTGCCTACAGACACCTCTTGCCAGTTCTCAGGGCTTACGAGGTCATCCGGATGCAGATTGGTTACGGGCTTGCCTTCGAATGAAGCGATTGCCTCCGGCTTGAATACTTCGTCTGCATCGCGTGATACATTGATGAAGCCGTTCTCGTCGGGGTCTGCGGGTATCTCGCCAGCGCCATAAAGCAACACACCAGTGCGCGCGATTGGCACATCCCGGCACAACAAAAAGCCCTCGGGTGTGAGGGCTTGTTTATCACCGATTTTTTCAGTGGTATGAATCATTGGAGTACCGAAATGAAAGCTTTAATCTTGGTTCTTTTGTCGCTGTTCTCGTTGCCGGTCATGGCTACGCCAGTCTGGTACATGCCCACAACGCAGGTTGTGGATGGCAAGCTGCTCTACATCGTCCTGACCGATACTCACTGGAAGGGATGCCCGTCCAGCATGATGAACGGCAGGCTTGTCGTCCGTCATGCGCTCGAAAAGGGCTACAACCGATATCCGATCTGCTGGCGTGATGACGGCGGCGACGGCGTAACTGTATATTTCCCGCACACGGGACAATGGTTCTATAACCAGAGCGTTGGCCTCGTTGATACGCCGGAAGCCCATGCCGCTTATCAGCGCATGATGGATAAAGACAGAGCCGAAGCCAGACGCAAAGGCGAAGCGCTCAACCGCGCAATGGAAAACGAGTTTACAAATCGGGGACAATGATCTCCATCGAGCACCGGCAGTTATAAATCTGTCCGGGGTGCGTCGTCGTCCCGTCGCTCAATGTCGGCGCGTGATCCAATTCGCAGACGACGCCTTCCATTTGGGCATGCGAGTGTCGAACGCTCTTGTCCCTCGATGTACGCCAAATGTAATGAGTCGCTCCAATCGCCTGCGCTCTGGTTTGCGTCAGCACCGATCCCGCGCGCGCAACCTCGGTTCGAGCTATCAGCGTGGCGCGTGATCTTGTCACCTCGCCAGTGCGATAAATCTCTTTCATCACTTCATCAGGCCGCTTGCCGCCGGTTCTGGCTTCGATTGCCAGTGCCTGCGCTCGAATACCGGCATCACGCGGCAGGCTGGTGATGTAATGCACCTGACGCTCTACAAAGTCGCGCATCTGCTCACCTGCTGGCGTTGCCTTGATGACGTCTTTGAGATTGCGCCCAATATCGACTGAGCGCTTGTTCCACGTCGCGTAGTCTTGAATGTCGATCTTCTCTGCCACGTTCTTGGCCGTTCGAATCGCCCATGGCTTGAGAATGTCAGTGTACGAATCAAGAGCCCGTTGCATTGCCTCAAGTCCGCTGATCGTCAACGGATCGTGGCTTTTAACGATCCGTTGAATTTCCGTCCCGAGTTGCCGCAACTGTCTGGCGTACTTCTCTGCGATCCAGTCCGACTTGTCGAATGGGTTGTGTCTATACTTCGCCATTCATGCCACCAAGCTCTTTTGGCGTGATGAATTGCTCGGGCTTGTCAGCTTCCGATTCTGCCTTCGGCGGCATATCATCGGCATCCTTAATGTCTTCATCGGTGATGTTCGTAAACACACCGGTCAATGCGGATGACTGACGCAATTCTTTGAGCGCCGTTGCTTGACTGATGATTGACGATTCGAACGCCTTGATGACGGTATCGGCATCGACACCGGCAATATCTGACTTCTCTTTCTCGGTGACCAGCCATAGCGGGTTGAACGAGAACCGAAAGCCCTTGGGCAACTTGTCGCCGAGCACAGAGCGCGCGGTGATATCAAGAATCTTCGTCAGTGGTGCGCGCAGCTGGATGTTCTGCTGCTTTGCCAATCCATCGTAGTAGGTGCGCAAATCAGACTCACCCGACGAATTCAGGCCGCCAGGTGACTGGCCGAACAACCGGATCAACGGGATTTGCAAAGCGCCGCTGATCTGCTGGCCGAATTGCAGCATCATGTCGCTCAATCCGCTGAACGAGTATTGCTGCGTGTCGAACTCATCCGTCGAGTCAAGCAGCGTGATTCCCTCGTTCGATTGGGTCTTGCGCATATTATCGATCTGCGCCTGCACGCCAGCCATAGCAGGCCCGCCGGCTGCGATAATGTCACGCAATCCTTCGATCTTCATCACGCGCAGATGCGCCTTGTACACCAACTGAGCCGCGCCCGTGCTGGTGCTGTCATAGCTCACCAACCGGTCATAAATGCGCTCTACAACCGATTCGCCCCACATGTTCTCGGTCTGCGCCTGGTTGAATGGCAGATCAATACCTGTCATGCGGATGACGCGAGAGTAGTGAATCTTCGGGTACTTGCTTACGGATACCGGCGCTTGAACGACTGAGTAGAACTTCGGCAATCCGTAGTAATGCCCAAGCTCGTCCACCACGTCAGACACGGACGGCTGAACCATCCAGCGATCCAGCGGCATGATGCCCTTGAACTGGCCTTCGCCGATGGTGTCAATGTCCAGCGGCGTAGACGGGTCTTGCCCGTCGATCATGATGTAACCGAGCGCGCCGCCATAAAGCCGCGACCATTTGAGAACCTTGGTCAGCGATTGCCAAATCTGCAAATCTTCAATCGCGGCATGGAGCGCATCGTTTTCATCTGGCGTGAGCGTCGAGTTGAAATCAATGCCAGCGCGCGTCATGTCCTCTGCCGGGGCGTCGACAGCCATGCCGACCAACCATGAGCCGCGATACATCCATTCCAACTGGATGCGCATTCGAGTGATTGGGTTAAACCCATACGTCGAATTGCTGCTCTGATTGCTCGCGCCAATGCCCAATCCGGCTTGGAAATTCTGGAAGCTATCGAATGTAGCGTTTCCCTTTGCCTTGATGGTTGATCGGCGCTTCGTCATGCTAATTTTGCCCATGTTCCTAGATTTGCGCCGCCGATAAGTTCACTGAACGCACGGCTTAATGCGTCGATCTGGTCATCGAATGAACCGTTTGGGAACATCCGCATTTCGTTGATAAGTTGGTCGTTCCAGTCGCCGCGCAGAATCATTACGTTGCCTGCGTTGATCTGGGCGGCCAGTGGTTCGGCGCGTGTCACCTTGTCGCCGGACTCCGGCGATGACCGCACACGAAACCCAGACAACTGCCGAGTCAGATACAAAACCTGAGTCTTGCCCGCCTGACCTGGATCTTGAGGAATGCTCAACGGACATAAAGCGCCATCACGTCGAGCGGTATTCAGAATCGCCGCATCACGTTCATCAGGGCCGCATCGGACCCGCACCATGTCAGCGATGACGAAGCGGCCATCTGGCAACTTCCCGATCTTGCCGCCCGCTGTCCAGTCGCCGTCAGTGGTTGACGCCAAATCCCAGCCACGCATCCAGGTGATTTGTCCGGCTGGTAGTGCGTCGATCGTCACCAGGTTGTCTGGCTTGATTACGCCGCCTTCTGCTGGGGCTGGTCGCTGCTGATATTGCCCCGCGAATGTGTACGGGCTTGCATCCTGCATCCGGCGTAAATCGTCGGCTGTGTGCTTATCAGGCCACAGCGCAGAGCCATCGTCGCGCAATGCCGACAAGCAGATATGATCCCACTGCTCGCCGTTTCCACCCTTGAGCAGCCATCCGCTCAGGTCATCCTCGTGCAATCGCTGCATGATCAGGATGATCGGGGTTTCCGGTGAGTTCTTCCGGCTTTCGAGCGTGTTCTGGAACCACTCGATGACGTTTGCTCGCATCACATCGGATCGGGCTTCGTCAGCCTTGTGTGGGTCATCGATCAGGATGCAATTTTTGACCACCAAACCGGATTCGATGGTAAAATTATGATAATCATCAACGGTCAAGCAAAAGGTCACATCATCATGCCGAACGCGCTCAACGAGAACTGGCTTCCGGTACCCGGATATGAAGGGTTCTATTCCGTCAGCGACCACGGAAGGGTCAGAAGCGAAAGCCGGATGATCACCAATGCCGGAAGTGGCTATTCTTATACGCAGCCCGGAAAGCTGCTCAAGCCGAGCCGGGAAGGTAGCGGGCACGTCCGCGTCAGCCTGTCCAGAAAATCCAAGATCAGCTATACGTCTGTTCACTCGCTTGTGATGCTGGCCTTCGTTGGCGAGCGCCCGGAAGGTGCGGACATTTGCCACACCGACGGAAACCCCGCGAACAACAGACTCACCAACCTGCGATACGACTCGCGCAGATCTAACATCATCGACAGCCAGCGGCATGGCACTTTCAGCGAGGCCGAAATCCACCCCGCCGCCATGCTCACCAACGACCAGGCATTGGCCATCTACAACACTGTCGGCATAGCTGCCAACGATCTGGCTGCGCAATATGGCGTCTGTGCCGCCGTCATTAATCAAATCTGGCGCGGCGACACATGGAAGTCCGTCACAGGCGGAAAGCCCGTGATCGGAAGTCGAGGCGAGAAGACCTACCTCAGAACCATCTTGACCAAAAGCCATGCTGACTTCGCCATCGCCAACAGGGCCAACCGAACAGGACGGAAGGACGGGCGCGGGATCAAGCCCACCGCTTCCGCGCTTGGGGTTGATGCCGACGTGATTAAGACCCTGTATGCCGCCATTGACGCGGGGAAGGCAATCATCTACGCCGAGTGAATCAGCGCGCACCCATCCTCGGTTTGTCCAGAACCTGTGGTCTTGGGTGCACTCGACAATCGCGCCATCGTCAAACGTCACGCGCCAAATATCGTTTGGCGGATTCTCGTGCCACGCAACCACCGGACGCAGAGCCATCCCGCCAGCGTAATCAAATGCCCAGACATTGATTGTCATGCGCTCGCGCACGATGCGATCAATCGGTATCAGACCACTTTCTGTCCAAACTCGCGTTCCAACCGGAAAGCACCCGCCAAAGCCATCACGATGCTTGCCAGCGCCATAGCCGGTAATCGTGCCACCAGAGCCAGCGGCATAAACCACGCCACCGGCTGATGTTTTCCATTCATCCTTGGCTTTGCTGTCGCCGCGCAGCATCACATCAGGAAATATCGCCTGATATGCTGGATGCTGCGACAGTTCGCGCGCCTGCCATGAGTTATTGGCCGCA
>JACIYB010000040.1 GCA_014360155.1 Syntrophomonadaceae bacterium
AAGGGTGGGGTATAGGGGTTCTTGGTACAGAGAGAAAGCCTTTAAACGCATTCTAACGCCTTTATCCCCCAGCGCTAACCTTAAGCCTTCATCCCCGGGAAGGCATGACTGTTAGGTAATGGGGGCGGGGCTGAAGGCTTAAGAACGCTCGGGGCTAGAACAATAATCGGTAGATACGAGAGAGGGGAAATCATGAAAATCGTCGTAGGGCTGGGTAATCCGGGCAGGGAATACGGTAATACCAGACACAATGTGGGTTTTATGGTAGTTGAAGAGCTGGCTAGGCGTCACAATGTAGAGAAGGAAGAAAACAGGTTTGATGCGGTAATAGCTCACTTAAGAATTGCCGGTGAAAAAGTGCTTCTAGCCAAGCCTTTAACCTACATGAACCTGAGCGGGAGAGCGGTTAAACCGCTTGTAAACTGCTACAAGGCTGATGTGGCTGACCTTATGGTGGTATTTGATGACATGGATATCGAACCCGGTGATTTGCGTATCCGGCCTGCTGGCGGTGCTGGTGGACATAAAGGAATGGAATCTATAACTGAGAAACTTGGCACCCAAGGGTTTCCTCGTCTTCGTGTTGGTATCGGCAGGCCGCAGGGTGATGCGGTTGACTGGGTGCTGGGCGAATTTACGGATGAAGAGAAAATTCTCATGCAGCAGACAATAAAAAAAGCCGCGGATGCTATTGAGTGCTGGGTAAAAAGGGGCATAGATGCTGCTATGAATACGTATAATTAACTGTATGGTTTAAATGTATAAATATTCGTAGCCAGACTTACGCATGGGCAACACCATCCGCTTGTCTCGCCCCCTTTCGCTGCTTCGCCTTCGCGGGGTGTTGCTTTCATACTCCGTCAACAGGCTCCTATATATTTATACATTTAAACAGGCTAACTTGAGATTTTGGCAGTGAAATCACTGTATGAATATTTACCTGCCTGCCATGGGAAGATAAGAAAAGGGCCATAAAAGGCGAGGAGGGCAGGTAAATGAAGATTTATTATGTCTGTGAGTATTGTGACCAGGTTTTTAACGTATCAGAAGCAGAGGGACAGGAAGGTGCTGTGGAATTAAGAGGGATCTGTGACGAGTGTGCTCTGGAACTGGGCCTGAAAGAAATTCCATTTATGCAAAACCAGCATTACTATAATTAACTTTAAATAAACTTTTATAGCAGGCTAAAACTGCGAAGTCGTGCTGTAGTGAGGAGTGAGGCCTTAAGAGACTCCTCACCCCTTACTTAAAACCAGAGGAGCAGCAAGATGTCTCAAAAGAAGAGAATAAATCATTAAATAAAACAAGAGCAGGGTCTCAGGAAAACCCCTCACCCCTTACCCTTCATATGGGGAGGTTTAGATTTTTTGAACCGGGATGTTCTAGTCGCTGTAAACAAGTGCCTGCAGGAGAAAAAAAACGTTGTTTTGACAGGGTTAGCAGGGACAGCCAAGGCATTCGTATTGAACGAGGTTTATAAAGCTGCACCGGGTAAGATTCTATGCCTTGTATCCGGAGAGGAAAAAGCCTATGACCTGGCTCGGGATCTGCAGGGATTTGCCGGCCGGGACAAGATATTCATGTTTCTCGAACGCAGCTATGTATTTTTAAAAGAAAACTATTCTTCTGCAGAGACGGGACGGATCCTGACTCTCCAGGAATGCCTGTTGCACCCGAAACGAAGGGCTTTCATTATAGCTACTCCAGCTTCCCTTATGTACCGCATACTCTCTCCTCAGCACTTGCGGGAAAATACTGTTAGCCTAAAAACGGGAAGCGAAGAGCCGGTAGAGGATATTTTAAAGCAGCTGGTAAGGGGAGGGTATAAGAGAGTCAACACTGTTACCAGACCGGGAGAGTTCGCCTTGCGGGGCGGAATACTGGATATCTACCCTTCAAACAGCAAGGACCCGTATAGGGTTGAATTTTTTGGAGACTGCATTGAATCGATCCGCCGCTTTGATGCTGACAGCCAGAGATCAGGCAAAAAAGAACCGGCGGTTAATATAATCCCGGCAGACGAACTTCACGATAAAAAACTGGATTCCTCCCTATTTAACTATTTGCATGAAGGCACAAGGATTTTTTTTGATGAACCGCGTGATTTTTACCGGGCTTTTGACAGAGAAACAAAAAGATTTGAGAAATTGATAAAAGAGATGCGAAAAGAGAACCGAGAAATTAGGGCATTGGAGCTCTTGGACCGTGAGAGCATCGCGCAGCAGGCAGGGTCCTTTCCAGTAATTTACCATTCTTTTTTCTCCGGCAATATTCCTCAGGTAAAAACAGCTCTCATTGAGCACATTTCTCAGAAAGAAATGGAGCATTTCTACGGCAGCCAGGAAATACTTTTTTCCCGGCTCAGAGAATGGCTGGAGAAGAAATATACTGTGCGGCTGGCCGTAAAGAACAGGGAAGCAAGGGAGCAGATAAAAAAAGAACTGCACGATCGCCGTATGGGCGGCATAGATTTTACGGACTTGGAAATAGAGAGAGGTTTTAGCAGCCAAACTTTAAAACTTGCAGTGGTGGCAGAAAAAGACATATGGAAGGACGAGCCGAGACGCAGGGTTGGACGCCGCAAAAAAACAGAGGAACGCCTGCTGGTGGAAGACTTGAAGCGCGGGGATTATGTGGTGCATGAAAATTACGGGATAGGGGTTTTTCGGGGGATTGCCCAGGTAGAAAACGACGGGGTTACACGGGAATATATTCTCCTTGAATATGCCGGCAGTGACAAGCTTTACCTGCCGGTAGACAAACTTGATTTCCTGCACAAGTATAACGCTTCGGGCGAGAAAGAGCCGCGTCTAAGCAAACTGGGAGGTACAGCCTGGGAAAAAACCAGAAGAAAGGTAGAAGAATCGATACAGGAGATGGCAGAAGAACTGCTCCATATTTATGCCAGCCGGCTTGCCCGTGAGGGATACGCTTTTTCGCCGGATACCCCCTGGCAGAAGCAGTTTGAAACCGCCTTTCCCTATGAAGAAACCCCTGACCAGTTGAAGGCTATCAGTGATGTAAAGAAAGACATGGAGAGCAACCGCCCTATGGACCGCCTTATCTGTGGTGACGTGGGTTATGGGAAAACCGAGGTAGCCATGCGGGCAGCCTTTAAGGCGGTTATGGACGGGAAGCAGACAGCAGTGCTGGTTCCTACTACCATCTTGGCTGAACAGCATTACCAAACTTTCCAGCAAAGGTTTGAAGGATATCCGACTATAATAGAAGTGCTGAGCCGTTTTCGGACATTATCTGAACAAAAGCGGATAATCGCTGATTTAAAGAAGGGAGTAATAGACATTGTTATAGGCACCCACCGCCTTCTTTCCCGGGACGTGGGGTTTAGAGACCTGGGGCTTTTGATTATTGACGAGGAACACCGCTTCGGGGTAGCCCAGAAAGAAAAAATAAGGTCTTACCGGGAACTGGTGGATGTAATAAGCCTTTCGGCTACTCCTATACCCAGGACACTGCACATGGCCCTGACAGGGCTGCGGGATCTGAGCATTATAGACACTCCTCCCCCGGAACGCTATCCAATTACTACTTATGTCATGGAATATAATGAAGAGATAATAGCGGAAGCGGTGAGGAACGAGATAGAACGCGGGGGACAGGTCTTTTTCGTTCACAACCGGATTGAGGACATCTACCGGGTAAAAGAAGAGTTGGAAACGCTGCTTCCTCATGTTGCGATAGGCGTGGGGCACGGGCGCATGAAGGAAGACGAGCTTGCCCGGGTAATGGTGGAGTTTTCCCAGGGCAGATACCAGTTGTTTTTATGCACCGCTATAATTGAGTCAGGGCTCGATATGCCCAATGTTAACACTATTATTGTGGATGAAGCTGATAAAATGGGGCTCGCGCAGCTGTACCAGCTTAGGGGAAGGGTGGGGCGTTCTAACCGTATAGCCTATGCATATCTTACCTACCGTCCTGACCGGGTTATAACGGAAGATGCCCAGAAACGCCTGAATGCTATCCGGGAATTCAGCGAGCTGGGGTCGGGCATGAGAATAGCCTTGCGGGATTTGGAGATAAGGGGGGCCGGAAATATACTCGGTGCCGAACAGCACGGGCATATACAGGCGGTAGGTTTCGATATGTACTGCCGCTTGCTGGAGCAGGAGACGGCACGGCTGCAGGGAAAAACGCTTCAGGAACGGGTCAGTCCCCAGCTTGATGTCGATGTGGACTATTATATTCCTGACAGCTACATACCTGATTCAGGTACCAAGATAAGGATTTACCGCCGGCTCCTGTTGGCGCAGGAAGGAGGAGAAATTGAAGACATCAGGGCTGAGCTGCTGGACCGCTTCGGGGCGATACCGCAGCCAGTGGAGAACTTCCTGCAGATAGCGGCATTGAGGATTAAGGCCCGCAATGCGGAAATAAAAAACCTGCGGCGTAAGGGCAGCCAGATAGAAATACAGCTGGCACGCCGGCTGCCGGAAGATCTGCCTTCTCACAGCGGCGACCTGAAGATAAAGAAAATAAACCCCACGACATTGCTGGTGCAGGGAGGGGGGAATTCACTCGAGCCGCTGAAAACCGTGCTCGACATGATATGAATGCAAAAATTGATTTCACTGCTGAAAGTTATAATCTGCTGGTTTAAATGTATAAATATTCGCTGCTTCGCCTTCGCGGGGTGTTGCTTCCATGCTCCGTCAACAGGCTCCTATATATTTATACATTTAAACAGGCTAACTTAGGGTTTTTGCAGTAGAAACAAAAATTAAGTCCTGGCTTTTAATGGGCTGCCGTTTTTCAGGTTTTGCTTTTGATTATTAGAGACTTAAACAGCAGCATTCCCGCCAGGAGAACGGGAATTACGACATAGAAAAAGACGAAAAATGCAGGTGCTGCAGTCTTCAGGATAACAAACAGTACATGGATGTTGGGGCTGATGAGTACAGACAAAAATCCTATAATAACCGCCGTGGGGGGTGCCAGGAAGCGGTGTCCTTTTAGGCGGAAAACGTGCTGGCACGTGTAGCAGGCCATAAACCATTTGAGGGTTATGGGAATAAAAATCCCGGCTACGAATATAGATATCAATATGATTTCTATATTCCTTATAAAACCGCCTATGTTGACTGCGCGGGCCATCGAGAAAATAGGAAAAGATTTGACTGTACTCATGGCAGGTCCCAGGTTTATGATGGAGATCAGTGCCGTGAAGGAGATGAATAATACAGAAAATATCAGGACACTGAAAACGGACGCCGGGATCCGGCTGCGGTCATCGGCATAAAAACCTAGGGTGAGAACAACCACCATGCTGCCCAGTAACCACAGAACCTGCAGGCTGCCCCGGCCCAAATCGTAAAAATCCGCGTAAACCGGGAGCAAATTGCTGAAATTTGCTTGCGGCTGCAGTGTGAGGAGCAGTATCAGCACGGCAAGGGGGAAGGCCATCAGCAATACGATTTCAGCTACCCGGGCGAAAGTCTCCAGGCCGCTGCGGATAGCACAGAAAGCGGGCAGAAGGGTTACAAATATCATGACGCTGATGGGAATTCCGGGCATGACGTGGCTTATGGCAAAGTCCACAAAGGTCCTCAAGGCCAGCGCGGTTGAAAATAAAAAGACAAAAATATAGACGAACCCGAGCAGCCTGCCCGGCAGGCTGCCCAAGTGCTCTTCCAGCATGGCCGGAAACGGGCTGGTGCTGTTTTTCAGTATAAAAAGATAGGAGCATACAGCCAGTGCCCCGGGGATCAGGGCTGCCAGTGCCGCCAGCCAGCTGTTCTGGGCGGCGACATCTGCCAATATTTTGGAACTGATGATATAGGGGATGGCAGTGATCGTAGGGAAGAGAATGGCGAAAATTTGAAAACTGCTTATCTGCGGCATCTTCTACCTCCTCGTCCGGCTATTCCAGCGCCGGTATCATATCGACGACAGGGTTGTAAAAAGGCCAGCCGAAAAGCTGCACCATCCCCAGGTACAGTCCTATCAAGAGGAAAAAAACGAAAACCGCCAGTTCCTTATACATGCGTTTTTTGTACAGCTCGGGGGCATCGATAAGGACAACTGCGGCGATCAGGAAAACAAAAAGAGTAATGACCATTTGACTTGTCCTCCTTTACTTTCTGGCCATATACTGTGTCAGCGAATCTCAAAAGGTTTGTCTACCAGGTAGGATCTTCTGATCTTGAAATCTACGCTGATTTCACTCTGGACCCGGCTGAAGCTCTGGTACCAGTTTGTTTTCAGCCTCTCCCATTCGCGGGGGAATTTATGGGAAACTGCTGAACCGTATCCTAATATGTCGCTGTTTAACAGCTGGGCCTTTCCTATACATGCCTGAATATCTTTTTTTATTGCTTGATTCGCTGCTTCTTCCAGTTTCTTTATCATCTCCTGGGAGGCAAAATCTCTGGAGGATTGCTGCTCATAGAGGTTGCCTTCCGCTTCTATCTTTATTTTCATTTTTATCTTGTCCCCGGTTATTGCCGGTTCTATTCGGGCCTGGGAGCGGACCAGCTCCAGGGTGACCGCGTTTTCCAGCTCAGCCTGGAGCTCGCCGGAGATATTGTAACAGCAGCCCCCGGGTTCACCGTTTGGGAGTATTGCTACTGTGAACAGCCCTCCGGAAATCATGAACGGGCTCATGTACCGGAGGCCCCTGGTCTCCTGCTCATTGAGGGAACCTACCATCTTGTGCCCCTTGAACACCGCGGATCCTTCGAGTTTGAGCCTTTTTTGCTTTCCCTCCGTTTTGATGACTACCTGGGGGATTACCGGTTCAATAGCGGGAGATGCTAATTTTTCCAGAAAATCTCCCAGGGTGACAGGGGTGTAGATGCCGATCTGTGCTTCCTGGGTTCGCACCATTTTCTCCAGGGCTATGGCGGAGTAACTTTCGGGCGGCATGTCAACCTGCATGACCTCTTCCGGGGAAGCGCCGCGGGCTAGCAGAAGGATCAGGTTGCTGCGCAGGAAGCGGTTGCGGGTCCAGAAATCAGTTATGAGGCCGATGTTTTCACGGGCTAGGTCCTCACCGACTATAAAAACCGTAGCCATGGCCCACAGGGGTGTGCGGGGTATGGAAAGAAACAGTTTCCGCGCAGTCCTGGACCAGCCGTATCCGGTTTCGGATACCACCAGTGACTGGGGCTGCTGCGGCGTCCCGCCTTCAGGGCGTGCCTGGGGAAGGGCCATCTGGATTGTGAATACGTTTTTTCCCTCCCTGATATCTGCCCCGTATCCTGTTACCACCACGGAATTGTTTACTTCCAGGCGGTTGTAGCACCCGCAGAGCATGAAGCTGTTCAGCAGCAACAGTGCAGCGGCGATGATAACGACAGTGCGACGCATTTTATCCCCCGTTTTCCCCCGGTGCTTTTTCCAGCCGGGTTTGATTTTTCATGCCCTCTTTATAAGGCCGCTTGGTACTCATGGGCCAGGGGCGGCGCACCAGCACGTCGGAAAGCTGGGCCCGATTAAAAGGGGCCAGCGGAGAAAGGTAAGGCTGTCCCAGGGAGGTGAGGGACGCCAGCCTGACGGCCAGTAAGAGCAGGGCCGCTATTATTCCGAAAAAGCCGAGTGCTGAAGCCGCCAGCAGGACGCCGAAGCGGGCAATCCGGAAGTAAGTTCCCGCATTATAGGACGGGATTGCAAATGAAGCGATCCCCGTGAAAGCGACTATTACGACCATGGGAGTGGACACCAATCCCGCCTTGACGGCGGCGTCTCCTATTACCAGGGCCCCTACGATGCTTATGGCCGGACCTATGGAACGCGGCAGCCGCAGCCCCGCTTCCCGCAGCAGTTCGAAAGTAAGCTCCATTATAAAGGCTTCCACAAAAGCGGGGAAAGGGACGCCTTCACGGGAAGCCGCAATAGTCAAGTACAGGGCGATGGGGATCATTTCCTGGTGGTAGGAAATGACTGCTACATACAGCGACGGCAGGAGCAGGGCGACCCCGAAGGCGCAGAAGCGCATTATCCTGTAAATCGTCGCCGGCACATAGCGCTGGTAATAGTCCTCACCTGCTAAGAGGAACTGGGGAAAAGAGACGGGGACTATCAGGGCCATAGGAGAACCGTCTGCCATTACGCATACTCTCCCTTCCAGGAGGTGCCCGCAGACCCGGTCGGGTTTTTCCGTATACTCAGCCTGGCCGAAGATGGTCCATTTCGTGTCTTCCAAGAACTCTTCCAAGTAGCCGGGGTCCAGAACGCCGTCGATCTCTATTTTAGAGAGTCTCCTCTTAATTTCTTCTATCAGGTTAGGGGGGGCAATATCTTCTATATAGCATATCACCACATCGGTTTTGGTCATTTTTCCCAAAACCATGGTTTCTATTTTAAACTGGGTCGATTTTATCCTCCTCCTCAGGAGGGCGGTGTTAAAGCGCAGGGTCTCGGAGAACCCTTCCTTGGGCCCCTGTATCACCGACTCGTTTTCCGGAAGCTGTATGGGCCGGCTCTGCCAGAAGCGGGTTCCGGCTACCAGCCCTCTATTGTGACCGTCTATCAGGAGTACGGTGTCTCCTGAACTGATGTGGTGGCATACTTCTTCCAGTGTCTCTATGGTTTTTAACTCCGCCATGGCCAGTATGCGTTCCTGCACCTGTTTTACAAGGTCTTCCTGCCCCTCGGTTTTTTTATCCTCTTCCAGCATATTGAGTTCGAGCAGCAGAGGCCGCAGCAGGTTTTCCTCGATTTCAGGCCTGTCAACGAGCCCGTCGAAGTAGAGCAGGAGGCACCTGGTTTCCTGCTGCCGGCCGAAGGCAAATTCTCTCATAACCAAATCGGAACAGCCGGTAAGCAGGTCCCTGAGCTTAGCGGTGTTGTCCTGCAGGTCAGCTGATAAAGGCGCAAATCTTATTCCCTGCTGCAGATTTTCACCTGTATTCTCTTTTTTCTTTTTGAGATAGCGCATAAAAAACACCCGAAATATAGATTTGATTCCATTGCTGAGAATTATTTTCTGCTGCTTCAAATGTATAAATATCCGTTACTTCGCTTTCGCCAGGCGGGTTTCTGTGCCTCGTCAACAGGCTTCTGCGCATTTATGCATTTAAACAGGATAGCTCAAGGTTTTTATAGCGAAATTGCATTTTAATTTTAATCCTCGAATCAAAGGCGGATATTCTGCTATTTTTTTACAGACAAACGCTTTAAATTCTATTTTGTAATAAGTTTGCTCTTTATTCTTTTTTTTATAACAAAATATCAAGAAAAAAACCTGCCTGCTTTTCGCGGAGTGAGCCGTGGCTGTGCGGGCTAAGCCCGCTTGCTTGCGGTTTCAAAGATTAGCGAACCCAGTTTTGTCAATGCAAAAACGGCTTTTTGAGGCTTAAGGACGCTCGGGTCCGGTCTTAACCTTAAGCCTTCATCCCCTAATCTATTTTCATCAGTGATTGTGCCCTCTGGACATGGATTGTTAATAAAAACAAAAAAATTCTTAAGGTTAATGGTAAAAAGTGAATAAAAGGGGATTTTGAGTTATATACTATCACTAAGAAAGGAAACAAAATTTTTATTTTTAAAAAGGAGGGATAATAAAAAATTGAAAGCAACAGGGATTGTTCGACGGATAGATGACCTGGGCAGGGTTGTTATTCCCAAGGAAATACGCAGAACTCTACGTATTCGTGAGGGCGACCCTCTGGAGATTTTTGTTGACCGCGAAGGTGAAGTCATTTTAAAGAAATATTCTCCCATAGGGGAACTGGGAGATTTTGCTAAAGAATATGCGGACTCTTTACATGAAACTATTGGACATATTTCGCTTATTGCCGACCGTGATGTAATTGTTTCTGTAGCCGGGGCCAACAAGAGGGAGTTTCTAAACAAACCGATAGGAAACGCAGTTGAAAGGGCCCTGGAAGAGAGGACCACTCTGGTGATGAATGACATCGAAGCAACAGATGATGAAAGCCTGCACATAATACAGACTGATGATCGGGAATATACCATTAAATCGCAGGTAATAGCTCCGATTATCAGCCAAGGAGATCCTATTGGAGCAGTAATAATTGTTAGCAGGGAGCCGGGGGTGAGGCTGGGGGATATGGAAATAAAACTGGCGGAGACAGCGGCGGGATTTTTGGCCAAACAAATGGAGCAGTAATTGTGCCGGTAACAAAAGCGGTCTTGTTCTCTATATATTTATAAGATAAGACCGCTTTTTTGTGTGCGGGAAAGGGGAGACGCCGGATACAAGAGGCAGGACGTGAAGTGTGAAACGTTAAACGTAAGGCGGCTTTCATTAGAAGTTTACTGCTTAAGCCTTCATCCCCAGGAGGGCATGGCTGCAGGAGATGGTGGAGGGGGGAGAGCAAAAGCACTTTCACTTGTTAACGTTTTACATCTTACGTCTAACGTTTTCCGTTTCACGTCTCACGTTTCCCGTTTCACGTCTAACGTCCCCCGTCTTACGTTTCCCGTTTTACTTCCTGCGTATTATGTTTAGCAGTTCGCCCCTTCGCTGTGATATAATAGATCTCATGATAACGGGGAGGAGAAAAATGGGAGAAAAGCAGCACTTCCTCAAAGGCGCCCTGGTCTTGAGCATTGCCGGGGCTATTAGCAAAATACTGGGGGCTGTGTACCGGATACCGCTGGCGCGGCTTCTCGGTGGAGAAGGCATGGGGCTTTACCAGATGGCTTACCCGATTTATACGACCATCCTGGCTTTGGCTACGGCGGGGGTACCGGTTGCCATTTCTGTTCTTGTTTCCCGCAAAGAAACAGAAGGCTATACAGGCGACAGCAGGAAAATATTCCGGGTATCGTTGTTAATACTTTTCGTTCTGGGCTTGGTTTTAACATTGATAGTCATGCAGTCAGCCCAGTTTATCGCTGATTATATCTTAAAGGATTCCCGGGCGTATTATCCCATTTTTGCTGTAGCGCCGGCAATATTCTTTGCAGGGATGATGGCAGTTTTCCGCGGTTACTTCCAGGGTCACCAGTCTATGGTGCCTACGGCAGTTTCACAGGTTATCGAGCAACTGTTCCGGGTGACGGCGGTATTAATCTTGGCTTTCATGCTTTTCCCCCGGGGCCTGGAATACGCTGCTGCAGGTGCGACCTTTGGAGCTGTGGTTGGGGGTATAGCAGGGCTTGCAGTTCTTGGTATCTATTACTTCTGTTCGAAAAAGGCTGAGGGCAAATCGGGAAAAGAACTCAAATACACAGGGACCGGGTCGCTGGATCTGGCCCGGGAGATGGTGCGGTTAGCTGTACCGGTATCGTTTGGAGCTGTAGTTTTGCCTTTGGTACAGATGCTGGATGCAGTTATTGTCCCGGGGCGCTTAATGGCTATAGGCTATACTACTTCCCATGCTACTGAGCTGTACGGGCAGCTGGCAGGAATGGCAGCGGTACTCATCAGCCTGCCAACCATATTTACCATTGCCATAGCGACCAGCCTGGTGCCTGCTGTTTCTGAGGCTCTGGCTTTGAATAACGGCGGGCTCCTGAACCAGCGTTTAAATAACGGTTTTCGAGCGGGAGCCATGATATCCTTTCCCTGTGCTGCAGGCTTATATATATTGGCTTTCCAGATATGTGATCTTCTCTATGCTACCGCTGAAGCAGGCATTCCTTTAGAACCGCTGGCGTTTTCCTGTATTGTTCTGGCAGGTTTTCAGATTTCCAGTGCCGGGTTGCAGGGGATAGGGCGCCCAGAAATAGCTATGCGCAACCTGGTGGTTACCGGGGTATTAAAGGTTATTTTCAATTATACCCTTACGAGTGTGCCGGCATTGAATGTTAAAGGGGCCGCTGTCGGTACTGTTTTGGCCTTTTTAATGGGGGCTTGTTTAAACATCATTTATTTAAAAAAGCTGACTGGAGTCGAATACGAAAGCGGCAGGCTGTTTAAAATTGCTTTGGTCACAGCTGCGATGGCTGTAGGGGTGAAGGTTTCTTATCAGGTTCTGGCGGGGGCAGATATTAATTCTCATGTCTGCACTTTGCTGGCTATTATTGTGGGAGTAGGGATTTATGGATTATTATTGTTATTGGTGCGGGAACTCGATCTTAAGCTGATAAAAAAGCTCTTAAAAGGCATGTAGGGCTTTAACTGTTCTCAGGCGGGGAAATGATGTTTCCTTTAAAAAAACTTGCGGGCTGGAGTGAGATTATGAATAGTGGAGGCAAAGCGGTAGACGAACTTATCGAAATTATGGACAGGCTTCTTGGCCCCGGCGGGTGTCCTTGGGATCGAGAGCAGACCCATGAAACCCTGGTTCGGTATCTCATAGAGGAGAGTTATGAAGTTATTGAGGCTATTAAAGAAGGAGACATGAATAAACTTAAGGAGGAATTGGGAGACTTATTACTGCAGGTTGTCTTCCATTGCGCATTGGCAGAGAATGAGGGGCAGTTCACTTTTGCTGATGTTGCCCAAGCAGTAAGCCGGAAAATGGTCAAGCGCCATCCGCACGTATTCGGGGATATGAACCTTAAGACCAGCGGGGAGGTAATGGATAACTGGGAAGGCTTCAAAGAAAAGGAAGGCAAGAAGCGTGTACTGGAAGGTATTCCTGTTATGCTGCCGGCATTGATGCGGGCTATGAAGGTGCAGGAGAAGGCTGCCCGGGTTGGCTTCGACTGGCCTGAAGTGAAGGGGGCAGTGGAAAAATTCAAAGAAGAGGTGGACGAGCTTAGCCGGGCGGTTGATGAGGCAGAGATAAAGGAGGAGATAGGTGATATTTTCTTTGCTCTGGTTAATGTGGCCCGGATGAAAAATGTGGATCCGGAAGAAGCGCTGCAGGCATGTAACGATAAATTCACGCGTCGCTTTAACTACATAGAAGAGCAGTTGAAGAAAAGAGGCAAAAAATTCGCAGACATGACTTTAGAGGAGCTGGACCGCATGTGGGAACAAGCTAAGGATAGCGGGATTTAATTCCAATAAATGCTGGAGGAAATTTTCGTTTTGAGTTTTTTACTGGGAAAGCAGGAAAATCTTTTAAAAAAGCGAATAGCCATGTTATACCAGTACAATAAGGAGGGATGTTTTTGAATAAAACGGAATTGGTAGAAGAAGTTGCGGTTAAGCTCGGCATGACTAAAAAAGATGTGGAAAAAACGGTTAACGCTTTCCTGCAGACTGTAGAAGAATCTTTAAAAGCGGGGGAAAAAGTGCAGTTGATAGGTTTTGGAACATTTGAAGTTAGAGAAAGACAGGCTAGGAAAGGGAGGAATCCGCAAACTGGAGATGAGATCGACATTCCTGCTGCTCGGGTTCCTGCATTTAAGGCCGGGAAAACATTGAAAGAAGCATTATCTTAGGATGAGGCTGGATAAATTCCTTAAAATATCGCGAATAATTAAAAGGCGTTCAGTTGCCAAAGACTTTGTGGGAAGCGAGCGGGTTAAACTGAATGGCAGGACAGCGAAGCCATCAAGCGAGGTAAAAAAAGGAGATATTATAGAGCTGGACATAGGGAATAAAAAAACGGTCATAGAAGTTCTCGATATTAAGGAAAATATCAAAGCAGATGAGGCCAAAAACCTGTACAGAATAATCGAATAACTCCAGGTGCAATATTAAAAGCGGCTTTTGCGGGGAAGCTTTAAGTTTAGACTTAAACTTAAAGCTTCCCCGTTTTTTATTTCTGCCCCGGTTAGGAAATGAAGCGGAAAGCGTAAGAGGCAAAATGTGCTTTGCAAGCTGCCGGCGGGACAAAGTAGGCTTTGGGTATTGCCAATGTCTTTATCTGATTATCATAGGAAAAATAGGAATAAATTTGCATGCTCCCGGCATATTTTTATTTATAAAAGCTTATATCTTTCCAAAAAGGATAAGGGGGCGAATCGAATGGCGGAACATTCTCTCAAGCTTGCTGAACGAAGAAAGCTGGAACTTACAGGAGTTAACAATGTGAACAGCTTTGATGAGGAAGAAATAGTACTTGAAACAGGCCTCGGGCATCTCTGTGTTCTGGGGCAGGAGCTCCACATCATTATGCTAAATTTAGATGAGGGCAAGGTGGCCATAGAAGGAAATATAACCAGCCTGGAATATAAAAATCAAGGACCGGATATTAAGACCAGGGGCAAAAACATTTTAAGCCGCTTATTGAAATAGCGGCAGTCAGTAAGGAGGGGGGAATTATTTGCTGGGGCTGTTTGCCCAGATTAAGGCCTTTGCACTGACTTTAATACTGGGGATTTTCACAGGGATAATATTTCACTACTATAGCTTGATGGTCGACAGGGCTGGAATAAGAAAATATTGGCTGTATATTCTTGACTTCGCACTGTGGATAATAATTGTGATCGCCGTGTTTATTTCCATGCTGTTTATAAACCAGGGGGAGATGCGGGTATACGTTTTAATTGCGTTAATGACCGGGATCTTTGTCTATTATCATTATTTTGCCAGCAGGTTGGAGATACTTCTTTCTCCTGCTGCCCGGGTTACTGTAAATACGTTTTCTAACCTTATAAGAGGAATAGAAAAAGGTGCTTTATGCTGTTTACACCGGATAAAGGCGATTGCAAAGCATAAAACTCCCCCGTCAGATGATCCCCCGCTAAATGGCGGCGGTGTTCCGGGATAAGAGGCAGGGAAAAACTTTAAATAATTAAAGAAAAATATTCTGGCAGCAGGAATTTTCTTCTGCTCCTCGAAAATAATATACTAAATTTGTCCACAATATGTGGAAAAAATGTGGATAGAGTGCTTTTAATATGAAGATAGAGATTCGGGGAGCAGAAAAGCTCAGTTTCAGAGAAAGACAAGTAGTAGTGCTCAAAGAAACGGGAAAAAGCACCGATGAGATAGCCAGGATTCTCAAAATAAGCGCCAGTACTGTTGCGACACTGTATAACCGGGCTCGTTCGAAGGGTTATGAAGTGGTTATAGTTCTCCCTGGGGATATATTGGGGATGTTTGGGGAGGAGGGCGACAATGATGAGCGATAGAAAGGGGCGCCGGGCATCTCTTAAAATGTTTCTGCTGGGCATAATATGTGCTTTACTCGTATTTACTTTGATTCCAAGAGCGAAGGTAATTTTAGAGCTGACCGGCCGGGTGCGTGAGTTGGAGCAGCAAAAGGCGGAACTGGAGGAAAAAAAAGAGCGGCTTACCCAGGAATTGGAGGAAGCTGATTCTCTTGCAGCAGTTGAAAAAATAGCTCGAGAAAAACTGGGGATGGTAAAAGAAGGGGAGAAAAATATAATACAGGTTATAGGCGATTAGCTCCCTTTTTCATTACCGAGATATGAAGTGCGTTATTGACTACTATGCCAGCTTTTATTACAATTAGGTTAATGCGAAGAAACTTCTTGGGGATGAAGGCTTGAGGTTAGCACAGGGGATAAAGGCGGCTAGAAAGCGATGTAAAATGTACACTTTATATCAGAACCTCCAGTACTTTGTTCCTTAAGCTTATAAGCAAAAGATAAGACCGGACCCGAGCGATATTAGGCCTTCGTTCTCTAAGTTGCTTTCATCGACGGCTGTGCCCTCCGGATATGGGCGGTTAATTAGAACTTAGGGGGATCTAAAGCTATATGCTAACAGAACAAAAAAATATCGTACCTGGTGTTATTGTGGAAGGCAAGGTGCAGGGTGTTACTAAATTTGGGGCATTTGTAGAACTGCCGGGCGGGGCAGTTGGCCTCGTCCACATTTCCGAAATCGCAGACACCTATGTTAAAAACGTGAGAGATTTTATCCAGGAGGGAGAGAGCGTAAGGGTTAAAGTACTGAACGTTTCTGAAGGGAAAATCGGGTTGTCGATTAAACAGGCATTATTAAATGATAAAAAAGAGCCTGTTGCAAGAAAGTCAGGCAGAAATGAGGCAAGGGGCGGACGAGATGCTGGGCCTTCAGACAACAGGGAGAGCAAGAGCAGACTGTACAAAGGCAGTGAAGAGGCACTCAGCCTCGATGATAAAATAGCCAAATTTTTAAAAGAAAGCGACGAAAGAATGCAGCCGCTCAAAAACAAGTTTGAATCAAAGAGGAGAAATCGGCACAATTAATTTAACAAGGATAAGGTTTGGATTTAAGAGCACTCTTAATCAAGGGTGCTTTTTTAATTGGGAGGTATTCGCGTTATGAGGTATGCTGCAATAGATATTGGGACTAATTCCTGCCGTCTGTTAATAGCGGAGATAAGAGAAGGAAGGCTGTTTCCGCTCTGCAAAAAGATCAAGACTACCCGGCTGGGAGAGGGACTAGAGGCCAGCGGGGAGATCAGTTTTGGGGCTGTAAAAAGGGCCGTTTGCTGTCTCCAGGAGTTTAAATCAATTGTCGACAAATATGAGGTAAAAATTTACCAGGCAGTGGCAACGAGCGCAATTCGTGAAGCTTCAAACCGGGATGAATTTTTGAGTTTAGCAGAAAATCGCTGCGGCTTATTGGTAAAGATAATAAGCGGAGAAGAAGAGGCGTGGTTGAGTTACTGGGGTGTCAAGAGAGGACTTGATCTTAAAGCTCCCCCTCTGGTAGCGGACCTTGGAGGCGGGAGTACTGAGTTAATATTGAGAAATGGAGAACAATTCTTAATATCTCTCCCGATAGGTGCTGTTAAAGCTACTGAAAGCAACATGTCCCCGGGCCAGATAGAAAATGCGGTTGCGAAAATTTCCAAAAATAGGGAAAGATTTACTCGGAACCCCCTGGTTTTTGTTGGAGGAACGGCTACCAGCCTAGTGGCCATAAAAAAATCGTTGCAGGAATACCGTTCTGATTTAGTGCATGGACAGGTGTTGACTCGGGAAGAGATTGCGGCTATTTACAGTATGCTGGAGAACATGCCATTGGTCCGGAGGAGAGAACTGCCGGGGCTGCAGCCGGAAAGGGCAGATATTATTCTGCAAGGGATTCTGATACTTGTGGCAATAATGGATGCTCTCGGCAAAAAGGAAATAACCGTAAGCGATAGTGACCTCTTGGAGGGGATAGTCTGGCAGCTGCAGGAGAAGCCGGCTGTTGCAAAAGATGGTGGGCAGTAGCGGTGAAATCAAATTTTTGTTGAACAATTACAGAATGTGTTTACTCTTCTATTTAAAATTTGAGATTTGTATGAATAAAAAAATCAGTACCCCACCCTAATTTACAAATTTTTCCAAATAAACCTGCTATAATTGGTGGACAAGATTTCGGAAACGTGGGGGAATGAATAATGCTAGACAAACTTGAGGTCTACCCTTATCGGAGAGTATCTGAACCGGGTATTGGCAAGCAGCAGAGTAAGAGGCGAAATCTCAAATGGGAATTGAACTGGGGAGATGTGCTCAACAGCAGGCTGCTAAATTCCGTAAAGGCTGTCATTACAAGTGAAAACTTGTTGCTGGGCGGATTATCTTTGATAATGGCCAGGGCATTTGTACTGGGTGAACTGCTGCCCTTTGTTTTTGCTCATATGGCAGCTTTCGGCTATCGGGAAAAAGGTCGAGTACCCTTGTTGTTCCTTTTTGCTGCCGTGGGTTTTGCCACAGTTTTGAATGGATTTGCCTTTTGGGTAAACCTGCTGGCCTTATTTATCATGGCAGGGGTTATAAATTATATTGCTATACCATCTGAAAAAACCTGGTGGAGCCTTCCTTTGCTGGCTGTTGCAGTAATGCTTGCAGCCAAGAGTTTCCTAATGTTGGTTGCTGGTGAGGCTTCATTCTACAACGGTATGATTATTGTTT
>JACIYB010000041.1 GCA_014360155.1 Syntrophomonadaceae bacterium
AGCATGGATGCGAATTAGCCCGGTACCCCTTTCGTCGCGAGACAAGCGGATGGTGTTGCCCATGCGGAAGTCTGGCGACGAATATTTATACATTTAAACAAGCAGATTATAACTTTCAGCAGTGAAATCATAATTGATTAGCAAGGAAGGTAATGTTTATGCATAAACTGATACTTGCAGAATTATGGAAACGCCGCGGGCAATTTATTTCCGGGAGCAAGCTGGCTGCATCTATGGGTATCAGTCGGGTCGCTGTTTGGAAGCATATAAAAGCCTTAAAAGAATATGGATATGATATTGCCGGAATCAGCGGCAGGGGGTACAGTTTACGCGATGTTGACAGCATTATAATACCTGATGAAATTATGAAAAGGACCCGCAATCGTTTGATAGGCCGAGAAGTAGAATTTTTCCCTCGGGTGGATTCTACCAACGAGGTAATTAAACGCCGCCTGCAAGACAAACAGTTTCAGGAAGGAACGGTAATTGTTGCAGGGTTCCAGGAGGAAGGAAAAGGACGTCTGGGAAGGAATTGGGAATCTCCTTGGGGTGGATTATGGTTTTCTTTTCTGTTATGTCCTGTTCTGCCACTGCCGCAGATAGCACTGTTATCTCTGGTATTTGCCTTAGCAGTTGCTCGAGCTCTAGAGGATTTTGTATCAATGCCTTGTAAAATTAAATGGCCCAATGATATTTATATCGGGGGAAAAAAAGTTGCCGGCATTTTACTTGAGTCGAGCGGTGAAATTGACAGTGCTCGTTATGTAATAGTCGGCATAGGTATAAATGTAAATATTGGTAAAGGTGAGCTATCGCTAGAAAATGGTAAAAATGCTGCCTCGCTTTCCAATTATTGTTCTAAAAACCTCAATAACACTGATGTGTTTGTCAGGGTTCTCCAGTCTGTAGAAAGATACTATTATAAATTTGTTGACCAGGGATTTGTTAATATTTTGGAAGAGTTTAAAGCATATTGTTTACACCTGGGAAATGAAATAAAAGTTAAACAGGGAGACAGGTTGGTTGCGGGTGTTAATGTAGATATAGATGAAACAGGTAATTTGCTGGTAGATACCGGCGGTAAAATAGAGAAAATAAGCACCGGTGATGTGAACATAATATAATTTTGATTCTGCAGTGAAATCAATTCTATTTTTGTTCGGCAATGGGTTTTTTATCCTTCTAACAACATCAGCCGGTTGCAGTGTTTGCCGATATGGGGGGTGCTGGTTTGTACCTTAAGAGATTGGGGATAAGGGGCTTTAAATCGTTTGTTGATACTGTTGAAATAAATTTTTCGCCGGGAACCAACATCATTATTGGGCCCAACGGCTGCGGTAAAAGCAACTTGGTTGATGCGATACGGTGGGCTTTGGGCGAGTCAAATGTGAGAAACTTAAGGGGTCTTAAAAATGAAGATGTTATTTTTAATGGTACTGACAGCAGAAAGGCCTTGGGAATGGCTTATGTGGAGATGACGCTGGATAACGGCGACCACATCCTGCCGATTGATTACAGTGAGGTTACGGTGGGACGCAAGATTTTCCGCTCTGGTGAAAGTGAATTTTACCTGAATAAGTCCCGGGTGCGCATGAGGGATATAGCTGATATTTTTAGCGGGACGGGTTTGGGGAAAAGAGGATATTCAATTATAGGGCAGGGGGAACTCGAACAAGTTTTAAACGGACAGCCGATAGATAGGAGGCTAATTTTAGAAGAGGCTTCAGGCATAATTAAATACAGGCAGCAGCGTGATGAAGTCAAGCGCAGGATCGCTGGTTCCAGCAACGATCTGTTAAGATTGGGAGACGTTGTGGGAGAACTACGGCAGCGTAAAGATGAGATACAGAAAAAGGCAGAAAAAGCCCGGTATTACCTGCAAATTTCGGAAGAATGCAGGGAACTTGAAAAAAAGGTTCTTTTTTTTGAACTGGATAAAACTCAGAGAAGTCTAAAACAAAAGAACGAAGATCTTATTTTAAAAAAACGACGGCTGGAAGATCTGACGGCAAAAATTGATTTTTGGGGAAAAAAGCTCATGCAGGAAGAAGAGATTTTTGCTGCTGAATACAGCCGGAAAAATAAATTGAGGGACCAAAAATATACTATTGATTCTCAGTTGAACAAACTGCAAAATGAAATATTACTCAGTAAAGAAAGGATAAAGAATAGCGAAGAGAGGTTAGAAACAGCTGAAGCAGATTGGGTTAAATATTCCTCTATGTTGGAAAAAATCAAGTGCAGTCTTGAATCGAGCATTGGTGATTACCAAAAAGAGGAGAGAAAATACCTTGAAGGATTGGAAGAATGCGAAAAACTTGCCGCTGAAATTGCGGAAATGGAATCTTTTTTACAGGCACGGCTGGATCTGTTTGAGAAACAAAAGGTCGAGGTTTTCGATAGAACCAGGCAGTTGAGCATGACAAAAAACGAGATTGCTGAGAGAGAAGATAGGTTGAAAAAGGCTAAAGATAAAAAGGAAAGATTGGAAATGCATATGCAGGAACTGGGGAATAGGCTGGAAACCCAAAACAAGAGACAGGCAGAGCTTAAAGAGAAGGCGCGGGAGCAGAAGCAGAGGCTAGATAAAATAAAGCCGGTTCTAGACAGCCTGGCTGAACAAAAAAATAATTATTTAAAAACATTACAAGGTATAGGAAAAGAGTATGAGGAGCTTAGCCGGGAAGCTGTAAAAATAAAGAACAGTCTCGCATCTCTACAAGGCATGAGGAAAAATCTGGAAGGATATTCGGAGGGCGTCAAGTCGGTGCTGGAAATAGCTCGTAGAGGTGAAATAGCAGGTATTTTGGGGGTAATGGGGGAGATAATCAGTGTTCCTCGGGGAGTGGAACTGGCGGTAGAAGTTGCTGCCGGAAAAGGGTTGGAGAACATTGTTACAGAAAGTGTGGACTGTGCGCGGGAAGTTATTCAACTTTTAAAGCGGCGTAAATTAGGCAGGATTACGTTTCTCCCCCTAGATATTTTAAGGGCCAAAAAGATGCCTTCCTATATGATTCGAGAACTTTCCCTGAGAAAGGGAGTATTGGGTTTGGGGTCCCGGATGGTAGACTTTAAACCGGAATTTGAGGCAGCGGTTGAGTATCTTTTGGGGAGGGTTTTAATAGTAGAAGATATTGAGACAGGCATCAAGATATTTAAAAGCACTGACTATCCTCTGCGTATAGTAAGTTTAGAGGGGGAGTTAATCAACAACAGCGGCGCTATAACAGGGGGAAGGAGGAGATTGCACGGCAATACTCCTCTTCAGAATAAAAGAAAGGAAAAAGAGTTGTTAAAGCTGCAGCAACAAAACCAAGCGGCTTTGAGGGAAAATAAAATCAGGGCGTCGGATATCAGTTTTCAGCTGGAGAAGTTAGACCGAAAAATTTCTGCTCTCAAGGCCAAATATATGGAGGGTGTTTTTAGATATGATATGATAGTTAAAGAACTGGATGTTATCGATATTGATGTAAGCAGCGGAGAGGAGAAGAAAAATCAGGTTTTAAATGAAATTTCACGATTGGGAGAAGTGCTGCAGGTATTAGAAAAGGAAATAGGGGATTTGAGGTTAGTAAAGGTTAGTGCTGAAGCGGAAAATGAACTTGTATCTAATGAACTTGGAGCCATTGAGAAGGAAATCAGGGTTATCACTCAGAGGCATGAGGTAGGAAAGGAACGCCTTACCGCATTCAGGGCCCAGGTGAGGATGAAGGAGAGGGAACTTGAAAAAATAAAAAAAAGCATATCACAGTTTGAGCAGGTAAAAAATTCATACGAGCAATCGAAGCAGGAAATGGGTGAGTTGAAAGAGCGATTACAGCGGGAGATAGATATAGAATTGAATAAGATAAAAAGCATGAGCAGTATAATTGAAGAGAAAAAGAAGGAATTACAGGAAATCACTGATAAAATTGCGGAAATAGAGCTTCACGAAGAACTATATCAGAAGAATATAAGTGCTATACGCTGCCAAATTGAACCTCTCAGGGAGCAGAAGGCGGAACTGGGGATTAATATTAAAAATATAGAAATAAGCATTGCCAGGGCAGAAGCTGAACTGGGAGGGTTAAAGAGCAAATGGCAGGAAAAATTTAAAATTCCTTGGGAGGAGGCAGATGTAGAGGCCAGTCCTGTTTCCCAAATCAGATATTATAAAAACAGGATTGAAGTTTTGAAGAAAAATATAGCAGAATTGGGGCCTGTAGATATGGATTCTATACGGGAATATGATGAAATAGCAGAAAAGTTCGAATTTATGCAAAGACAGTATAATGACCTGTCTGCGGCCCGGGATTCATTAGATGTGCTCCTTCGTGAAACAGAAAAAATTATGCTTGAAAAATTTCATGCTTTTTTGTTACAGGTAAACGAAAGTTTCAAGAGGACTTTTACAGAGATATTTGATGGCGGGGAGGCCCAACTGAAGCTGGAAACGCAAGATAACCCTCTGGAGGCCGGAGTAGAGATTGAGGTAAAGATACCCGGGAAGAAAATCCAGGCGTTAAGCCTGCTTTCAGGCGGGGAAAGGGCGTTAACCTGTATTGCCTTTATATTTTCATTATTGCGGTTAAAGCCTACTCCTTTTTGTCTGTTTGATGAAATAGATGCATCCTTGGACGAGACCAATTTAATAAGGTTTTCTGATTTTATTAAGAGTATGGCGCATCGTATGCAGTTTATCGTTGTAACGCATAGGCAGTCGGCTATTGAGGCTGGGGAGAATATTTATGGGGTTACTATGCCAGAGAAAGGCATTTCTTCAGTAATCGCAATTAACATTTCTGAGGCCAAAAGCTTGGCAGGGTAAGGGTTTTTAATAAGGAGGGGATGATTTGGCGCTGTTTGAAAGGTTTAAAGGAAAAAGAAGTAAAAATAAATATCGTGCAGGACTTGTGGAAGAACTTTCCGGCGAAGAACAGCTGCAGACAGAAGAGGGTGAGGAGAACGTTGAGGAAGCAGTAGTAAAGGAAGAAGTTATCGGAGATGAAGCACCTTCTGCCAAACCTAAGGCCAAAAGGGGTTTTATGGAAAAATTCAAGAAGGGTTTGAGTAAGACCAGGGAAAATATAAATGAGAAAATTAATGTTTTAGTTAAAAGAAAGGGAAAGCTGGACGAAGAGTTTTGGGAAGAATTAGAAGAAATTTTAATTCAAGCTGACGTAGGAGTTGCCACTTCACTGGAGTTGGTGGATAGTATTAGAAAGGCTGCTAAAAAGCAAAAGATAACAGAATCGTCTGAAGTGGTTTGCCTGATTAGAGAAGAGATAAAGAATTTACTGGATTATCACAGCACCCCCTTAAATATTACGGAAGAAACTCCCAATGTAATACTTATAGTGGGGGTAAACGGTTCTGGGAAGACTACTACTATAGCTAAACTGGCCTATCGGTTTAAACAGGAAAACAAGAAGGTGATTTTGGCTGCTGCCGACACGTTTCGGGCAGCAGCTATAGACCAGCTTCAGGTCTGGGCAGACAGGGTAGGGGTTGAGCTTATTAAACAGCAGGAAGGTTCTGATCCAGGTGCAGTAGTGTTTGATTCAATTAATGCTGCGAGAGCGCGAAAAGCTGATATTTTAATAATTGATACAGCTGGCAGGCTGCAAAATAAAACCAATTTAATGAAAGAAATAGGAAAAGTTAGAAAAATTATCGAAAGAGAGGTACCTGGGGCCCCCCATGAGGTTTTGCTGGTTCTGGATGCCACGACTGGACAAAACGCTATAAGTCAGGCCAGGATTTTTCAAGAAGTTACCGGTGTAACCGGAATAGTTTTGACTAAATTAGACGGGACTGCCAAGGGAGGTATAGTTTTGGCTATAGTAAAAGAACTTGATATACCAGTGAAGCTGGCAGGTATTGGGGAAGATATGGAAGATCTGCGGGATTTTTCTCCCAGGATATTTGCCCAGGCGTTATTTGAAGAATAAAATAGATGGTGAATTGATCTGGAGCATGAAGTTGCAGAAAAGGAAAACCTTAAGCCTTCATCCCCAGGAAGTTATTTTCGTACTAAATAAAGCAAGATTCCACTGCAAAAACCATAAGTTAGGCTGTTTAAATGTATAAATATGTAGGAGCCTGTTGCCCATGCGGAAGTCTGGTGACGAATATTTATACATTTAAACCAGCAGATTATAACTTTCAGCAGTGAAATCAAGCAAGGATAAAAACGTAAGGGGGAGGTAAAGTGGCTGAAATAGCTATAATTGGAGGAACAGGTGTTTATGATCCCCATTTACTGGGAAACATAAGCCACATAGTGCAGGATACACCTTATGGAAGTGTTGAGATAACTGTTGGAAAGTATGAAGATGTTGAGGTTGCTTTTATACCCAGGCATGGCAGGAAACACAGTGTTCCGCCTCATCTGATTAATTACCGGGCTAATATTATGGCATTGAACATGATCGGGGTAAAACGTATTTTGGCTACTGCAGCTGTAGGTTCTTTGCACGGGGATTTCAAGCCGGGGCAGTATGTCCTGGCCGACCAGTTTTTGGATTTTACGAAAACACGCAAAAATACATTTTATGAAGGTGGCAAACGAGGAGTGGTGCACTGCGATATGACTGTTCCTTACTGTCCCCAGCTTCGCGATGTGTTAATGCAGGTTGGGGAGGAAGAAGGTCTTATTATGCATAACGGCGGGGTATATGTGTGCACTGAAGGTCCGCGTTTTGAAACGGCAGCGGAAATAGCTATGTTCAAGCGGATGGGGGGGCATTTAGTAGGGATGACCAGTGTCCCAGAAGTTTGCTTGGCTCGAGAGCTGGGGATCTGTTATGCTAATGTTTGTATTGTGACAAATTATGCCGCTGGAATATCACCTAACATTTTAACCCATGCTGAAGTTTTGGAAGTGATGAAAAAAAGCATAAAGTCAGTGAGGCGTTTGATAATGGCTAGTTTAAAATACATTCCTGAAGAAAAAAAATGTGATTGTGCCAAAATACTGGATGAAATCGGGGTATAAAAAATGATAAACACTGTGGTTTTTCAAGGCAATCAAGTGAAAATACTTGATCAAAGTCAGCTGCCGGATCAGGTAGTATATATCACGTGTAAAACGCCTTTTGAAGTCGCTGATGCTATTAAATTTATGAAGGTGAGGGGCGCCCCTTTAATTGGGGTTACGGCTGCTTTTGGGCTGGCGATGGCTGTTAACAACTTTGATGGGCCTAGAGAGGGCTTAGACTCATTTTTCTGCCAGGTAAAGGAACATCTGGCCTCTACCCGACCGACGGCTGTCAACCTGTTCTGGGCTCTTGCCAGGATGGAAAGGATTTATAAAGAAAATGCTTCTCTAGATACCAGGGAAATTGCTCGGCATTTGGCAGATGAGGCTGAAAAGATGCATTCCGAGGACATAAAGACCAACATGGCCATAGGAGAACATGGGCAGGAACTTCTGGGAGAAAATTGCCGGGTTATGACTATATGCAATGCCGGTGCCCTCGCTACTTGCGGTTATGGTACAGCTTTGGGGGTTGTCAGGTCAGCATTTAAGAAAGGTAAAATAGCTAAAGTTTGGGCGTGTGAAACCAGGCCGGTATTACAAGGAGCCCGTCTAACAGTTTGGGAACTGCTGCAGGATAATATTCCTGTTACTCTTATTACAGATAGCACTGCGGGGTATATAATGGAATTGGGAGAAGTGGATGCGGTAATAACAGGTGCAGACAGGATAGCTGCCAATGGTGATACAGCTAATAAAATAGGCACTTATTCCCTCGCAGTTCTTGCCGCGTACCATAGTATTCCCTTCTACGTTGCAGCTCCCCTATCTACTGTGGACTTGGATACTGCATCAGGCAGTGAAATCCCCATCGAAAAACGCAGCCAGGACGAAGTGCGCCAGATCAGGGGACTTCATCTTACTGTTCCTGAGGTCAGAGCATTCAACCCCGCCTTCGATGTTACACCTCATAAGTTAATCAGCGGGATCATAACTGAAAAGGGCGTGATGAGGGAACCGTTTGCTGAAACGCTGAAAGCGGTTGTCAAAGGAAGGTGATGTTTATGAGGTACTGGCAAGAACGCAGAGCGGTATTGCAGACTGCCAAGGATATATTTGAAACGGGGCTTGTTATAGGGACATGGGGGAACGTGAGCGCCCGGGTAGAGGGTGAACCTTATATGGTGATCACCCCGAGCGGGATGGACTATGAAACGCTTACTGTCGAGGATATGATAGTAGTTGATTGGGAGCGTAATGTTGTGGAAGGGGAATTCAAACCATCGGTAGAAACTCCCCTACATCTAGAAATATATAGAAAACGCCCGGATATCAGTGCTGTTGTTCACGTTCACAGTCCCTGGGCGACAGCATTTGCGGTGGCCGGCCAGCATATTCCTGTTATTCTTGAGGAAACTGCCCAGGTAATTGGGCATGAAGTAGGTATTGCTGCCTATGCTCCCTGTGGCTCAAAACAGCTGGCTAAAAATGTGGTTCAGGCTCTTGGTGAAGAAAAAATAGCCATCTTACTAGCTAATCACGGTTTGATTGGGCTAGGTGAAGATACTGCTTCTGCTCTTAGAGTGTGCCAGATAGCGGAAAAGACTGCCATGATAGCTATATATGCGAAGGCTTTGGGGGCTGCCAAGGCTCTTGCTCCTGAAGACGTTGAGCTTCTAAACCGGGGTTTTAAACATTATGGGCAGAAGCGTAAGAAGTAGCGCAAAAACAGGATTTGGCACTGGACAGTGATGGCTTATGTTTAATTTACTTCTTTGCCGGGGTTGAAGGTCTAGCAGGTGTCTGCTTTACCTTAGAGGATAGGAGGGGGAGAAACTATGAAGATATTATTAAATAATGTTGCGGTTGTTCCCGTAACCGGGCCCGATTCTCTTATAGAAAAGGGCTATCTGGTGATTGAGGGCAATCTCATAAAAGAGCTGGGCGGGGGCATGCCTCCCGATGATGCTTATGACAAAGTCATTGATGGCACTGACAAGGCTGTCCTTCCGGGTCTTATCAATACCCATACCCATGCGGCTATGACTCTTTTACGGGGTTATGCTGACGACCTGCCCTTAATGGAGTGGCTGGAAACCAAGATTTGGCCTTTGGAAGCCAAGCTCACCAGTGAAGATATTTACTGGGGTACGATGCTGGCTGTCGTGGAGATGATAAAATCCGGGACTACAACTTTTGCGGATATGTATTTTTCCATGGAACAAGTGGCAAGGGCAGTGAAGGAGTCAGGCATGAGGGGCGTTCTTGCCAGGGGAATGATAGGTGTCGGACCCGATAGCGAAAAGGCTATAATTGAGAGTGAAGAACTGGTAGCTCGGTGGCATAAAGCTGCTAACGAGCGGATTTTATGCATGTTGGGACCGCATGCTCCTTATACCTGTCCTCCTGGTTATTTGCAGCAGGTGGCGAAAATTGCAGGTGATCTTCAAGTAGGAATACATATCCATGTTTCCGAAACCAGGAAAGAATTTGAAGATTTCATTAACCAGTACGGCAAAACGCCGGTAGAGTACTTGGAAGATGTTGGGATATTGCAGTGCGGAACTCTTGCGGCTCATTGTGTGCATCTCAGTGACAGGGATATAGAAATTTTGAAGAAGCATAATGTAGGGGTTGCTCATAATCCGGAGAGCAATATGAAGCTGGCGAGCGGAGTTGCTCCGGTTCCCGATATGCTGGAGGCTGGACTGCGAGTTGCATTGGGTACCGATGGTGCTTCCAGCAATAACGACCTTGACATGATACAGGAAATGCGCACATGTGCCCTACTCCACAAAGTCAGCAAAATGGACCCCACTGTTTTGCCAGCTTATCAGGTACTGGAAATGGCTACGGCTAATGGGGCGAAGGTCTTAGGTTTAGAAGGCAAAATAGGACAACTAGCCCCTGAATTTAAAGCTGATATGATATTGATAAATCTCAAGGGGGCGCATATGACCCCATGTCATGATATTTTGGCCAATATAGTGTATTCAGCTAAAGCAGGTGATGTAGACACAGTAATAATTGACGGGAATATAGTTATGGAGGATAGAAAGGTAAAAACTATTGATGAGGAAGAGATCCTGAGCCGGTCTGGAATAATAGCCAAGAACTTAGTAAAGCGGGTGGGCATGTGATTCCAGTAATTTGTTTTGTAGGACAGCACAATGCGGGCAAAACTACCTTGCTTACAGGAGTAATCGAGAAGCTGGGACAGAAGGGAGTTAAAACTGCAGTAATAAAACACGCTGCTCGCGGTTTGCATTTGGAAACTGGCAGTGATTCCGGACGTTTATATAATGCCGGGGCTGCACTTGTATATGCATCTTCTCCTGGGGTATCCCTGCTGTACCGCAGGCAGGAACAGGAAAAAAGCCTGAAAGAAATTTGTGCCGAAGTTTCCTCAGAAGTTGACCTTGTTGTTGCAGAGGGCTATAAGAGGGAGTCATATCCCAAAATTGAGGTGCTTCGAGCTCAGATAAGCACTGATACCTTGGCCTTAAAAGACGTTATAGCTCGGGTGGCTGACTTTGATCTGGACAGTTCTCTCCCTGTTTTTTATTTTGGCCAGGAAGAAGAAATTGCCGATTTTATAATCCGTAAGTTTAACCTGCTACAGCATTGAAGTGAATTAATGGGGAAATTGCTTCTTAAGCCTTCATTCTCCTTACTTAATATTGATAACTGCAAGCTTAAGGGGATGAAGGCTTAAGGTTAGCGCAGGGGGATTAATACAAAAGTTAAATATTCGTGTGCAGAACGGGCGGCGTAAATGAGACTGTGTATGCTATGAAAGAGGGGTTGGGGAGATATGTACGGATATGCGGGAAGGCTTCTAGAGGTGGATTTAAGTAGGAACAGGATTTCAATAAGGGAACTTGCGCCTGAATTTGCTAGAAAACATATAGGGGGTATAGGCTTTAATGCTGCTGTTCTTTATGAAGAACTACCAGCAGGAATTGATCCCTTAAGTGAGGATAACATGCTGGTATTTGGAGTAGGAACTATGGTAGGAACTCCTTTTCCAACAGCAGCGCGGACCGAAGTTTCGGCGAAATCTCCTATGACTGGTCAGTTTGGCACTTCTAATTCAGGTGCTTTTTTCGGGACCCAGCTGAAGGGCTCAGGTTTTGATGCCCTGATTATCAAAGGTAAAGCAGAGAGGCCTGTTTATATATACGTGGATAATGGCAAGGCAGAGATACTCGATGCGTCCTTCTTATGGGGGAAGGACGCCTGGGAGGCTATTGACCTGCTCAAATCGAAGCATTACGGAGTAGAGGTAGCACTGATAGGACAGGCAGGGGAGAACCTGGTCAGGTTTGCCAGCATTGAAAACGGTTATTACGACGGCTGGGGAAGGACTGGCCTGGGTGCAGTTATGGGTTCTAAACGATTGAAAGCTGTTGCTGTTAGGGGTACCCAGGCAACAAAACCTTACGATGTCAAAGGTCTTCTAGAAATAAGCAAAGAATGTCAGGAATTGATAAAATCATCTCCTTTTTACATTCCCTTTACCAAGTATGGAACCATGAATGCTGCTGTTCCTTATGGGAGGTTCGGCGCTATGGGAACCTACAATTTCAGCCGGGGGCCCCTGCCTGACTGGGAGGAAAGAGCTGGCAGACAGGTAGTAGAGAAATACAGCAGCAGGCATGTGGCCTGCCAGTCCTGCATTATTGCCTGCGGGCACTGGGTCGAAGTGAAGGAAGGGAAATATAGCGGACTTAAAATAAAAGATTTAGAAATAACACCCGTAGCTAGCTTTGGGGCTAATCTCGGTCTTAATATGGATGCGGTTATCAAAGCTACGGAGTTGTGCCAGCGATTTGGAATAGATTTGGTAAGTGCGGGCAGCGTGATCGCTTTTGCTGTAGAGCTCTTAAAAAAGGGTATAATCAGCCGGGAGGACATAGGATACGATTTGGACTGGGGGGATGATGAGGCTGTTTTTCAGCTGTTGCAGGATATTGTGGAAAAAAAGGGAATAGGGAAAATCTTGGCTGAGGGTACAAAAAGGGCTGCTGATCATTTTAAAGGTGCGGATAAATATGCAGTTCATATTAAAGGTTTGGAAATACCGATGATTGACCCGCGCGGCAGGTGGTCTACCTGGACTTTGGGGATGTTGACCAATATCAGAGGAGGAGACCATCTCCGGTGCAGGAACCCGATAGAAAATCTTCGCTACAATGAAAACAAACACGGTTATTTGAAAGAGCGTTTTGGTTTTACGGAAAAAGCTTATGACCAGTTGGATATGCCTGCCGATCTTAAAGCGAGGGCTATTGATCTGGAAAACGATACGGTAGATATAGCCGTAATGTCCAGATGGGCCGAAGACTTGATAAATCTTTTTAATTCTATGGGTATCTGTATCAGGCCTCCGGTTATGCATAAAATTGGGCCTACAGTTTTGGCCCGGGCGTATACTGTTTTAACTGGAATGGAGATTACAGCAGAAGAACTCATGCGGGCTGCTGAAAGAATCTGGAATTTGATGAAGCTTTTTAATATTAGAGAGGGCGAGGAACCTGGGGAAATAAAATTTCCACGGCGGTTTTATGAAGAGAAGGCCGGCGGAGAGAAGTTGGATGAAGAAAAAATCCAAAATGTACTGGAAAAGTATTATGAGGTTCGGGGATGGGAAATGAACACTGGCAAGCCTAAAAGAGAAACCCTTGAAAGATTGGGCATATATCCTTAGGCAGGTGGGACAGTGAATAAAGCTGTGGTGATAAACGCTGAACTATGTAATGGATGCGGGATATGTGAATTGGTGTGTGCTTTAAGTACCACCGGGCAATGGCATCCATCTTTGTCGCGGATCAAAATACTGGCAGACGGTCAGGAGAACTTATATTTGCCATTAACTTGTATTCATTGCATTAATCCCCCCTGTGCTACTGCTTGTTTGATGAACGTGATAAAGAAGGAGCCCGAAACTGGGTTGACAATTCGTGATAAAACTTCGTGTATTGGCTGCCGAGCATGTGAAATCAATTGTCCCTTTGGAGCCTGTGTTTACGATTATATAGAAGAAATAGTAGTAAACTGCGACTTATGCAGGGGAAACCCTGCCTGTGTACAACATTGTCCTACGGGGGCTCTTAATTTTATGGAGATAGAGGAAATGATGGGGAGAAGAAGAGAGAAAACGGCTCATGAACAAGTTATAAAGGGGATGAAGGCTTAAGATTAGCGTTGGGGGGATAAAGGCGTTAGAATGCGAAAAAAGACGCACTCCTTGTGTCGAGAACCCCTACATCTCGCCTTTTCAGCTTTTTAGTAAAGGTTAAGACCGGACCCGAGCGTTCTTAAGCCTTCATCCCCTTATCCAAACTTTAGCAGTTGTGTCCTGAGAATACAGGAGGTTAGTATGAGAATAGCAGTTATTGGGAACGGTGCAGCTGGAAATGAAGCTGCTGAGACTATTCGCAAGTATGACAAAGATGCGGAAATTATAATGTTTTCTCAGGAAGATTACCCGGAATATTCACCTTGTGCTTTGCCGGATTATATTGCAGGTTGGATACCCCGTATGAGATTGTTTCTAAAAGAGCACAAGGACTATGAAGATAAGCAGATTAGAACCGAGTTTGGAAGCCGGGTTAACGAGATTAATATAGAGAAGAGAGAGGTAGTTGTTGCTGGTAAAGCTGTCAGCTATGACAAGCTTATAATTGCAACCGGGAGTAAAGTTTTTGTGCCGCCTGTCAAGGGTGCGGATCTGCCCGGCAATTTTGTCTTGAAATCTGTGAGCGATGTTGATAGCATACTCGATCATAGGCCGAAGAAGGTTGCGGTTATAGGGGCAGGTAATATAGGGGTGGAAATAGCTGCGGCTTTAAAGCTGCAGGGTTGCCAGGTAGCTTTGGTGGAGGTTGCAGAACGTGTAATGCCCAAGATTTTTGACCATAAACCTTCTCTATTAATCCGTAAGATGCTGGAATCCCGCGGCATTGAAATTTGCACGGGGGAGACAGTGCGGGAGGTTAAGGGCGCAAGCAGAGTAGAAGGTATAGCCAGTGATAAGCGCGCTATTGCATGTGATACGGTTATTTGGGCAACAGGGTTCAGGCCGAATGTGGAACTGGCTCAAAAATCAGGGATTGGCATTGGAGAATCTGGAGGTATAAGGGTAAATACAAGATTGGAAACAGACCAGCCTGGTGTTTACGCCTGCGGTGACTGTACAGAATCACTTGATATCTTAACAGGTAAATCTGTATTTACTCCGTTATGGGCTAATGCCAAGAGGCAGGCACAAGTTGCGGCGCTTAACTGTATCGGCAGGGCAGTTGAATATGAAGGGTCTTTTAGCACAGTAATAGAAGAAATTTACGGTACTGTTTGTATTTCGCTCGGGTTAACCGGGGAAACGCTGGGACAAAGTAACGTCCGGGTGTTAGAAAAGGAAGATAAACAACTTTATTATAAGCTGTTGATAGTTGATGACCGGATAGCAGGGTTACAGGCTATAGGCAGATGTAGCGGAATAGGAGCAGTAGCGGCCTTAATTAAAAATAAAACCTCGCTGTGTGAGGTTCAAAGAGTTTTCCAGAATAAAGCGCTTATCCTCAAAAATCCCTGGTACTTGGGAGCAGTAAAGTATATTTTGGAGTATATGAACGAAATGCTGTGACGATGATGAGATATATCAGATTAGGAGGCGGTAAAATGAGCGTTAAGGTATTGTTTATTGATTATCGTAAATGTGTTGGTTGCGCTACGTGTGAGATGATTTGTTCCCTG
The DNA here is from genome assembly GCA_014360155.1 of Syntrophomonadaceae bacterium. GTDB lineage: Bacteria > Bacillota > Syntrophomonadia > Syntrophomonadales > Syntrophomonadaceae > JACIYB01. The sequence continues at coordinate 14,717 of JACIYB010000041.1, forward strand.
GTGAATGAAGGGGTATGTACACCTTCATTATCCAGGATAAGAGTAGTGCGAAATGAAAAAAACAATTACAGTGTTCCTATTACATGTGCTTTTTGTGATAAGCCTCCGTGCGCGGGAGTCTGTCCCGTTACTGCTATTGTTAAGAACAGGGAGACAGGAGCTGTTGAGGTTAGGAATGATCTGTGTATAGGCTGCAGGCAGTGCGTTCAGGCATGCCCATTTGGGCATATGAGTTTTGACGTATCAAAGGGTGTTGCTTTTAAATGCGATCTCTGCGGCGGTGATCCTGAGTGTGTTAAATTCTGTTGGACAAAAGCCATACAGTTTATTCCTCTGGATATGGCATTGGATAGCAAACGCCGTACTGTAGCGGAGAGATTTTTAGAAGAGTCGGGGGTTATATGAAGTTTTTAAGCCTCCATCCCCGGGAGCATGAGTGCATGGATAGAGGGGATGAAACTAAAAGAGAAAAGGACCAGGTGAATTTTGTCCGGTCCTCATGTAATAGGCAGGATTATGGTTACTTGTTGATTCCGAAATCATGATTTGTGTAACCTTTTTCCTGTGCCAGCATATCCAGGTAGATTGTTTCGATATTCGCAATATACAAGTCGGTAGGCTTGCCGCTCTGGCGTTCGTCATACGTTTTTAGATAACCTTTGCATTTTTCACAGGTATATATTTGGTAGGCTTCATCATTTTCAATGCTCATGTATTTGATGCTCCCCGGTTCGTTATTTCCGCAGTAAATGCACTGTAAATACCTGGCCTCCCATTCACTGAAACAGCGGTCGCAGAACATGAAACGGCGGCCGTCGTTTGTACGCAAACGGCTGAAGTGAGATTTTGAACCGCAAATAGGGCATATTGTTGGAAGATTCCATGATTGAAATTCATCATTAGCCAAGGCCTCTTGATAAGTGGAAGCATATATTCTTAAAAAAGGTCTCAGGCTGTGGTCAAGGACAAAAATAAATAGTTCTTCAGATACACCTAGTTCTTCAGCTGCTTTGGCAAAATAGGCAGAATCATCTGCAATAAACTCATCGATAATGGCTGGGAAATTGAGCTCATCAACGTTTTCTCTTAAAGTATTCATGACAGGTACTGTTTCTGGCCGTAGCTCGGCGACAAACGAAAGTAAATCGAGAAATATTTCTTTGTACAGTTCCTCTTCAATATTGATTCCCTTTAGTTGTAACAGAGGTTTGGCATTAGAAGCTAACAGGGGAAGCAGGTCGTATTTTTCAAAAGAGCACTTGTTTTTTAAATTTATTTCCTTTTCATTTTCGAAACTCTCTAAATTCTTAAAAAATTCCACATATCCTTCTGGCAAATTTACCGGGAATTGCCTTTCCACACATATCACTCCTTAAATTATTGTAGCTTTCTGTTTAGTATGACAAAAAGCATCGAATATGTAAAGAAAAAGGGGAAGCAACCCTTCCCCTTTTTAGATTTATTTGTTATTTGCAATTATTCAGCTTTGGCCTTATCTCCGTAGGTTTCCTCATACCATATTGCATGGTGATGTTTAGCCCAATCTTCCCTAACAGTGCCTTTCCACATTCCCCAGAAGGACTCGCCTGAACCTGGATGGAATGAACCCAGGTAGCCGTGCATACATACCATAAAAGTAGCCAGAACCATTGCAATATCGTGGGTTGGATAGGCAATTCTTACTAACCACGCAGGGAAAACGGCAGGAAACCACATAATATAACCGCTCAGTACCAGTAAGATTACACAGGTTGGTGTCAATAGGGAATTCCCTTTTTCACCGCCGTTGAACCGAGTCTGCGGCGGCATCTTGACATTGAATCCCATGAATTCGAAGGGGAACTTCATTATGAAAATGATGTCATTTTTGCCAAACCGCAGGATATCCTTTATCCATGCTATGATTCCCTTATAGCCGAAAATTGCACCGATAACCAATATTATAGTCATTCCAACTGCGGCTATCCTGTGAACCAGGCCTGCTCCCCTGTATCCACCGAATATAGCTGCCAGCCAGTCAACCCCGTCCAGGAATAAAACCAGACCGGTAAATAGACAGAGCAGGAAGGTCACAGTATGCCCCCAGTGGGAGAACCGGGCTAAGAAATTAAACCTCTCGACTCTGGGGACGTCCTCTCTGTATTCAGGAATCAAACTCATTATTCATGACCTCCTTCCCCATGTGAATTGTTTTTATTAGCCAAAAGCCTAGTTGTAATAAAGCTTGCTGCTGACCCAGCAAGTGCCAAGGGTATCAGCCAGCCGAAGTAAGGCTGTACCCAGTTTTGCCAGAAGGAAATCTGGCCTGGAACTTTTGGATTAACCGGCAGGCCGAATTTATCAGGAGTGTCTGTCAGAACGTAGAGCTTATTAAGTCCTCCTAATTCCACCCGTCCGTAAATGGTAGCATTGGGGAACCCATTGGCCCTTAAGAATTTAACCCTTTCTTCTGCCTCTTGGAGCAATTTATTCCGTTCGCCGAATTTCAGTGCTCCGGTCGGGCAGGTTCGCGCGCAGGCAGGTGTTAACCCTTCTTCTACGCGCTCATAGCAAAGTGTACACTTAGTAACGACATCCTGTCTTTTTCTGTATTTGGGTATTTCAAAGGGACAGGCATAAGTGCAGTACTGGCAGCCAATACACTTTTCGTAATCTTTAATTA
>JACIYB010000042.1:0-9737 GCA_014360155.1 Syntrophomonadaceae bacterium
AGAAACGATTTGTGTTTCTGTATATCTATGCTGTCTATATCAACATCCCACAGTATTGGATAAAGTACAGCAGGTATTTGTGCCTTACTTTCTAGGTTCTTTCTGGGCGGACCAGCCATTTTATCTGCCATCTCTTACCCTCCTGTTAATTTTCTCCTTCTCTGCGTTCCTCTGCCTCTTTATCCGCTTTTCCTGGATATAAATTACATATATATTAAATATTACCATCTGGTTGTGTTCACTACAAATGTCCTAAAATATCCTGGTTGCCTGTCTTTTTTCACTCTATAAAAACCTGTCCCTTACTGCTCATAGCCTTTACTCTTTCGATAATTAAATTTGCCAGTTTTTCAGGCTTACGCCAGCGCGAATAACTGCGGGAAGGGTCCAGAGCAAAATGCGATAAAACCGCCTTCAGGGTCCGGGCGTCCATCCCGGCCAGTTCATTATACAGCCCTACAGCACCTTTGTCATAATAAATCTGAAACGGATCAAACCCCTCCGGAATCTTGACGGTTTCCTTCTTCTTACTTTTCCGCCTTTCAGAAATCAGGGAAGCTTCCTTTTTATCTATCATTTCCCTAAAAGGATCTGCCAGCCTTTTCGCCATCGCTTTATTACTTTCCACCTCAATGGCCAAAAGCCTCAGAAATTCCGCCATGTGTTTTCCCAGGTTATCTCCTGACATAAGCCAATACCTCCTGTGTTAACTGCTTGTACTCCTCATAAGGTCTATTATACCCGTATTTTTTCTGCAAGCTGGGAAATGACAAACTGGAATCCATCACCGCTGCTACCTGCCCGTTTTCGGAGATAATACTGGCAAAAACCCTTTGATACCCTACTCTGGCTGCATTAGCTTTCAAAACACGAAGCTGGTTTCTGTGCACTGATGCCTGAACCCTGAATTTATTGACTACAAGCCCTAACGGCTTTATCCGTATTCCCGCCTGTTTTTTAAGCCTGTTTATCCGGTTTATAATCTGGGGAATTCCATAGGTAGACAGTACATCGGGGATAACGGGTATCAGGTAATAATTGCTTATCAGGATTCCATTCCGGGTAATAAAACCCAAATCAGGCGGGCAGTCGATTAACACCACATCGTATTCTTTGAGTGTATCCTGCATCTCATCCCTTAATACAGCCTGCAGATCTCCCCGGAACCTGTCCGGTTCGGAAACAAAGTCATCCTGGAATTCAATTAAATCTATACTGGAAGGCAGTAAATCTAAGCCCTCAATTCCACCGCCCACATTCGATACATTTTTAATAATAGCCTCGTCAGGTGAAAATATCCGGTATTTACTAAAGCGGTCGGTAAATGCGCTTAAGACAGTCTGCCCACGGACATTTCTTCTTCTCCATTCATTTTCATCAATAAGCGCAACAGTAGCATTAGTCTGGGGGTCAAGGTCAATCACCAGTACCTTCAGGCCATGCAATACAGCCATAAACTCAGCCAGAGCCACGGTAAGAGTAGTTTTCCCCACCCCGCCTTTCAGGTTAATCAGGCTTATAACCACCGGCATAAAAAGCCACCTTCTAAAACCAAATACTCTTCAGATTTATTATATCATCTCTTATTTACCTAAAACAGCAGGACGGTTCTGGCGTTTCCGTCCACTAGCGGAAATTCCTTGATTTAGTTCTTAGTCTAGTCTATGATGGGATCGGGAGGTAATAAAAAGTGCCTAGGAAAGTCAATATTCACGAAGCGAAAACCCGCTTTTCGCAACTCCTTTCCCGGGTAAAAGAAGGCGAGGAAATTATCATCGCCAAAGCAGGTAAACCTATTGCCCGCCTGGTCCCGGTGAAAGAGCACCCTGCAAAGCGTGTTCCTGGAAGCACAAGAGGAAAGATCACCATTGCTCCTGATTTTGACGCACCGCTTTCAGAATCTGTTTTGGAGCTGTTTGAGAAATGAAGTTCCTGCTTGATACCCACACCTTTTTATGGTGGATTACTGACGACTCCCGGTTATCTCTGCGCGTGCGAGAAATTATCAGCAGAGGCGAAAACAAGCTGTTTCTCAGCGCGGCAAGTGGCTGGGAAATGGCTATAAAGGCTGCCCTGGGGAAGCTGAATTTTCCGGGAAACCTGAAATCCTTTGTTACTGAACAGCTAGCTGTAAATGGAATCGATCCCCTGCCTGTCGAACTGACTCACGCTCTTCACGTGTCTGCATTACCGGCTATCCATCGCGATCCATTTGACCGGCTGCTCGTTGCCCAGGCTCAGGTGGAAAACCTTCCGATCATCACGGCAGATCCTCAAATTAGCCGCTATGATGTGGAAATTATCTGGTAACCTTGGGAAACAGTAAGAGAGCCAATTATCCTCGATTCTATTGGCAAGCCTTAGAAAAACTGGCCCAAGCGCAACGTGTGCTGTCACGCCGAAAGAAAGGTTCCAACCGTTGGCACAAACAACGTCTGAAAGTAGCCAAGTTGCACGAAAAGATTGCCAACCAACGTAAGGACTTTCTGCATAAGACCTCACGGTAATTGGCCAACCGGTATGATGGCGTCGTTATCGAAGACCTCAACATGAAGGGAATGTCTCAAGCCCTCCATTTTGGCAAAAGCGTCTACGATAATGGCTGGGGCATGTTCACCACCTTTCTCCAGTACAAGTTGGAAGAACAGGGGAAACAGCTGATCAAAATCGCCAAATGGTTTCCTTCTTCTAAAACGTGTTCCTCTTGTGGTCGAATTAAGGACTCTCTATCTCTCTCAGAACGCCTCTTCCGTTGTGAATGCGGTTTTGTGGCCAATCGAGATACCAACGCCGCCATCAATATCAAAAATGAGGAAATAAGACAGTTAGGCGTAGCCTAACGTCTACCAGAACCGTGGGACACACGGGGTTAGCTCGGTCCATTTCCCATCATGAGATGGGATTACCCGAGAAGCCCCCACCTCTAAGCGAAGCTTAGGTGGTGGGAGTATGTCACTTCCAGGTCTATAATGGTTCCAAAAGTCAGGAGAAAAAAGCAGGTTTTTTGTTGGATTTTTCCTTGACAAAAAATCCCTGTTTAATTAATATATGAACATAAATGAATATAATCATATAAAAGGAGGTCAGTCCCGTGCAAAATGCAAACAAAGAGAGGTCCGAACAGGTAAACTTTGAGTTTGCCAAACGGTTTATATCAGAAAAATTATTAACAGCAAGTCTTTCTTATGTTGAGAGAAACCCAGTTGAAAACTTTCCTAAACTCTTAAACCTTGGGGAAAAGATTGCCTTGCGCCAGGAGCATAAGGACACTATCAAAAACCTGAAAAAACAGTTCGAAAGCCAGGATTCTAATGTCAGGAAATACATAGAAAGAATCTTCCAGGAGATAAACCCCGAGGTTGTGAAGAAAATAGGATATAATTTTTTCATCAACGCAACTCTAATGGGTATCGCTCGCCAGCGATCCTTGAGCGAACGGGGCGATTTTAATATTCCCAATACCATCCTCATTGACCCTACCAGTGCCTGCAATCTGAAATGCACCGGCTGCTGGGCAGGAGCATACACCAAACACAACCAACTTGAACCCGAACTAATAAACCGGGTGCTCTCGGAAGCTAAAGAGCTAGGTATATATTGGATAGTCGTATCGGGAGGAGAACCTTTCCTCTATCCCTATCTTTTTGACATAGCAAAAAAACACAACGACATGGCTTTTATGATCTATACCAATGGTACCAGAATCGATGAAAAAACAGCCGACAAACTCCTGGAATGCAAAAACATGGTTCCCTGCTTTAGCCTTGAAGGTGGGCGAGAACGAACTGACCGACGCCGTGGAAAAGGAGTTTTCGATAAGGTAATGGCAGCTATGGATAGACTACATGCCCGCGGCTTGCCTTTTGGAACTTCTATCACCCTGACAGCCGAAAATGTAGAAGAAGTCGTCTCTGATGAATTCATTGATTTCCTCATCGAGAAAGGCGTACTCTTCGGCTGGACATTCCACTATATCCCTATTGGCATTAAACCCGACATTAACCTGATGATTTCGGCTGAACAGCGTGCCTATTTGGCCGAACGTATCCCTTATATTCGCCGTAACAAGCCAATCCTTATAGCCGATTTTTGGAACGATGGGGAACTTACCCAAGGCTGCATAGCAGGAGGTAGAAGATATTTTCACATCAACGCCCGGGGAGATGTTGAACCTTGTGCTTTTGTGCATTTTGCCGTTGACAACATCCGGGAAAAAAGCTTAAAAGAAATACTGGCATCATCATTTTTTAAAATTTATCAAGCTGGGCAGCCTTTCTGTGATAATCATCTGTGCCCTTGCCCGATTATCGACAATCCCCAAGCTCTACGAGACATCGTCCGAAGAACCGGTGCCCAGCCCACCCACGAAGGTGCCGAGACCGTCATCCAGGGAGAAATTGCCGCTTATCTTAACCAAAAGGCGGAAACGTGGAGAAAAACTGCTGCCCCACTGTGGGAAAAGCGGACTTCTTAGCCGGCGTTAAAACGCCTATTGACACTACTGCTCTACCTCTTTTATTATAGAGATGGGAAAGGAAAGAAGTATCAAATATTCAAGGAAAAATTCCCCTTTGCGGCAAATAAGGATAACCTGGAGCAGTCAAACAGGAGTGAAAAAAATGGAACTGGTAGCAGTCATAAAAGCCTTGGCCGATGATACCAGAATAAGAATACTAAACCTGTTACAGGAGAGCGAACTGTGCGTAGGAGAAATCGAACGCTTGCTTAATCTCAGTCAATCAAATGTCTCCCGTCATCTAGCAAGGCTAAAAAGCGCCAACGTTATTATCTGTGAAAAAAGAGGACAGCGAGTGCACTACCGGTTGAATAAAGGTGTCTTTAAGAAGTATCCTTTTATTCAACAGATAATAGATGCTGAATTGAACAAAATTGAACAATGTATCGGCGATATTAAAAAACTGCGGGAATACCAACAGGAAGGCAGTCTTATCTGCAGCAGTATATAAACTTTCTGTAAGCTTTCAAGGCCTGTTTTTAATGAAAAAACGGGCCTTTTATTTCATATGGGCCTATCAAAACTTGTCTAAAACCTTGCAATATCAAGTAAAAGTAAATAGATGATAATGAGAATAACCCGCTTTCCAGATTCGGCTTTAATTTGTTTTATAAAAAAGGCAACAGGGGTATTTCGCTGTATTCCCTAGCCCGCATAAATAGCTCTACATTGCTGCTGTCACGGTACTCTGCTATAAGCTTCTTAAACATCATATCAAAACTGCTCATACCGACCGCAGGATCCTTACATATCAAACCTTCCTCTTCAGCAAAAAGGCAGGTGGCAGCTATACCTGTTATTGCGATTGAATAAATCAGCTGTTCCGTATCACCGAGGAGGTAAGCACAGACATAAAAGCGGCAAATAAGCGAACGAACTGGATAAATTGTACAAATATTATCTTTTAGAAATACACACGGGTTAGGCTTTAACCGCAAAAGGCCAAATGCAGTTTTGTCGGGATGAAAATACTGGGATATGAACTCTTTACAGCTACAGTTTAGATACTGCGCCATTTTCTTGAAAGAAATGAGGTCAGGAATAACATAGGCCGTATCGCAACAGTTGTGCAAACACCCCCGGCAAGGGGCATAATTGCCCTCAGCATACACCTTAAACAAGTCAGGGTCCTCGCACAGCAGCTGCCAGCTTTCCAACAGATCCGCCAGCGAAGCCTTCTTATCCTTTACCTTGACTCCCACAGCCAATTTACCGTTTTCCATAGTATTATATATTTCGATTTTATCCATTTGTTAACAACAACCCCAGTCACTGCAGCTTCTTTATGGCGTTACGGGCCAGTTCATCACAGCGCTCATTCCACGTATTTCCGGCATGGCCCTTAATTTTCTCCTGTTGATTGTCAATAGAATTGACCCACCTTGTGCAAATAAATTTGACCCACCCAGTGGAACAAAAAATAATAAACGATACTCCTTACTTGATTGAGGCGAAAATTTTGCCTGGCTCGCTTCGCTCGGCCTTGACAGGAACCGTCAGCAGCCGGTGCGGGAAAATACGAGCGAGGCGACGGCGATGGGGAGCATGATAGGGTAAAAAACCGCCTCGCTCCAAACCATTGTACCGGCTGCTGCCACCTGTCAAGGCAGGCAAATTTTTCGCTTTTCAAAAAAAGCTCAGCTCGGGCTCAAAAGAGCATGAGGTTATGGGCTTACCGACTCCAGGCGGACCCAAAAAAATCACATTTTCTTTTTTCTCGATAAAGTCTAAAGAACTTAAGGCGATGATCTCTTTCTCTCGTAATGACGGCTGAAATCCAAAGTCAAATTCCTCCAATGTTTTAATGAATGGAAAGCGGGCTTTGTTAATTTTAGTCTTCACTGTTCTATCATTTTTCCTTTTTAATTCCTCTTCGAAGAGTAGGGAGAGGAATTCTGTGTAAGACAGGTTGTTTTGAGATGCTTTTTCTGCAATCTCCCGGTAGTGAGCAAGCATTCCTTTTAGTTTTAATGCCTGCATCTGGCTTTCCAGGTAACTGGTTAGCTTATTGCTCATGAAATTGTCGCCTCGCTTTCATCCAGGGTATAACAGGAAAGGTCACGTTTGATTTTCAACGGCGGCAGATTAAGACTTGCCGGGTCATAATCCAGAGAAAGCGGGGCAATTTCTTTCTTTTCCAGCAGCCTTTTAATGCTGTTTTTGTGGTAGGAGCCAATATTTAGGCACTCTTTTATGGCTGCCGTAATATCTTCAGTGGTATATATGTTTTGATAGCGCAGAATTTCTGCTAAATGCCAGTACAGGTTTGCTCCTGTCTGGTTGCGCAGCCCCTCTAAATAAGTCCGGCCAGCTTCGCCAAAAGTGCTGATAAACTTCCCGGCCAGGGCGGAGCGAACTCTGGTTTTCTTTTCTTGGTATTGACGATTGATAACTTCATGTTCTGGGTGAACCGGACGGCTGGTTTGTTTTTGCAGGTAAAGATCGAACTCGTCCAACAGTGTTCCTGCCTCGTCATATACTTTCATGCGCCGGCCATAGATGATTTCTATCCACACTCTTTTTGTGCAATAACGCATGGGTACGGGGTAAAGATTGCCGTTATGGGAAATATAGCCGTCATTACTCACTTTCCTGGGTTCTTTGAATTGCAGTAAAGCCGGCTCGATAGAAGGTATTTTTAAAAGATGTGCTTTTTCTTCTTCAAACATTTGCTCTGGTGACCGGCCCAACTTGCTATGTGGTCTTTTATTGTATTCATCCTGGAATTCTCTCAGTTTGGCGGCAAATTCGCTTAAACTTTTTACCTCCAGGCCACGTAGTAGTTGTTCCTGAACATAGTAAAACGGCCGTTCTACTTTTCCTTTTGTCCTGGCACGGTAGTTTTCGCAAGCTGATGGCTCTATACCATATAGCCCGCAGAATTTCAGAAACTCGTCATTGTAACGGACAATACCGTCCTTTTGGTGGGTAATAACCATTTGCTTACCGTTATCTATCACCAACTCCAGGGCATAGCCGCCAAAAAAGTAAAAGGCTTCAACCATGGCGCGGATTACATCGGCGGTGGTTATGGTCAAGGAGAAGGCGTAATACTTCATTCGGCTGCAAGATAAGACCACTTCGTGGATATATATTTTTATCAATTTCCCATCAACCGGCAGCAGCCATTCCTTCCAATCGTACTGCATCTGCTGAGCGGGATCGGTTTCCACCCGGGTAGTGGCTAATTTGGCGGTCCTGTCATCTTCTTTAATGCCCCGCAGGAAACGGTGTACACTGGACAATGAGCCGCTATAGCCTTTTTGAGCCAGCTCTTTGTATATTCTTGTGCCAATATAACCCTTATCAAGCATGGCCTGGATTTCTTCCCGGTACCGGTCCAGTTGTTTTTCGTATTCCCTGGCTTTAAACTGTGGCGGATTTGCTTTTTTAAGGTACTTCCTGACGGTATTTCTGGATACACCCAGTGTCCGGGCTATTTTCCTGATACTGACCCCCTGGGCATGCAGTGCTTTGATGCGTTGCCATTTGTACATGCTTACCACCCCTTTTACTTCCCACTTTCGAGGAAGATTTTATCATAGGGTGGGTCAGTTTTACTTGACGATCGGGGGTCAATTCTATTTTACGATCTACAATTAGAGCTAAAACGAGATAAGGATTAGGGCTTTTCAATTTATGGACATTCCGAATTAAACTTCCTCCCTTTTCAATCGCAGTATTTTTTTCACTACACTTCTGGGATGGGACTTTAGCATGGCCAAAGAGATGGCTTCTCTCTCCTCTCCATCCGTAATAACCAATTGCCCCTCTTTTATCTCCAGCAGCAAATTGTCAAATTCAATAGCTTCTATATGGCACTCATGGTCCAAATTCTTTTCATTTGGTCTGATTTTAATAGCCCTGTCAAGCCGCTTCAATTCCTTCCAGAGCCGCAGTTCTTCTTCAGATCTAATGCTTAATTCCGGCAGTTCAGCGGCCAACTTCAGTAACGGCAGAGTAGTATACAGATGACTTCTCACCCCGTACCCCGCTGGCCTAATGGGTTCCGCCAACTCCTGCCATTCTCTAATTTTAAATCTCACATAGAGCCGGTCATTATCACCGGGAATCTCCTTAATGTCACTGCGCTTGACAACTTCCATACCGGCAACTTGGCCGTAGTATCTTATCCCCCCTTGGCCGGGAAAAAGCCGTTCTAGTTGGTACAGGGCCACATATTCAATATTGAAGCAGGTTTTTTTTACCCGCTCATAAGGGATATGATAAAATTTGTGGTCCAGGTTGACCTGGAGCTGCTGCTTGGTCTTCAGCGTTCCCACCAACACCGTCCTTCTCTGATACTTCGTTTGATAATACTCATCAGCACCACTTTGGCCAACCGCCCGTTCAAAGGCCGCTTCCCAGGAATCTACAATAAGCTCGTCCAGAAACTGCTCTACCAAAGAAGTCTCCCCGGGCAAAAAGGGCAGGCCGCCGACATTGACCTGTTCAATGCTGGAGTAAAACTGATGGGGCTCTCCGTCATTTAAACCGGCATAACTCTTTCCATCACGAAAGGGAAATAAAATATAGGCGCCAAAAACGGTCTTACTGAACTGTTCCCCGTAATAATACATGATGGCATCCCGGTAGCGATGCATGGTATTGATATCATCTTCCTCCGGCCCAGGCTTGCCGTACTTGTCACAGTATGAGCTGCCCGGTACAGCCGGGTTGAGGCGGTACTTTGCGTCAAACACATATTGGTATTTGGTATCGCTGTTTTCTTTTCTTAAACTGAGCATGTTGTCCGGCTGCTGCTTGGTGGTGGGCATATCAATATTTAGCAGGTTGTTATAGGATAAAACTATCTTGTCGCCGTTTTGCGGGTCGGTATAGCGAATATTGGCCCGCTTGGTTTTATCCAGCTGGACTGTAAGGCCTTTGTTATTGACCTTTATTAAATCGTGTTTTTCCAGGCGGTACTTGTCCCTTAAGATGGCATGCATCTTCAAGAAACACCAGTACTCGTACAAGAGAGCAAGATTCTTAACAGAGATGTTAAACACATCGGACTGGAGGCTTAACCCCTTAATCAGCATGAGATAGTATTTATATATTTCCCTGTATCCCGGACCCATTTGCAGCACCAGCGAAAGATTGGTTGAATTATGTAAATTCCCCACATCAGACAAAAAGCTGTACCGCCTAAACCGGGCAAGACTGTCCCGCATTGAAGCTATTTTCTGCTGTAACATCTCATCGTAATCCTTATCCT
>JACIYB010000042.1:9747-16980 GCA_014360155.1 Syntrophomonadaceae bacterium
GGCCTTTTGGTATGTACACTGAAACTCCTGCAATCTGGTTTCAATGGTTTTAAGGACCCACTTGACAAACCTGTTTTCATAAGTATCAAAGTTTACTGTTTTCCTGCTCTCCAATATTTTGGGCGGCAGGTATTTTTGCTTGTTTACGCTAATTCCCCGCCTGCTCTTTTCCAATAAATGTTGTTTTTTAGTCAGCCACTTTAGAGTCCGTCCATTGGTACGCCTTACTTTGTCCGGTATATTTAACCGTTCCGTAGTACTAACTGCGTGGTGGGGATTGCGCTGGATCCTCTCCAAAGCCTGATAGAGCTTTTCAAAGCAGTATTGGATGATGCTGAAAAACTCGGTGGGACTGGGCTTTTTACTGGGAGTCAGCGCTGCTGAAAGATAGGTGCGCCGCATGAAGTCAAAGGCCAGATTATAAAGTTCGGCATTTACTTCGGTCAGCAATTTATAGTAATCGCTGCGGTATTCAATTTTAGCCGGAAACACTTCCAGCTTAACAGTTAAAGTGGGCCCATTTCCCCCCAGGATTTTAAATTCAGAATAACCGATATCGTTCCTGAAGTTTAAGTTCCCGGTCATCATTTTGGAACTGCCAATATAACCCACAGCCTGCCGTAAATGCTTATTTTCATGGAAAAACTCCAGCTTACCCCCAGTTTTGTCTTCAATTACTAGTTGATAGGTCTGGTTTTCGTAGAAGCAGGGAAACACTTTTCCCCCGGTATATGCACTTTTATTTCCTGGGGCAAAAGGATCAAAAACTAAAGCTTCAAACTTTCCATTATAAGAAATAATCTCAAGCTCTGCTTTCACCCACTCCCCGGCCTCAGTTTGGTGTAAGTTAAGCCGGTCCACCGTAGGGTGCACGGGCTTTCCCTTGATGGCCAGAGTCAGCTCTTTGGTTTTGATGACTAATAGCTCCTGATCCCTATGCCCAGAAAGATGTAAAGCCATCCTCTTGATACCTCCCCAGCATGTAGGCAATCTTTTGGGCACTACGGGGCCATTTGATTTTAGCTGCACTGTCCAGTATTTCTGCCGCCTTTTCTGCACTAGCTTCGTAGTCGGTCTCCAGTCCAACTCCGGTAGCCAATTCAAACAAATTACCCAGCACCTGGCATATCTGCCGAGAACTGCCCTGAATACGAGGCAAAATCTTCTGCAATAGCTGCCAGTCCATGGCATCATCCCACGGCATCAGATTAAAACGCTGGTTATAAATCATATAAAAGCAAATCTCATCCCTGACCCGATAGCCCACATGAAGATTGGCTTGGGTGAGCACTTGGTTAATCTCTACCAATTCATCAACTACCTTCTGCACAGTTTCGGCAAATTCATCCAGGCAGTCCTTTAAATAGCAATATTCGCTTTTAAAGACGGCATTGTCCACATCCAGACAATCTTTGCCCTCCAAACCGGAGACAAAATAATCCAAATAAACCTGGAAAAATTCAATGGTATTGGCCCGATCCAGCACTTTCTTACTAAAAGGATGGGTGGTTTCATCCATATTTACCGTACCAACAATATACAGATTATCGGGAATATATAAACCGCTGTACTCTTTTTTGTCCTCTTCCAGGGGAAAGTCGCTTCCCTTAAATAACACATCGCTGCGCAATTCCTCGCCATATAGTTTCCTTGTTTCCATCAGACTCAAAAAGTCACTGAAATAATACTCCACCCTGGCCAAGTTCATCTCATCCAAACAGACAAAATAAGGCTTGTCTTTATTCTTCATTGCCTCCTGAATTACTTTAGTCAAAGGACCCGGCAAAAATTTCCCTTCCAGGTTCTTATATCCCAGTAGATCCGAACTGTCATTCCAATCGGGCTTTACCGGAATAAGTTTAAATCTGCCATTTTCACTGTTAGCCCCCACCGCCTCGGCAAAAAGCTCCACCAGTTTGCTCTTACCGGTCCCGGAAATCCCGGCCAGGATAACAAAGGGCTTGGTTTTTAAGCTCAAGTAGAAGTTTTTTATTAAACTTTCCTCATAGACAAAGCCATGGCTTGTTATGTAATCATAGATACCGGTTATTATGTTTTTGTGACTAGTTTCGCCTAATTCAAAACCATTTTTTTCTCTTATTACTTTCGAAACATTCATAGGCTTCTCGCTTTCTTTGCGTTTTAAAATAAAATAATAGTCTCCGGTTTCTTCCTGTTCTACCTGCTCATACAAAAACTCACCGGCGAAATGAAACAATTCGCCCTTTTTTTCTCTTACAAATATATAAATGGGATACCCCTCTTGCCGAGATTTAATGATTACTTTGTTTGTTCTGGAGTCTAAATTATAAGTCCGCTCGCCGGTTTTTCTGTCCGTTCTTCCTTCCAGATAGTACTTTAATGCATTTTTCTCCTCATCCAACCACTGATTGGGATAATTATCTCCCCCAATGGTACAGAGCACAATCACCGCCTTATAATCCTCTTTATCTATGGGGTGAATTCCCTTGACCTGATTATGACCGGATATGGCTGCTATATCGGCGGCCGTGGCAGCAAACCCTATTGGTAAATTATCCAATTCCTGCAGCTTAAGCTGATGGGGATCAAACTCTTTATAATAGTAATATAAGTGCTTATAAGCTACGTTTCTGATTTGGTGTTTGGTTTCCTCATCCAATATCACTAAATCAGTGAACCTGAGCACCTCATTTCCCGGATCGTAAGCAATATAACCCTTTAAAGCGTTAATAGGATTTTTCAAAAGTAGATTTCTTATTTCTCTATCGCTCATTGAAGATACCTTTGCCATATCTTTATCGTCTTTTTCCGGCAGCTTGCCGTAGTACTGCCGCTGCTGATAAAAACCTTTGAAATAATTAACTATATCAGAGAGTCTGGCTGTGCCATCAGGCGAAGACCTGTCAAGCATAGCCAACATGGTAACCATCATATAGGATGCCTGCCGTCTTTGAAATTTCTTGTCAAATTCATTTACAAATGACATAAAAACCTCCCCAAAAATACTAATAAATTCTTTTCTCAGGAATAACTCCCCTGACCCCGCCGGTGGGATTATCAATATCTCCTTTATACCTGGGAATAAGATGCACGTGCAAATGCATAATGGTTTGCCCGGCGGCAGCACCGACATTAATTCCCACATTAAACCCATCCGGCTGATACTTTTCCTCAAGCATGCACTTGCATTCATCCACCAACGTCCAGATTGCCTCTTTCTCCGCCGCCGTTGCTTCAAAATAGTTATTAAAGTGCCGTTTGGGAATAATCAGCATATGCCCAGGATTTACAGGGTACTTATCATATATGGCTATAGCATAAGAATTTTCCATAATCGGCTTTTCGTAATTACAAAAAGGGCAACTCATCTTTTACCCTCTTTTCTAAATTGCACAACTACTTATTTCCACATATGCTATTAGTTTCCTGCACAAAAAAATCCCACAGGAAATTGCTTTTTTCAGCAGAATCTAACTATTTCATAAAGTATCATTGAATTGTTTAGTCGGAAGGCGGCCTTGACTGCCACCCCGCAGGTGGTAGGCCAGGAACTACTGACGGGGTGACTCCGGGGAACATGTAGGCAAGGTGTGCACGTCCCGTCGGAAAACACATTTTACTATCTCCGGGGCCCCCGGCCTCAAGGCTTCTCTGACGGCGCCGCCCAAAGGCTTCCAGGGCACACCAAAGAACATGTTAAACTTTTACTAGTTTTAAATCTGCCTGGTTGTTTTTCAGCAGTTGATAGCATTCCAGCGGTGGTAAGTATTTAGTTGCTGAATGAATCCGGGTTTCGTTGTAAAAGCGGATGAAGTCGACAACCGTTGCATACGCTTCGGCATAGCTGGCAAACTCATAACGCGATAGGCATTCCTCCTCCAAGATAGCGTTAAATGACTCGATATGAGCGTTTAAATTGGGTGTTTTAAAGGGAATCCTTTCGTGCTCGATGCCAAGTTCCAGGCACGTCCCCTCGAAAAGGTTGCTGATAAACTGCGGCCCGTTATCGGATCTGAAGATTGGTTTTTGTTCAGCTGTGTATAATTGCCGTTTAAAAAGAGCGTTTTTAAAGGTGATTACAGCATCCTTCGTTTCACAGGACAAACCGATATGGTAAGCTACAATGCAACGGTCAAAAACGTCAATAATCGGCATGATGAAAAAGAATCTGTCTCCCCCGGCAATGTAGCCGTATTTAAGATCGACTTCCCAGAGCTGGTTGGAAGCCGTAATGACCCGGTTCCTGGCCAGCCGGTTCCTGGCCAGCCGGCGGGGGTCAAAAGACCTGGCCGTACGTTCCTACGCCATATCCGAGTTAGGATTACAACAGGGTTTTCCCTTCTCCGATTACCTTTACCAAGTCAAACGGCACCTCACTGTTAACTCCCGCCAGAGCCAAGGCGAGCTCCGCAACTTGGTCCCCAGGTTTGCTTTTCACCTCCCGATCTCAAGGACCAGATGTTTACCTCCAGGCGATCCTCGGCAGAAAGCACCTGGTAGATGTTTCCTTCCTTGTCGACAGTAAAAAGCTTCAAATGATCCATGGCAAAGTAATCGTCATGGGGAATAAGCAAAGAGTCGAGCAGTTTTCCTTCTTTTGAAAATCTCAACACTCTTAGTTTTGTGCTTCTGCCTGTTGTAACGTCGGGTGGCATTTCATCAACCTGTGTCCAGACGTAGAGGTTCCCATATTTATCCTCTCCGAAAATTTCGGCAGTGACAATATATTTTTCCTGATAACTGCCCACCGTGGCTGTACCGCCGTTCTCGTTCCTGGCGATCTCTATAAGGTCATGCTCGTCGTTAATCGTCACCCTGAAGCGGCTTCCAAAAAACTTCCTCTCCTTAAAGGAATACCACCTGTGTTCTACCCAAGGGGATCCCACATTCAAAACCACCTCCCCTTTTCCGGTCCTCATAAGAGGTTGTTCTCCATCTATTTTTTTAGCTACCATCTCCTGAACAGGATACTCCATCAGGACCCTGCCCGTATCATCAAGGGTGACTACTCTGGTGTGGCCGCTTTCGGCAAGCAGCAGGTGAACAATACCGCTACTGTCAACCGCGATATCGACACCCCAGGGAAAACCGGTATCGGGCAATACGCTGTCGGTTTTTATGATCTTCCAGAGACTGCCGTCGGTGCCGCGCAGAACTTTAATGTTTCGGTGGATTAAATCGAGGACATAAAGGTTCTCCTCTGTACCGCCAACAGAAAACCCGCCGCATGATAGAGGGGGTACTCCGTATATTATCCCGAAATCTTCCGATCTCTTCCCGTAGCAGTACACCTTGTGCACCCGCAGGCAGTACCCAGACTGCTTGTCTTTGGAAGCTTTCTCATCGCACCCTGAGAGATAGGGGACTTTACGTTTGTCCAGCTTGATTCTTCCCTTGATGACGCACGCTTCTCCGGCAGCAGGGCTAAGCTGCTGGCTCATTACGGGATCCGTATCGGTAATCGACTGGGTAATCCAGGTTTCCCCCCGGCAGTACAACCGCCCGGTGTCATCGTAAATTGCAGGGGACAGCCTGGTGAAACTCTCTGCTGCCGGTACGGGTGTTGTCTTTTCGGAAAAATGAGCAGGATGACCCCGCTTCCCCCAGTATCCTGCCAGGAGTACGGTCTTGTTCTCAAATTTAGCAGGATTATCGATTATCTCCGCAATCTTCGGCTGGTATATCTTCTCCCCGGCATATTCCAGACCTACAGTCAAGGTTTCCGGGTAGTTGCCAGATTTTTCACCGAACAGGTTCAACCCACCCTTGTGTTCGGCCTCTTTATCCACACTGAGCCTGAGGGTGAAGTACGGTCGGCTCAGTCCCAGGTCATTGATCCCGATGTCAGAGACCTTCTGGAAATTGAAGTTGGGTTTTTTATCTTTCATCAAATCGTCGCTATACTCTTCGGTGATATAGGTGCCGTCACTCCTGACCTCGATAAAAACGGGCCTTCCGTATTGGGTATTAGAAACCGGCCACCAGGATGGCAGCGGGTACTTCCCCCTTTTGCCGCCCAAGTCTCCTTTGATGGTGTGGGTGCCGATCCTTTCCCCGTTGATGTAAACATTCAAATCAGTAACCCGGCCGGGGTCGTGAGACGGGGCCTCCGCGCAGGCCTCAAAAAATAGCCTTAACGTCTTTGCCTGAGCGTCTTCCGGCAGCGGGTTGGCAATCTTGTACTCCAAAAATCCATCACCCTCAAAATGGATCAGTCGGGCGGGGTTGTATAAGACCTCGTCCCCTTCGTCTTTCACGATAAACTCGGGCGAACAATGGTCTTCTATGATAGACTTGGGCAGAGAAGAAACCTGTGCCTGCACGTAAGACTCAATCGGGATCGGTATCGAAAGCAGATTCAAACCTTTCTTTTCCCTTAAATCCCTTAAACCAGCAGTTCTGGAGTTGTCCAACTGAACGCACCCTGGCAGAAATGCTACCAACGCGCTCACCAGCAGAGCCGCAACAATCAATGCTGGAATGGCAATCTTTCCGTTACCCTCTCTTTGCATTTGCTTCCACCTCTCGAGGATGTCCCGAATTTCGTAGAAATTGAGGTGGCGGTCGGAAACCCCATCTGGTTTAAATAGGGTTAAGGAGAAAAACCAATTAAAGGAGGGACCGCCAATATCAGTATACTACAAAAAAACGAGACGGTCATAAAGAGACATTATATTTCCTAAAAAGGTTGAAAAACGTTTGTCATACTTCGCATTCAGTCTTTCAGGTGCCACCATGACCGCGAAGGAGGGGCTTTTGGCCCTGGCTGTCGGGGTCAGTTATGTTCCGGGTGCTTCAGGCAATAATAGAAGAGGAGGTCAACCGGGAAGCGGCTCCTTTAGGCATGGCCTAGCGGGGTTTGGCCTCGCCGCGGCAGTCCAGCAGGCCGCTCACTTTAACAACATCTTCGCCGTACTTGTCTTTGAGCGCGTCCAGAGCCTTGGTGACCCGCGCCTCCTTGACCGCCCTCTCGTCCTGGAACAGAGTCGGTTGGCCCACACGCGTGAGCTTGCCGCAGGTGAATTCGAGCAGGCGGACCGGCGGGACGCAGTGCCGGCGCAGGAGTTCCTCGATCGTGTCAATTTACTTTGGGATTTTAAAAAATAAAAAAATCCCCTTTAATATTTAGGCCGTTCTAATAGATCTTAACAGTTGCAAGGTTGCCGTTTTCTTGCCTTTATTTAAGATGGTTATATTTCCGAAAGTTTCATTTGTGGCAACCAGATTTCTCTTTTTTGAGATTTCCTGATC
>JACIYB010000043.1 GCA_014360155.1 Syntrophomonadaceae bacterium
TAGAAGGTTTGGACCCGGCTTTGCGGTACAAGAGAGAGAAGGGTCTTAGTATTGACTTTATTCCCGGCATAGAGATGAACACCGAGGCTTATGGCGAAGAAATTCATATATTAGGATATTTTATTGATTATAACGATAGATGTCTCAGACAGAGGCTGTTGGGAATAAAAGAATTCAGATACGTACGGGCAAAAAAAATAATAGACAAGCTAACAGCTATGGGTATAAGGATAGATTTTAATGAAGTAGAAACAGCTGCCCAAGGAGACCTCATCGGCAGGCCTCACATTGCACAGGTTTTGGAGGAGAAAGGATACGTATTTTCCATTAAGGAAGCTTTTGCCAGGTATATAGGCAAGGGAAGGCCTGCTTATGTTCCCCGGTATAAGTTTTTGCCAGAGGAAGCTGTAAGATTGATAAAAAAGGCGGGGGGAGTGCCCATTCTGGCCCATCCCGGATTGCTTAAGGATCAAAGGATAATTGAGAAGATTATATGCCTGGGGATTGAAGGGATAGAAGTTTATTATCCAGAGCACAGCAAACTCCAGATAAATGAATATATAAAGCTCAGCCGTGCGAGAAACTTATTGATCACAGGTGGTTCGGATTTTCACGGTACAGATGGAGAGGGGAGCCGGAACAGACTGGGGTGTACGGGAGTTGGTCCTGAACTTGTGCGGGAGCTTCGGAATTACTGTATTGCCTGCCGCAGTCACCAGCAGAGAGAAAAAAAATGAATATTGGAGGTATAATCTTTTTTGGAGCAGGAACAGGGCCCGTTCATATAGAATAAGCTAAGGTGAGTTTAAAATCTGGAAAGGGCAGATAGGTGATGAAAAAAATTTCCATATGCTTTTTTACTGCTTTTATTCTGTTAGTTTGGGGGACAACTTCAGTTGCCAGTGAAGACGATGGATATACTTACACTGTTAAAGCAGGCGATACTTTATGGCAGATCGCTAGGGAAAGCGGGATTACAGTATCCGATCTAAAGCGTATGAACAACTTGGACTCGGATGTGATTTATGTTGGCGATAAGCTGACTTTGAAGTCTCCGACAGGGGTAAAAGAAGCTGCCGAAACCAGCAGCAGCTTTATGTACCAGGTGAAAGCGGGCGATACTTTGTGGGGAATTGCCAGGAATTTTAATCTAAGCGTTGAGTCCTTGAAGAGATGTAACAACTTGACCAGTGATAATATTTATATAGGCGACCGCCTTATAATAGAGTCCTGTAATGGGCAAACTGTGTCAAGAGCAGGCTCCTCTATTATTGTGGAAAGGGTTCTGGAGAGGGCAGCACAGTACTTGGGGACTCCTTACGTCTACGGGGGACAGTCCCCAGCAGGTTTTGATTGTTCTGGTTTTGTACGGTACATTTTCAACCAGTTTGGGTATAATCTGCCGCGTACAGCCTCTGCCCAGTTTAATATAGGAACTGCAGTAGACAGAGCAGATCTTTTGCTCGGAGATTTAGTATTTTTTTGCTGTAATGGCGGCAATATTGATCATGTCGGTATATACTGCGGAAACAACCGTTTTATTCATTCCAGCTCTCCGCGGAGTGGCGGTGTAATTTATTCATCATTGGGGGAAAGTTTCTACGCCCGGTCTTACGCTGGTGCCAGGAGGATAATGCATTAATTTCTCTCAGGCTGCATTTAATAAACATGGAGGGATGTCGGTATGGAAGACAAAAACAACAAAAAACTTGAAGATATTTTTTTTCTCCCTTCTACGATAGTGGGCAGTAAGGAATGGAAAGAGCTTGAAAAAAAAGAATATGAACTTGGACCAGATAACCTTTTGGAAAAAATAATTTCTCAAAAATTATGGTCCAATGTCGAGATTGTTTGGGTGTTGAAAAGATTGATTTTTTTCTACGGCAAAAAGGATTCTCTTTTGAAGAAGGCTCCTATTGACAGGCTGTTTGACAATATGGTCGATATCTTGAGGGTTTTTTATCTTCTTTTTGATAAACTTGATCCGGATATTGAAGACAATATGCGGGCTTACATATGCTCTAAACTGACTGATTCCACCTGGGGGATTACTCCCCGCACGCGTAATTATTTACATAAAATAGAGGACTAGTTTTCGACATGCGAATGCGTCAGGTCCTTACAAAGCAATATCAAAAAAGAAGGTAAATTATAATATTGTGTCGAATTAAGTGAAATCGGTAGTTTTTACACGGGTTTAAAACAGGAGGGTAAGTAACAATCAATGTCAAAAACGACCCGGGAGGAGAACATTCGGCGTATAATTGCGCTGGAAGACAGGATATATCAGTGCAGGCGCTGTAAGCCTTTATTGAGGTGTATAAAAAAGCCTTCTCTGGGTAAGGGCGATCTTGAACCTGCTATTATGCTGGTTTTTGAATTCAACAGCACCTTTAGTGCAGATATAAAAAATCTGATTGAGCTGCGCAACCTGATTAAAAAGGAATTTGGAATCAGCGGCATATATCATAGTTTCATGGTAAGGTGCCAGCCCAAAGCATGCACTGTTCGGGATACTGTTAGTTGTTATGCGGAGAATAAATTGCTGGACAAAGAGAACAACAACTGTATTTTAACTGGAAAAGCATGTACGGGAATTCCTGTAAGACCGTCTTGTGAAGAAATAATCGCCTGTTTGCCTTTTTTGTTGGAAGAAATTGATATATTAAGCCCCCGGTATATAATCTTCTTTGGTGAAAGGGTAAGCGAATTCCTGTTAAAATCATACGGTATTTTCGATTATGATATTGAACCTGGAAGTCATTTTAAATACGGCAATATGATCCTCTTGACCACCGTATGTGAAGAAAAATTTGGAAGTGAAGAATGTCGGCAGTTAAGTCAGGTGTTAGGAAAAAACCTCTAAGAAAAAAATTCTAGGCTGTGTGAAGCGGCGACAGCAAGGACCAGGTATAGGAGAAAAATCCATATACCTGGTTCTTTTACTTTTTTTTTTGAATAAAAATTTTTTTAAAGAACTTATTGGGGGCAATTGCATGAAAAATGTTTACTGGCATCAGATGGGGGTCCGGGATGTTGTTGAGACGCTTAAAAGCGATATTGAAAGCGGGCTGGGCGCTGCTGAAGTAAACAAACGGCAAAATGTGTACAGCAACAGACTGGAAGGCGGCCACAAAATTAATCCCCTGCTGATCTTATTTAATCAGTTTACGGATACCATGGTATTAGTTTTACTGAGCGCTACTGTAATATCTGGGGTTATAGGGGCGATGGCCGATGCCGTAACAATCATGGCGATAGTTGTTATTAATGCTTTTTTGGGATTTATACAGGAATACCGGGCAGAGAGATCGTTAGAGGAAATAAAGAAACTGGCTTCACCTTACGCCAGTGTTTTAAGGCAAAACAAAAGATTGCAGATACCTTCGGAGGAATTGGTGCCCGGGGATATAGTTTTTTTGGAAGCAGGCGATAAAATTCCTGCAGATCTCAGACTCATTGAAAGTTATAATCTTGAAATCGACGAGGCTGCACTTACAGGAGAATCACTCCCTGTGGCGAAAAAAGCTGCAATTGCTCTTCCGCGAGAAATACCGCTTGCGGAACGATCTAATATGTGTTTTATGGGTACATCTGTAACCAGAGGCAGAGCCAAAGCAATAGTCGTAGCTACTGGCATGTACACTGTGATGGGGCAAATAGCGAAAATGATGCAGGATACGGAAAAGTCTTTGACTCCTCTACAGATGAGGCTCGATCAATTGAGCAAGGTTTTAATAGGTCTGTGCCTTGCAGTGTGTACAGTCGTAACCTTTTTGGGAATACTACGGGGCGAACCAGTTCTTACTATGTTTATGGCCGGGATAAGCTTAGCCGTAGCTGCTATTCCTGAGGGCTTGCCCGCCATAGTAACTGTTGTCCTTGCTTTGGGAGTACAGAGGATGGTCCGGCGAAATGCAATCGTCCGCAAATTAACCGCTGTTGAAACGTTAGGCTGTACCACAGTCATTTGTTCTGATAAAACCGGGACTTTAACCCAAAACAAAATGGTGGTTAAGAAACTGGCTACTGTTGATGCAACTGTTGAAATTGAAGGAGACGGCTATAGTCCTCAGGGTGGGTTTTTGCTGGATCAGAAAAGGATTGATCCCCGGGCGAACAAAGCTGTCTGGCTAATCATGGAAATAGCTTTCAACTGCAACAACTCAGAGCTGCAAAGAACTAAGGGCGAGTATGAAATTCAAGGTGATCCTACGGAAGGTTCCCTTCTGGTAATGGCCCAAAAAGCCGGCATTACGAAGAAGTATAAAAAACTCAGAGAAATACCTTTTGATTCGGACAGAAAAATGATGAGTGTTGTAATTGAATCGGACGGTGAATACATGGTTTTTGTAAAAGGTGCCCTAGATGTGTTAATCGGTTTATGTTCCAGTGTAATAAAAAATGGGCGAACGGCTCCTCTGCAGGAGAAAGACAAAGAAAAATTTTACAGACTTCAAGAGGAATGGGCTTCAAATGCCCTGAGAGTACTTGGTTTTGCTTATAAGAAGATTACACTGCATGAAGTTAATGTCTTGGATGATGACAAACTGGAAAAAGGACTGGTCCTTGCAGGCATGTGCGGGATTATTGATCCCCCCAGGACAGGAGCAGAACAGTCGGTAAAGGAATGCTTGGATGCTGGCATTATTCCAGTAATGATTACCGGTGACCATCCCAATACTGCAGCGGCTATTGCAAGGAGTATAGGGATAGTTCAAGATAGTGACGTGGTAACAGGGGAGGAAATTGACCGTCTTTCTGATGAAGACCTTTATAAGAAAGCGATTGATAACCGGGTTTTTGCTCGGGTGTCTCCCCAACACAAAAACCGTATCGTCAAGGTATTAAAAAAACACCGGCATGTGGTGGCTATGACCGGTGATGGAGTCAATGACGCTCCGGCAGTGAAAGCTGCTGATATAGGTATAGCAATGGGAATTACCGGTACCCAGGTGACCAAGGAAGCTTCGTCTATGATCTTGGGTGATGACAATTTTTCCACTATTGTACGCGCTGTTTATGAGGGGAGGGCGATTTATGATAACATACGAAAATTTATCAGATATCTTCTGGGGTGCAATATAGGCGAAGTCCTGGTTATGTTTTTCGCTTCGCTGCTGGCTATGCCCATCCCGCTGCTGCCTATCCAGATCCTATGGGTTAACCTGGTTACTGACGGGCTGCCGGCTATGGCACTGGGGGTAGAACCTCCTGAACCGGGGATAATGAAAAGAAAACCTCGTCCGATGGCAGAAAGTATATTCGCACGCGGGCTCAGCTGGATGATCTTCAGCCGGGGTCTGTACATTAGTATTATTACTCTCCTGATGTTCACGGTAGGCTTAATATATTCCCGCTTGTGCAGCGGGCTTGACCAGCTGCAGGTTGCCCGTACCATGGCTTTTACAACTCTGGTATTTGCCCAGTTGTTTTATGTCTTTGAATGCAGATCAGAAACATATTCTCCTTTTGAACTGGGCTTTCTAAAGAACAAGTTTTTGATAGCTGCAGTCCTGTGTTCAATTGCCATGCACCTGTCTGTTCTTTATGTTCCAGTGTTGCAGGATATCTTCAAGACCGTGGCTTTGGACTGGTGGCAGTGGCTGATCATTCTTGCGGGAACAGGGAGCAAATTGGTGATGAGGTATGTGATGTATACATGGCAAAAGATTTTTGTTTCAGGTTTTGATTATGTTAAAATTAATGCTTAGCAGGGAATAATTTCTTGACATAACCTCTTCCATCCTCAGCAGTCATGGACTTTGGGGGATGAAGGCTCAAGGTCAGCGCTAGAGGGGATAAAGGCGGTTAGAATGCGAGGATATCGAGGAATGACTATGAGTATCTAATTGTGAAGGGGCAGTGATATGAATTTTATAAAATTACAGGGATTAGGAAATGATTTTATTCTTATAGAGACATCTTCCTGGGATGAAGCGGACCGTTTTCAAAAATATGCAGAATTTTTATGTAATAGAAACTTTGGGATAGGCGCTGATGGTCTGGTTTTAACAGGAAGGGATGCTGAGACGGATTTATTTATGCGTATATTCAACCCGGACGGTTCTGAGCCAGAAATGTGCGGAAACGCTATTAGGTGTGTGGCTAGGTATGCGTATGAATACAATTTAGTAGGCAAATCCCGTATCTCAGTAAGAACTCTGACGGGGACAATATATCTGGAAATTATGATTGGTAACGGTGAATTTGAAGCTGTAAAAGTAGATATGGGTGAACCTGTTCTCAGCCGCGCAGCGATTCCCATGGATGGTGTTGGTGAAAATGTGGGGGTCACAGTTGAAGCTGCTGGAAGGCAATTTACAGTAACCGGGGTATCAATGGGGAATCCACACTGTGTAATTTTTGTAGACGATATTGAGAGTGTGCCAGTAAGCTCCTGGGGGCCTGAACTAGAAAAAAACGAGATGTTTCCTAAGAAAACAAATGTGGAATTTGTTCAGGTTATAAGCAAAAATGAGATGATTTTAAAAGTCTGGGAGAGGGGTGCGGGTGCTACTCTGGCTTGTGGAACAGGGGCATGTGCTTCGCTGGTTGCAGCGGTATTAAACGAAAAAAGCGATTGCAGGGCAACCGTTCATCTTCCAGGCGGCGATCTTTTGATAGAATGGGATATGGTCAATAACCACGTTTATATGACCGGTCCCGCAGAAAAAGTTTTCGAAGGGTGTATAGACCCCAACTATATTTTGCATAAAGTAAGCCATGAAAAATAAAGAGGGAGTGAACAGCAGATTTTTATTTAAAACCTAGTGTAATATAATTAATTTATGGAGGAGCGTGAGACTGTGAAAGAAAACTCGGCTATGCAAAAACTGCCGCCTTATTTATTTGCCAGAATAGAAAAAAAGATTGAAGAAGCCAGGGAGAAAGGAATCGATATTATTAATCTCGGGATAGGCGATCCGGATCTGCCTACGCCGAAATACATAATTGAAAGGATGGCGCAGAGTATTTATGACAGTGTCAACCACCAGTATCCCACGTCTGCAGGCTTGCTGGAGTACAGGAAAGCAGTTGCTGATTGGTATTATCGACGTTTTGGGGTGGAACTTGATCCCAGAACTGAAGTATTGTCCCTTATCGGTTCAAAAGAAGGGATTGCCCATATATCTTTCAGTTATCTAGACAAGGGAGATATTAATTTAGTACCTGATCCCGGTTACCCTGTTTATGGTATAGGTACGATATTAGCCGGTGGACAACCTTACATAATGCCTTTGTTAGAGGAAAACAATTTTTTGCCTGTATTGGAAGATATTCCGGAAGATATAGCTAAAAAAGCGAAATTGATGTTTATAAACTATCCTAACAACCCGACAGGTGCAATAGCAGACCTGGATTTTTTTGAAAAGTCGGTAGAATTTGCGAAAACGTTTGATATTCTGATATGTCACGATGCTGCATACTCGGAGTTGGCTTTCGACGGTATTAAGCCTCCCAGCTTTCTGCAAGCCAAAGGAGCGAAAGAAGTAGGTATCGAGTTTCATTCCCTTTCTAAAACTTATAACATGACTGGCTGGAGGATCGGCTGGGCAGTCGGCAACAATGAAGCGATAGAGGTATTAGGGCGCTTTAAGTCCAACATAGATTCGGGGATTTTTCAAGCTATTCAGTATGCAGCTATAGAGGCTCTGCAGGGTTCTCAGGACAGCGTAAAAGAAATTCAACGCATATATCAAGAAAGAAGGGATGTTGCCCTAGCAGGTCTGGAAAGAATGGGGTGGCAAATAAATCCCCCTAAAGGGAGTTTCTATTTCTGGGTACCGGTACCGAAAGGTTTTACTTCTGCTTCATTTGCTGAATATGTTTTAGAAAAAGCTGCGGTTATTATAACCCCCGGCAACGGCTATGGGGAATACGGGGAAGGGTATTTTAGAATCGCTTTAACGGTAAGCAAGGAAAGAATGGAAGAGGCTTTTGACAGGATGTTTAATATTTTGGGAAAGGTTGAATTATAGATATGGTAAAGAGCATGACCGGTTTTGGCAAGAGCCAAATCAATGATTGCGGCTACCAGGTAACCTGTGAAATAAAAAGTGTGAATCACCGCTTCTTTGATTCTTATATCCGTATGCCTCGCCGCTATAGCATTCTAGAAGACCAGATCAACAAGGAGTTAAAGCGATATGTTAAAAGAGGTCGTCTTGAAACCAGTATAAATGTTGAGAAAATAGAAGCATCTGAGAGTATTCTTAAGGTTGACAAAGATTTAGTAATAGCATATCATAACTATTTAAAGGAAATAGCGGAAAATCTAAATATTTCAGATGAAATTAAAGTTATTGATCTATTTAGGTTGCCTGAAGTTATTCGGCTGGAAGCTGAGAAAGAAGACTTGGATATTGTGTGGCAGGTTATAAGGCAAGCTGTAGACACATCTATGGAGAGCCTGCTGGGAATGCGTCTCAAAGAAGGACAAAACCTGGCCCAGGATATTGTTAACAGGAATATGCAGATTTTGTACATGGTTGAGCAATTAGAAGAAAGATCTTCCGCCGTTGTTCCCCTCTACAGGGATAAGTTGCGCGCTCGTATAGCCGAACTTGCGGGGGCAGAGATACTGGATGAGCAGAGGCTTATGCAGGAAGCAGCAATTTTGGCCGATAAATCTAGCATTACTGAGGAAATTGTGAGGCTAAAGAGCCATATAGGACATTTAGGCGAGCTGATGACGAGTGAGGATGCAGTAGGGCGTAAATGTGATTTTCTGGTCCAGGAAATGCTGAGAGAGATAAATACCGTAGCTTCCAAGGCAAATGATTTAAAAATAAGCAAAATAGTAATTGAAGTTAAAACTGAGCTAGAAAAAATCAGAGAGCAGTTGCAGAATATTGAATAACTAACCAGGAGGTGAATCCGGGTTACCGGGGAGTAAATGGATATTAAATTGATCAACATCGGCTTCGGAAATATAGTAGCAGCTAACAGAATAGTAGCTATTGTAAGTCCAGAATCTGCTCCAATTAAACGCATAATTCAGGAAGCAAGAGAAAAGGGATTTCTAATTGATGCTACGTACGGACGCAGAACCAGAGCAGTGATAATTACCGACAGCGGGCACATTATTTTGTCAGCTGTTCAGCCGGAAACTGTGGCTAACCGCTTAGTTTCCAAGGATTTGGCAACGGAAGAGGTTTAAACAGGGTGTTGGATAACTGCGTGACCAGAAGGGGTATTTTATTTGTCGTATCAGGGCCTTCAGGGGTCGGAAAGGGTACTATTCGGAGCGCTTTGCTAGCTAAAATGGGCGATATACAAGTGTCTATCTCGGTTACTACTCGCAAGCCAAGAACTGGAGAGGTTGATGGCGGGCATTATTTCTTTGTAGATGAGAAAGAATTTGAAAGAATGGTGGCCGAAGATGAATTTTTGGAATATGCTCGGGTTTATACTAACATGTATGGGACGCCGAAAAAATTTGTTCTCGAGAAACTCCAGGAAGGGCAAGATGTATTGTTGGAAATTGATATTCAAGGTGCCCTGCAGGTAAAAAATAAAATGCCTGAGGGGGTATTCATCTTTATTTTGCCGCCTAATATCGAGGAACTGGCTGTAAGGTTAGCTTCTCGAGGACAAGACTCTCAGGAAAGTATTACAAGGCGCCTTGCTGCCTGCAAATATGAAATAGAACAGGTCAGGCATTATGATTATGCAATTATTAATGACCGCCTTGAAGAAGCGGTAAAAAAGCTTCAGGCTATTATTACGGCCGAGCGTTGTCGAGTAAAAAATCTAAATTTGGGGTGTGATATTACTTGATTCCTTCTTCGAATAAGGAATTGATGAAGATAGCCGATAGCAAGTATGCCATAGTTGTAGCTGTAGCCAAAAGGGCAAGAATGTTGTCTGAAAAGGCTAAAAACGATGAAGATTACCGGTTGTCAACCATGGTTACAAAAGCACTGGAAGACGTTGTGGAGGGAAAGATAAA
Source organism: Syntrophomonadaceae bacterium (assembly GCA_014360155.1). Taxonomy (GTDB): domain Bacteria; phylum Bacillota; class Syntrophomonadia; order Syntrophomonadales; family Syntrophomonadaceae; genus JACIYB01. The sequence continues at coordinate 9,956 of JACIYB010000043.1, forward strand.
GATAGTCGTTGATAAGGAGGACATGTCATCCAAGGAGGGTTAAAAATGGCTAAAACGCTTGGCATAGGGATTACGGGTGGCATTGCTGCATATAAAATTGCCGAACTGGTAAGTAAACTCAAACAGGATGGTATTGACGTTGTAGTCATGATGACGGAAGGGGCAACGAAATTCGTTTCTCCTCTAACATTCAGGACTCTTTCCGGGCGTGAAGTTATTACAGATTTATGGCAGGAATCAAACGAATGGAAGGTGCAGCATATCGGCATAGCTGAGGAAATTGACTTATTGGTAATAGCGCCGGCAACAGCCAATTTTATAGCCAAAATGGCTCATGGTATAGCAGATGATCTTTTATCGACGGTAGTTGTTGCCAATACTGCGCCCGTACTGGTTGTCCCTGCTATGAACACCAATATGTATAATAATCCCATAGTTCAGGATAATATAAAAAAACTTGCAGGTTATGGCTACCATTTTATGAAACCGGACAGCGGGAATCTTGCCTGCGGCACCAGCGGCAAAGGCAGATTGCCGGAAATAGATCATATCTATAAAGAAATAAAGAGGATGCTGTATCCCAAGAAAGATTTAGAAGGGAAGAGAGTAATGGTCAACGCAGGGACAACCTGCGAAAACATTGATCCCGTCAGATTCATATGTAATCGCAGTACTGGCAAAATGGGCTATTGTATTGCTGAGGAAGCTTTTGCCAGAGGGGCAGATGTTATTCTGGTAAGTGGGAATTCGCCTCTTGATTCAATTCCGGGGGTGCAATTTATTCCTGTATGGTCTGCGGAAGAGATGTGTGAGGTAATGCTGGAATACCAACCTGACTGTGATATTATTATTGGCGCCGCAGCTGTTGGAGATTTTCGAGTGGCAAACATTGCTACACAAAAATTAAAGAAAGCTGAAAACTACGAGGAAAATAAAATTTTACTGGAATTAGTTGGGACACCTGACATACTCAAGGAATTGGGCAAAAAGAAGCGGGATCACCAGATTATGGTGGGGTTTGCTGCTGAGACGGAAAACCTGATCGAAAATGCCCGTAAAAAACTGGAAAGCAAGAACCTCGACTTTATAGTGGCAAATGATGTTACTGTCGAAGGAGCTGGTTTTGCCAGTGATACAAACATAGTTACGTTCATATTCAGAAACGGGGACATTACTTCGCTGCCGAAAATGTCCAAGGAAGAAGTTGCAGCTGCTATTCTTAACCAGGTGGTTGAACTGATGTAGAAATTTCTGTCGTGAGGAGATGAGCGAATTGTCCAGAAGCCTATTTACTTCGGAATCAGTTACCGAAGGACATCCTGATAAAATAGCCGATCAGATTTCGGATGCTATTCTTGATGCCATGATCGAAAAAGATCCGTATGCGCGCGTAGCTGCAGAGACCCTGGTTACTACCGGGTTAGTGCTGATAGCCGGTGAAATTACTACCGACTGTTATGTTGATATACCCAGGGTTGTTCGCGATACTGTTAGAGATATAGGCTATACGCGAGCCAAATACGGGTTTGATTGTGACACCTGTGCAGTCATCACTTCTCTTGACGAGCAGTCGCCGGATATTGCTATGGGTGTAAATAAAGCATATGAAGTGCGGAAAGGCGTGGCAACCGAAGAGGATTTGGATTTTATTGGGGCGGGAGATCAGGGGATGATGTTCGGATATGCCAGCAGTGAGACAGAGGAGTTTATGCCTATGCCTATTTTGCTGGCTAGCAGGATGGCTGAAAGGTTAGCATTTGTTCGTAAACAAGAGATCCTGCCCTATCTGCGGCCCGATGGTAAAACCCAGGTTACGGTGGAATATGAAGACGACGAACCGGTCAGGGTTCATACAGTTGTTGTATCATGCCAGCACCACCCAAAGGTTGATAATGAAACCATCAGCAGGGATATTATCGAGCATGTAATCAGAAAAACAGTACCGGAAAATATGCTCGATGATAAAACGCGTTTTTTCATAAATCCTACAGGGCGTTTTGTTGTTGGAGGCCCGCAGGGAGACAGCGGACTTACAGGCAGAAAGATAATTGTTGATACATACGGAGGAATGGCCCGCCATGGCGGGGGTGCTTTTTCAGGAAAAGACCCGACTAAAGTGGATCGGTCAGCATCTTATATGGTCAGATATATAGCCAAAAATCTGGTGGCAGCAGGGCTTGCTGACCGCTGTGAGGTTCAGGTAGCGTATGCTATTGGAGTTGCGCGGCCTTTGTCGATCCGAGTAGAAACTTTCGGTACCAACAGGATTCCCGATGAAAGAATAGTGGAGCTGATAGAAAAGAACTTTGATTTGCGTCCAGCTGCCATTATCAAGGAGCTTGACTTGAGGAGGCCGATTTATAAAAAAACTGCGGCCTACGGCCATTTTGGAAGAAATGATCCTGATTTTACCTGGGAAAGAACAGATAAGGCCGAAGAGCTTAGAAAACAAGCAGGTTTGTAGGAAGAAAGAGTGCGGAGAGAAGCGAGGAAGAAAATATTTTGTGCATTTACAGTAAAACCGTTTTGAAAGGCTCCTGATACCAAAGTTCATCAGGGGCTTTTTGTTTTTAAAAGACAAAACTGAGAAAACCGGTTTTATGCTGTGGGAGATATACTGTTTTGAATTTTCTGATAAAACAAAAATTTTATTTTAAAATAAATTGCCTGTAAGAATAGCGGATCCTCAAGTGTCTTAATAAATAGAAGATAAGAAACGGGAAAGGAGGAGCAAACGCATGAAATGTCCAGATAAAGGCAGGCCCTGCATCTTGAAAGATTTTCCCCTTACATTTGGTGTATATTATAATTAACATTTTTATATTTCCTTTATTCTTCTTATACCTTAATACGAAAACAACCTCAGTTCCCAGCCAAACTCCAGCAGCTGCTGACTTAGGGAGATGAGGGCTTGAGGTTGGCGGAGGGGTAAAGGCGGTTAGGAGGAGAGCAGATGATTAAAAAAGTCTACGTATACCTGGTGCTGTTTGCGACATTGATGATGACTATCGGCGGAAGTGTTGCGGCGTTCATGGCTATAGCGGATATCGTTGCGCCAACACCTTACTACCAGTCTTTTGAGGAATATAAACAGCGTTTGGGGGAAGGGACTTATCCTGTTCAAGAAAAGACTGAAGAGGTGGAACAGCTTTCTGAGGAAGAATTAAAAGAAAAATACCAGTCTTTAGTGTCGGCAGAAAAAGAGAGACAGATTGCAAGAGCTAAAAATAATCTCATAAAGAGTTTGGGGTGGATTATAATCCCATTCCCTGTTTTTCTATATTTCCAAAGGCGTTTAGCGGGAAAAAGCGAACAAGAAATACTTTAGCATAGAGGAGCCGGTCCTTTTTCCCCTGAAAAGCTGAATAGAAAGCATTTAATTTTCTGCAGAAATTAAATTGAAAAGCAGAAGAGGATGAATGCCGACTATGTGCAAGACCATATATATTGCAGACGATGAGCAAAACATACGCGATGTGGTAAAAGCTTTTCTGGAAAGCGAAGGATATCGTGTCACCGCTTTTGAAAGCGGGGATAAGCTGCTTGCTGCCTTCCGGGAAAACCCATGTGATCTGGTGATCCTCGATTTAGTGATGCCGGGTTCTGACGGCTTTACCGTATGTTCGGAACTGCGCAGGATAAGCACTGTACCTATTATTATGCTCACAGCGCGCGACAGTGATATAGATTATATTACAGGGATAAACCTCGGAAGTGATGACTATTTTACCAAACCGTTTTCCGCCTTGTCTCTTGTCATGCGAGTCAAAGCCATATTCCGCAGGATAGAATTCGAGAGAGGAAACAGGAGAAATTCTTCCCAGCATATTCTCGAGTTTGCTGATATTAAGATCAACCTGAACGACAGGACCGTGATGCTTAACGGTGATCTTTTGGAACTCACACCAAACGAATACAGCCTCCTGTGCTATCTCTTTGAAAACAAAGACCGTGCGGTATCGAGGGATGAGCTGCTCAATAAAGTATGGGGATATAACAGCGACGTGGAAACCAGAGCTGCTGATGATGCTGTAAGGAGGCTGCGCAAAAAACTAGCGGGAAGCAGGACGGTAATAGAAACGGTATGGGGATTCGGCTTCCGCCTGAAGGAGCGTGGAGCAGATGAATGAGGCTGGCAGTAAATTTAGGATGAGCATCCGCACGAGGATACTTGGCATGGTTTTGCTGCTCATCGCCGCTGTTTTTTTAGTAATACTAACGGTCTTCAACCTGCTCGTACAAGAATACATTAAGAACAGCGTAAACGCACAGCTTGAAGAGGCAGTCAAAGCAATGGATGTCAGTTACCCGCGGTATATTTCTCCTGGAGTACAATCGCCTCCAGTGCCGGGGACTGAGTTTATTCCTGACCTAAGGAGACTGCCAAGAGGGCCGTTGGGAAAGGCTGAGGCATTCATCATATCGGATAATTATGAACTCATCTTTCCCGATTCGAATATGGTCTTTATGCGGAATTATGAGGAGATAAATGCCTTGGTTACCCAGCTGAAGACTGAACGAATAAATTTGCAAAGTGAAGAAAAATGAGGCGGGGCCGGCTGGTTGACGAAAGTACGTTGACCTTTTCGCTGTTGTCGGGAGCTGCTATGGTTGCAGGTATTGCTGCCCTATTATTTTTTAAGCGAAGAAGATGTGTTAAGCTATGAAATATAGGGGATATATTCCACAGCAGATAAATTTTGGGTAAATATATGTTCTATAAATATTTACGAAACAGGATATTGTATCTTAAAATTAAGAAGAGGCTCAAATGCGGGGAAACGCAAAAACCGTCCCCGCGTTTGTGCTAGTGGAGGTAAAAATGACCTGTGTTGATGTACTGATAGACCTGCCATCGAAAAATTTCGACTGCAGCTATGTATATAGTGTCCCTGCCGGTTTGGAGAATGAGGTAGAGTTTGGCAAGAGGGTTTTGGTTGAACTGGGAAGAAGAGTGGTGGAAGGTTATATTGTTGGGAAAGCGGCAGATCCCAAGTTTGAGAATTTAAAGCCGGTAATAAAGGTCCTCGATGAGGAACCGGTGCTTTCCCCTGAATTATTCCAGCTGGCCCAGTGGATGGCTGACTATTACATGTGTTCGGTAGCAGGTGCAATAAATACCATAATTCCTCCGGCATTAAACAAAAAATTGCTCCAGTTTGTTGTACCGTTAGTTTATGAAGAAAACAGGATACCCCACTGCCATAAATATCACGAATTTTTCAGAAGATTATGGGAAAACGGGGAAATGGGAATCGAAGAAGCGCGCAGGTTTGTAGGTGAAAAAGAACTGCGGGCTTTGGACAGAAAGGGCTTTATTTATGTTGGAGGCAGGTATTCGGGATACAGAAGCAGGAAAGAAGGAGATGTTTATTTTATAAAAGATCTCAGCCAGGATATGCACGTATTGCAGAAAAAGGCACCCCGCCAGGCAGAAGCTTTGCGGATTATTGCTGAATACGGCGAAGTAGACAGGAAGCACCTCGACAGCTTGATTCCGGCCGAAAGTATTAAATCCCTGTTGACAAAGGGATACATAGGGGTCGGTAAAAAAAGAAGGCATGTTGTTGAGGAAAAGCATGTGTTGACCGGGGAACAGAAAAGGGCCCTGCAGGTAATTGAGGAGGCTTTGCTTTCCGGAAACAGAAGGGATTTTCTCTTATATGGTGTGACATCAAGCGGCAAGACTGAGATATATATACGAGCTGCCATTAAAGCCATAGAACAGGGGAAAAGGGTAATGGTTCTGGTACCGGAGATTGCTTTGACCAGGCATCTGGTTGATGTGTTTGCCAGCCGTATCAGGAACTTAGCAGTTTTGCACAGCGATATGCCGGCAGGGGAAAGATATGACACGTGGAAAAGAATACGCCGGGGTGAGTTTGACCTGGTCTTGGGAACGAGGTCAGCTGTTTTTGCGCCCCTTACCGGATTGGGCTTAGTTGTGATAGACGAAGAGCAGGAAAGTTCCTACAAACAAGAAAGTACTCCCAGGTATCATGCCCGGGAGGTGGCACGCAAGAGGGCTGATTTTCATTCAGCTGTCCTCCTGTTAGGCAGTGCTACTCCTGCAGTGGAGACTTTTTACCAGGCGATGAATGGTTCGTTAACCATATTAAACCTGAAAGAGAGAATAGGAAATACCAAGATTCCTTCTGTGCAAATTCAGGATATGAAAGCGGAATTCAAGAAAGGGAATAAAGTCCTTTCCGGTGTTTTACAGGAAAAGATTGCTGGCTGCTTAGAAAGAGGAGAACAGGTTATCCTTTTTATCAACCGCCGGGGATATTCGCCGGTAATTATCTGCAGGGAATGTGGTATGATAGTTTCGTGCCCCTACTGTTCGGTAGGAATGACCTACCACCGGGATATAGGACAAATTGTTTGTCATTACTGCAATTATCGTCATAGGGTCCCCTTGATATGCGATTCATGCGGCAGCAGTTACCTGCAGCAGGTAGGTGTTGGAACCCAGAGGGTCGAAGAAGAAGTCCGGAATCTGTTTCCAGGAGCAAAAATTGCCAGGCTGGATCTGGATAGCAGCAGGAGGAAGGGAATCCAGAAGAACATATTAGAAAAGATGAAAAACAAGGAAATAGATGTTTTAATCGGGACGCAGATGGTGGCCAAGGGGCTTGATTTTCCTGATGTTTCCCTTGTAGGGGTTGTCAATGCTGATGTTATGCTTAACATACCGGATTTCAGAGCAGGAGAAAGGTGTTTCCAGCTTATTGTGCAGGCAGCTGGCAGAGCAGGAAGAGGCAGCTTGCCTGGTGAAGTGGTGATCCAGACGTATAATCCGGACAATGCGGTTATCCAAACGGCTGCAAAACAGGATTATCTAGGTTTTTACTATGAGGAAATCAGGCTGCGAAAAATTTTAAATTACCCGCCTTTTACAAATATATTAAAGGTTGTTGCCGCCTCTAAAGACGAAACATGTGCCAGTAAGGCTGCAATTGA
>JACIYB010000044.1 GCA_014360155.1 Syntrophomonadaceae bacterium
CTCCCATCGATCTACTTCCTCCTTTTAAAATAATTTATTGTTAAAATTACAGCCACCGGAGACTTTAAAAGCCTCCGGGGCCGTAAACTTTAAAACCGGCCGATAACTTCCCTGCCTATAATCAACCGTTGGATCTGGTTGGAACCTTCATAAATCTGGGTTACCTTCACGTCTCTCATCATACGCTCTATAGGAAATTCTCTGCAGTACCCGTAGCCACCCATCAGCTGGACGCAGTTGGTGGTAACTTCCATGCTGGTATCGGTAGCAAACTTCTTGGCCATCGATGCTTCCTTGTTGTGTGGAAGCCCCTCGTCTTTCAGCCACGCAGCCCGGTAAACCAGCATCTGAGCAGCATCGAGAGCAGTAGCCATATCTGCTACCATAAACTGAACCCCCTGCTGAGCAGCCAGAGGTTTGCCAAACTGTTGCCTTTCCTTGATATATTGGACGGTATATTCCAGGGCACCTTCACCGATACCGAGCCCCTGGGCGGCAATCGTAATACGCCCGCCGGCCAGCAAGCCCATAGCAACCTTGAAGCCGTCGTGCACTTCTCCCAGCACGTTTTCCTTCGGCACCTTGACATCCTCGAAATACAGCTCGACCGTCGGGGACCCGTTCATGCCCATCTTTTCTACCGGTTTGCTCATAGTAAATCCAGGGGTGTCTTTTTCTATAATAAGACATGTAATACCCCTGCCTGACGGTTGAGTAGGGTCGGTTTTTACGAAGGTGCAGTACGTGGTAGCAACTCCGCCGTTGGTGATAAATATCTTGCTCCCATTTACAAGGAAATAATCGCCTTTATCTTCCGCTCTGCATTTTAGTGAAGCAGCGTCAGAACCTGCATTCGGTTCCGTCAGGGCGTAAGCACCTATAATTTCTCCTGTGGCCAAAGACCTCAGGTATTTCTCTTTGAGGTAGTCACTCCCGTACAGGTATATGCTCATACATCCTAACCCTGTGTGCACGCTCATGATTACCGCGTGAGAAGCGCAGCACTTGGCAAGCTCCTCTACGAATATAGCGAAATCCAGATAAGTAGCTCCGGCGCCGCCCCATTCTTCTGGAATAGGCAGACCGGTCAGCCCCAGGTCAGCCATTTTTTTAAAATTCTCCATAGGGAATTCGTGAGTCTGGTCAATTTCAGCTGCTACTGGTTCAACTTCGTTTTTGGCAAATTTCCGGAACATATCTCGCATCATTAAAGACTCTTCGTTTAAACTAAAATCCATACAATGTCATCTCCTCATTTTCATCATTATTTCCCACTAAAGTTAGCCTTTCTCTTCTCGACAAAAGCTCTCATGCCTTCCTTCTGGTCTTCAGTAGCGAAGCAAAGCCCAAATACATCGGCCTCCACCGTCAAGCCCCTGTCTATATCTGTCTGCATCCCTTCATAGACTGCTGCCTTGCAAAATCTTACCGCAAGCTGTCCTTTTGATGCGATTTTTTTGGCTATTTTCATAACATAGTCCATCAGTTCTTCAGCCGGAACCACGTGGTTTACCAGCCCAATCCTCAGGGCCTCGTTGGCATCAATAGTATCCCCCGTGTAAAGCAGTTCATTGGCCATGCCGATCCCTACCAGGCGCGGCAAACGCTGGGTCCCGCCAAACCCGGGGGTCACTCCCAGCCCTACTTCAGGCTGCCCAAATTTAGCCTTGTCGGAGCTGATGCGGAAATCACAAGACATAGCCAGTTCACATCCGCCGCCGAGACAAAAACCGTTAACAGCAGCTATCACCGGCTTATCCATCGTTTCTATCATGCGGAACACACTGCTACCCAGCTGGCCAAATTCGCGCCCTTCCAAGGCATTCATGTCCTGCATATAAGTTATATCAGCTCCGGCAACAAAGGAACGGTCGCCTGCACCGGTAATTATAACTACATCTACCTCGCTGTCGCCTTCGACATCTTCTATTGCAGCCTTGATATCCAACAGGGTGTCCTTATTCAAGGCGTTCAGAGCCTTGGGACGGTTAATAGTAAGAACCGCAATCCTATCTTTTTTCTCTAAGAGTATATTAGCAAATTCCACCCGTTTACCCCCCTTCCGAAAGAGCCATTATATAATAATTATTTGCTATAGTCATAAATGCCTTTGCCGGTCTTCCTCCCTAACCAGCCAGCCTGTACATACTGTCTTAGCAAAGGAGACGGCCTGTATTTGGGATCGCCGTACCCTTCATACATAACATTGAGAATGGACAGGATCGTATCCAGACCGATCAGGTCAGCCAGGGCACAGGGACCCATGGGATGATTCATCCCCAGTTTCATTATGTTGTCGATGTTTTCAGCAGGCGCGACTCCTTCATACAGCTCCCACAGGGCTTCATTAATCATTACCTGCAATACCCGGTTGGATACGAATCCTGGTACATCATTGCACCACACCGGAACTTTCCCCATCTTCTTAGACACATCTTCGATTATGTTGTATACTTCATCGGTAGTTGCCAATCCCCTGATAATCTCAACCAGTTTCATAACGGGCACAGGGTTCATGAAATGCATGCCGATAAACTTTTCCGGGCGGCTAGTAGTCGCGGCCAGTTGAGTTATAGGCAGCGATGATGTGTTAGAAGCTAAAATAGCCTCCGGAGGAGTAATTTTATCGAGCTGCTCAAAAACTTTTTTCTTGATTTCGAAGTTTTCTATAATAGCTTCAATAACGAGATCGGAATCAGAAGCGTCTTCCAGACTCACTGAAGGCTTAATGCGGCCCAGAATAGCCGCTTTGTCGTCCTCAGCCATCTTGCCTTTTTCCACGTTGCGCGATAAGTTTTTGTCTATTACAGCCATGCCTTTATTAACCAAATCCATATTAATGTCGTACAGGATAGTGTCATAACCGGCTTGAGCAGATACCTGAGCAATCCCGTTACCCATCTGCCCAGCTCCGACAACAAAAATCTTCTTGATATCCATCGAATATGCCTCCTTCATTATTCAGATTTCTCTATCAGTAAAGGCAAAAGTCCTACATTTACTGTTTAGGGCTCAACTTTAATCAACATAGCGTCACCCTGCGCATGGCCGGAGCAGATACCGCACACGCCAATTCCTCCGCCGCGGCGTTTCAGTTCATAGGCAAGGGTCATGAGAATCCTAGCCCCGGTAGCCCCAATGGGATGGCCATAGGCGATCGCGCTTCCATTTACATTAACTTTTTCAAACATCTCCTCTTTGCTCATTCCCAGAATACTGCGGGCACTCACCAGAACAACGGCAGCGAAGGCCTCGTTTATTTCGATAAGGTCCACATCTTTATAAGTCATGCCGTTCTGTTCCAGAACTTTTTTGATGGAAAGCCCGGGAACTGTAGCAATATCCTTGGTCCGCTGGGAAACTTCAGCATAGTCCAGGATGGTAAACAGCGGTTTCAGGCCCAGTTCGTCAGCCTTTTCCCGGCTCATCAGCATGACTACATCCCCGCCGTCATTAACCCCCGGGGCGTTTCCAGCTGTTACGCTGCCCGGCTTGCCGGTTACTGTGCTCTTATGGTTGAAAACCGGCGGCAGTTTGGCCAGACCTTCCGTAGTAGTGTTGGGCCTGGGGCCTTCGTCTTCAGTCATGACTTCTTTGCCTCTCTTAACCGCTACCGGGAAGATCTCATCCACGAACTTGTTGGCCCTCATGGCCTCTACTGCCCGCATCTGAGACCGATAAGCCCACTCGTCCTGATCCTCACGGGTAAACCCGAACTCATCAGCCGTCTCCGACCCGTGGATAGCCATGTGCCGGTTGTAGAAAGCATCCCACAAACCGTCATAAACCATCAGGTCAACACAGTCCGCATTCAGCAGGCCCATGCGCTTACCCCATCTCATATCAGGAAGTGCAAAGGGACAGTTGCTCATGCTCTCCTGGCCGCCTGCAATGACGATCTCAGCCCTACCCAGCTGGATCATCTGCATCCCCAGGTCTATGGTCTTTATGCCTGAGGAACAAACCTTATTGACGGTTATTGAAGGAACCGACTCGGGCATTCCAGCCAGTATGGACGCCTGGCGGCTGGGCACCTGACCGCATCCCGCCGGTACGACCTGTCCCATGAAGACGTAATCGACATCCTCGGGTTTTACCTTATCACCTACCCGCCTCAGACATTCCTTAATCGCAAGGGCACCGAGCTGGGCTGCATCATATTCCTTGAGTTTTCCGCCAAAAACACCGTAAGGGGTACGACATGCTTCTACACATACGACTTCTCGAAAGTTTTTAACAGCATTGCCGATTTTCCTTCCCATACCCTCGTAGTTCGGCTTTCTTTCGCCAAAACCGGTTACCGGTATTTTCTTAGGATAATCGGCCCGCTTCATTTCCAGTTTTTGTACATATTCTGACACTTACATTCCCTCCTTATTTATCGTCGTTCTGCTGTTTAATTTTCTGCAATCGGCATCTTTCGCTTCGATTTTCGTCCAGAACAAAACATTGCGCCTGAATTTTCCCTTCTCCTTTTAGAACACCCCCTTTTTAAAAAATAACCCCAGCAGAATAAAAAACTGCGGGGCTCTATGGCTCTCATGGCAGAATGTGAACGTATTTATTAATTTAAATAACACCTTTTATAAAATTTACTGTTGCCGGGAGATTTATGCTCTATCTAACAGCCCTCTCCGCTACAGCGCAACTGCTGCTAGGGGGTAGGCCCTCTTTCCTCCCCACCTGCAAATAATTCTTGGTACTGCAGCGCGGGCACTTTATTTCCAGTTCCTCACACTTCCTGTATTTGGCCAAAAGCTTATTGCAGTTTTTACACCTGAAATCCCTCACTCCCAGCCCCCCTTGACCCTCAATTCACCCTCAGCATTTAAATTTATATGTTGGATCTTTATCCTTGAGTACATTTTAAATATGTTGGATCTTTATCCTTGAGTACATTTTAATAAAATTATTTTTTTACCGGAAAACAATACTGCCCACCACAATACGTCATCTCGCAACATCCATTCATTCTCCTATTAGAACAGCTTAATTTTCAGAGCAGTACTGCATTAAAGAAGATAATTGGGGGAAAATCTTAACTGGACTCTTACATATCACAGCCGCTTTTCCTATGACCTTACTTAAATGCAATTTTTATACCAATTCACAACTTTTATTATGCAATATTATGCATTTGTTGTACGAATAATATGTATTGCATGTGTTTAAATCTTAGACAGGCCAACTCGCGTTTGATTTACTAGAAATAAATTGCAAAATACATACCAGTGGAATACCTCTTCTATCAAAAACCTTGTTCCTGCTCGATATTTCGCCTGTAGACAGGAAAGGCAGATTTGTTATTTTTTTAACAACCGTTGCTTTTGTGCAACAACTGCCTGGTTTTTGCTGCCCGGCTTCGCTGTCACTTATCTCGTCTTTGGCATTTATTCCCATCACAACCCATACAATATTTCCAAGCCTTATAGCGTATTTTACACCTCAGTGATTTTTTTTTATTTTTAAATAAAAAAGGGAAAGTATTTATATTTTTCTATATTAAGCTACATAAAATAAAGCGGTGCAATTTTGCACCGCTGTTGTCATTATGCAACGCTTTCGCTTTTCCTTCCCCAATTATTGTAAAGTGCTGTGAATTATTAATGAAATTTATTATGGCTGCCTAAAGATATTCCATATTTAGCCGCTTTCCTCACTACTGTCGAAGCGTCTATTTTTAACACTTTAGCCATTTGCCGGGTAGTAAAGTGCTTGGCATAAGCCTTCTCCAGGATCTGCTTTTCAACCGATTCTACCGCATCCTTCAAAGGCATTATACCCGAAACTAACACCCTGGTAATATCCGCGTTTTCCCTGTTTTTAAAGCTCGCCGGCAGATCCTTCTTAGTAATAACATCCCCAGGAACCGTAACAAGCAGCCTTTCAATAAGGTTTTCCAGTTCCCGGACATTTCCAGGCCAGTCATATTCCATGAAGATGTCGAGCACTTCCGGTGATATTCTTTTGGTAAGATTATATTTATTGTTATATAGCTGAATGAAATAAGCTACGAGGTTAGGGATGTCTTCTCTCCTATCCCTTAAAGGCGGAATATTGATGGGAATAACGTTTAAACGATAATAAAGGTCTTCGCGGAACTCCTTATTTTGCACCATATCAAGCAGATTACGGTTTGTAGCTGTTACAATACGCACATCCACATTTTTAGAACTCATGCCCCCTATGCGGATAATCTCCTTATTCTGCAAAACCCGCAGCAGCTTGGCCTGCAGGCTATATGGAAGTTCACCAACTTCATCCAGGAATAAAGTCCCCCCGGATGCCAGCTCAAAATATCCAGGTTTCCCCTCTTTTCTAGCACCTGTAAAGGCTCCCGACTCGTAGCCGAACAATTCTGATTCCAGCAGGTTTTCCGGTATAGCTCCACAGTTTATTTTAAGAAACGGCCCCTCCTTGCGAGCACTGTATTCGTGAATAGTCTCAGCAATCAACTCCTTACCGGTTCCTGACTCGCCAATTATTAGAACCGTAGAATCAACCTGGGCTACTCTAATTACTGTTTCCAGCACATTCTTCATCTCTGGGGAATTAACCACCAATTTGTTAGAATCCGAATAGCGAAGGCGCAGCGTTTTAAGCTGGCTTTCATAGTGCTGGCTAAGCTCTTGGACCTGTTCCAGTTTCTGTTTGAGCATATTTAATTCGGTAATATCCCGCACATTACACACTACCCTGAATATATTTCCGTCATTATCGAACACAGGCGTACCTGTAGCCAGTGTAGTTCTGCCCGCTTTTGTTTTTTGGATTATAGTTACCGGCTCCTTTTTTTTCAATACCAGCGATGTCACAGACTGAGAAACAATACCCTCCCTCTCAATCTCTTCCACGTTGCGCCCCATAAACTCCTTGCCGTTGACGCCGCTTATCATTTCAAAAGCCTTGTTTAACCTAACTGTTATACCGTTCCCGTCGCTTACGTACAGGCCATCAAAAGACGACTCTATTATAGCATCCAGTTCTTCATTCAACTCTTTTACATACTGCAGTTCCTTAGAAATCTTCTCGACTTCAGATATATCATGGATAACAGCTACAGCTCCGATTATCTTGCCGTCTTTTTTTATGGGAGAGCGGTTTGACACGCATTGCCGGTTATTTAAAACTATCTTCTGCATAGGCTCCTCTTTGCCGGTTTCTATTATGTTCATAAGACCGCTGTTGGGGAATACATCCAATATGTGCTTCCCTATAACATCTTCTGCTTTCAACCCCAGCATCCGCTCTGCAGCCTTATTGAATACCTTTATCATACCGTGTCCATCAACAGAAATAATCATGTTGTAAGTAGAATTAATAATCGCGTCGAGTTCGCTGGAAATAATCTGGTAGGAATCAAAGAAAGCCTTGGCAATATCACCACGGGTAAGCATTCCTACAACACCGCTATCATCCACAACCGGAAGCCGGGGCACGTAAGGAGTTACGATGTCCTCGAATTCGTCATCAGGGTGTCCAATAAGTATATTTTCCGTCCTCATTATCTCTTTTACCCGGGTTTTCATATCCACATCCTGGGTTATTACCCGATAAATGTGACTTTTGGTAAAAAGTCCTATTACTTGATTGTTCTCATCTACTACCGGTGCCCCGTCTATCTTGTTTTCCATAAATATAATCGCCACTTCTGCAATCGTATAATCTGGTTTCAGTGTTATAGGATTAGGAGTCATTATTTCCTTTAGCTTCATAAAATTCCCACCCCATCCTTATTTGCTAAGTAAACACGATGGATAATCTAATACAAAAAGCAAAATTAGAAACTCAAGCTTATTATAACATTTTTGATAACAAATAAGTCGAAAAACAGAAACACGTGTCGTAGAGCAAATACGAATAGTTTTGCGGTTTCAAAAAAACAATAATAAATTTATATAATAATTTCGTCCGGTGCAGGCATCTGCAGAAATTAAAAATCGGTATGGCTCTAAGATGTGTGCCATAAAAGCAGATTCTGAAAAAAATGGTCGGAGTGACTGGATTTGAACCAGCGACCTCTTCGTCCCCAACGAAGCGCTCATACCAAACTGAGCTACACCCCGACGCAGAAATAATTTTATAATAGAATAGTTTATTAGTCAAGGACCTCAGAAATTGCAACATTTACTCTCTTCTAATCAAGTGTGTCAAGCGCGAACTTCCTATGCAAAGCTCTGACAGCCGTTTCAATACAGGATCTATCAATTATACAGGATATCCTTATTTCAGAAGTACTTATCATCTGTATGTTGATATTTTCGTCTGCCAGGGCTTCAAACATCGCCGCAGCAACGCCCGGATTGCTTTGCATGCCCGCCCCAACTACCGAAACTTTAGCTACATCTTCACCATATGTCATCCCTGATGCAGAAATTTTTTCAGCTATTTCCCTGACAACTGGTAAAGCCCTGTCTAAATCATCCCTCATAATAGTAAAAGCAATATCATTTCTGTTATCCCTCATAGCGCTTTGAATTACCATATCCACATTTATCCCGTGTTCGGCCAGAGCCTTGAATAACGTTTTTGCTATACCTGGCCTGTCAGGCACATCGAATAATGCGAACTTGGCGCAGTTCAAATCATGAGTAACTCCTGTAACTACTCTCTGTTTCTCCATATTTTCTACCCCCGTAATTATGGTCCCAGGATTCGAATTGAAGCTGCTCCTGACCTCTACATCGATTCTGTACAGCATTGCGAGTTCAACAGCCCTGGGTTGCATTACAACTGCTCCAAGGCTCGCCATTTCCAGCATCTCTTCATAGGATATCTTGGACAATTTCCTGGCATCTTTCACAATTCGCGGATCAGCGGTATAAACCCCTTCTACATCAGTAAAAATCATACAGGAGTCGGCCTTTAAACTTATCGCTAGGGCAACCGCACTGGTATCGGAACCGCCCCTGCCCAGGGTAGTAATATCCCCTTCAGGGGAAATACCCTGAAAACCAGCAATAACCACAATTTTCCCCTGGTTTAATTCTTTTTTAATCCGCTCGGTATCGACACCATTAATTCTCGCTTTATTGTAGGTGGAGTCGCTTCTTATTCCTGCCTGCCACCCCGTAAGTGAAATCGCATCACATCCCAGATTTTTAAGGGTTAACGCCAAAAGAGCCGCTGACTGCTGTTCGCCAGTAGCCAGCAGCATATCCAACTCCCGGCAGCAAAGTTCATTTCCAGTCGCACGCGCTAATTTTATCAGGTCATCTGTAGTGTCACCCATAGCAGATACAACTACAACCGCATCATCGCCCTGGTCCCGCATATCTCGAATCCTTAAGGTAATATTTTTAATTTTTTCAACTGATGCAACTGAGCTGCCCCCAAATTTTGCAACTATTAACGCCACTTTCAGCCACTCCCCACAGACTTATCATAAATAGTCTTCAGTCCTGTCTGTCCCCTCAAGTCTTATAACATTATTGATTTTCCCTACAATACTCATTCCCCTCAATACGGCTAATGAATCCTCCAAGTCCTGTTCCCTGACCTCGTGGGTTATCATGATCAACTCCGCCATATCCCCCCTGGTCTTTTGCAGCACTGTAGCTATGCTCACATTGTTATTCCCAAAAACACCAGCAATACCCGCAAGCACACCAGGACGATCTTTCACTGTCATGCGGATGTAAAACTGGGCACTAAGCTGTTTAATATCTACAATAGGCTTACTTTCGTAGCATGTACACCCAATCCGGCCATTAACATTGTACATAATATTGCGTGCAATATCTATAATATCCCCAACTACAGCACTGGCAGTCGGCATCTGCCCAGCTCCTCGCCCGTAGTGCATAATCTCTCCTACCGCATCTCCCTGTACAAAAACGGCATTAAATACATCATCCACCGCTGCCAGAGGATGGGTTCGAGGAATAAAAGCCGGGTGAACTCGCGCTTGAACCCGACCTTCTTCATCCTCTTTGGCAATAGCCAAAAGCTTGACAACATAGCCGAGCTCCTGAGCATACCGTATATCTGCGGGTTCAATAGACGTTATCCCTTCAACGTACACATTATCAAGGGTCACCCTGGTATTAAAAGCTATTGACGATAGAATTGCTATCTTTCTCGCCGCATCCAACCCGTTGACATCAGAAGAAGGGTCAGCTTCAGCATAACCTAGTTTCTGAGCTTCGGCTAATATTTCGTCAAATGCTCGTCCTTCCCTGCTCATCTTTGTCAGTATGTAGTTGGTAGTTCCATTTAGAATTCCTATCACTTTCCGAATTCGATTACCTGCCAAAGACTGTTTTAGAGGGTAGATAATAGGTATACCGCCAGCAACACTCGCTTCAAAATAAAAATCCACATTATTCTCCTCGGCCATCTCAAATAACTCCCTGCCCTTTATGGCGATCAAGTCTTTATTGGCCGTAACCACACTCTTGCCCTTCTGCATAGCTTGGACAATAAATTCAAACGCAGGTTCAATCCCGCCGATCAACTCTACTATAATATCTATTTCTTCGTCATCCAGAATCTCACTTATATCCTGAGCAATCATCCTTTCATCTATCCCCAAGCTAAAGCATTTATCTCTGTCCTTTTCTAGAACCTTTTTTATAACAATTGTATCTCCAGTCCTTTTGGTTATAATTTCTTCGTTTTTTTTAAGTAATTTTACAACTCCAGAACCTACAGTTCCACAGCCCAGCAATCCGATATTAATCATATCCCAGCCTCCCTATCTCTTGCTTTTTCCCAATAATTTTCACCCCGCGCACCCCCTTTAAGCCTTTTAGCTTTAAAAGCAGGGTATCAACTGATGCTTCCATTTCTTCAATATTCAAGGAAACGGTTACATAAGCAATATCATGGAGCGGTAAACTCTGGTTTATCGTCAGAACATTAGCTTTTAAAGAGGCAATACAGTTCAAGACACCTGACAGAACACTAGCAACATGATCAAGTGACAATAAAATGTTTATTATCTCCGAGTTCCCCTCATCAAAAAAAGGATGGATCCCGTCCTTGTACTTGTAGAAAGTGCTCCTAGCTATTCCCAGTCTGTTAACCGCACCTTGAATATCTCCGGCCTCTCCCCGAGCCAGCATCTCTTTGGCTAAAACTGTTTTATATATGGACTCAGGCAAAATATCTTCCCTTATAATATAAAACTTTTTTTTGTCCCTTTTCATTAAAAAACCCCCTGTGTCTATGTGGGGCGAATTTGTTTCTTTACAATATGGACATTATATCATTATTCACCGGCAGATAACAACAAAGATCCATAAAAACATTTCTCTTGCCAAAAGCCGGCCTGGGCCGGCTTTTTTTACTCCCCCATTTCCGCAGGATACAGCCGCTGACGAAAATAGGAGGGAGGCTGAAGGATTAAGATCGCTCGGGTCTGGTCTTAACCTTTGCTGGTGAACTAAAAGGATGAGGCGCAGGGGGTTCTTGATCCCAAGAGTACGCCTTTAAACGCATTCTGCCGCCTTTATCCCCCAGCGCCAACCTCAAACCTTCATTCCAAGCAGTTATTTTCGAACTAATTTGCCAAATACAAATAACAGAACAGAATAATTAAATAATTATGCAGATTAAACCGCCACTGCCTTCATTAACTATTCTCTGAAGAGTATCCTGTAATTTGACTTGGGCATTTTCAGGCATGCGATGGATTTTATTTTGAATACCCTCGCGCACAAGATCATGCAGTGATTTGCCAAATATGTTTGATTCCCAAATCTTAGCCGGATTCTCTTCAAACTCATCCAGCATATAGCGAACCAGTTCTTCGCACTGCTTTTCTGTTCCTATAATAGGCGTAATCTCAGTTGTAATATCCGCCCTTATTATATGGAGAGACGGTGCCTTTGCTTTCAGCCTGACGCCGAAGCGGCTCCCTTGCCTGATAAGTTCCGGTTCCTCCAGAAACATTTCTTCTAACCTGGGAGTAACCACACCATAACCAGCTTCTGCAACCTCTTGCAAAGCAGGAGCTACCTTGTCGTATTCCCTTTTAGCCACGCTCAGATCCTTCATTAGACGCAATATGTCATGGGTACCTTCAATATCAAAGCCGCTTACTTCGCTCAACGATTTATAGAACAGCTCCTCCGGGACAGTCACGTCAATTTTTGCTGTGCCGTTCCCTAAGTTCATTTCTTCCAAACTAACATAGCTGATATTTTCAATTTCCGAAAGTCTCTCAACCGCTCCGTCAATATCTCTTACCTTGCGAATACTATTCAATATGCCTTTTATAGCTGTTTCCAAATCCTCTCTCAACCAGTAGCTTTCGTCCAGCTCATCAACCCATCTCGGCAGCTTGATGTTTACCTCCTGTACGGGGAATTCATAAAGCACTTCTTCTAGAATTCCGTAGATTTGCTCTACCGACATGCGCGCAGCATCAATTGGAATAACAGTAACACCGTATTTTTCACTCAATTCATCGACCAGATTAAGAGTATCCTGGTTGTAAGGGTTGATGGAATTAACCAGAACAATAAAAGGCTTGTTTAATTCTTTAAGTTCTTCAATTACTCTTTCTTCCGGTTCCTCATAATTGCTTCTTGGGATATCACTTATGCTGCCATCTGTCGTAACTACTATGCCAACAGTAGAATGGTCGGTAATTACCTTCCTGGTTCCTATTTCGGCCGCTTCCTCGAAGGGAACCTCATAGTCAAACCAAGGAGTCTTTACCATTCGAGGTTCGTCATCTTCCTCGTAACCAAGCGCCCCCTCAACAGTATATCCTACGCAGTCAATAAGCCTAACCTTAAGGTTCAAGCCGCTTTTGGTAGTTATTTCTACTGCTTCATTGGGAACAAATTTGGGTTCTGTAGTAGTAATAGTCCTCCCAGCACCGCTTTGAGGAAGTTCATCTTTCGTACGCTCAATGTCGTATATATCTTTTATATTCGGTATTATCATAAGTTCCATAAATCTCTTGATAAACGTCGATTTACCGCTTCGTACCGGTCCTACTACTCCCAGGTAAATATCGCCTCCAGTCCTTTCAGCGATATCATTTAAAATATTATTCCCTTCCACTCTTCATTTTCCCTCCCTTGATCAAGACTTTTAAAAGGCACCCTTGCACCGATTTGCGGATACCGTTTAACAGAATCTAAGCTATAACAGTATAAATATATTTATCAATATTCGGTAATATACCCAGAAAAGAAAAAAAGTGTGATAATTATGCCACACTTTTGGCCGGTACTTTTTTTACCAACCCTTTATATCTTTTGCTATTTCCTCTATCTCGTGCTTCTTTTTTCGCTTCATTAACGCATTCACTTCCTCCTGAGGAGGCCTCTTTTCATAGAGAATCCTGTAACACGCCTCGGTTATCGGCATATCTATACCTAATTCGCAAGCTATTCCATACACAACCTTGGTGGTATAAACACCCTCTACAACCATCCCAATCTCAATCAAGGTTTCTTCCAAAGAACAACCCCTGCCCACCATGATCCCCGCACGCCTGTTGCGTGAATATCTGCTGTTGCACGTGACTACCAGGTCCCCTACCCCGCTGAGCCCTGAAAAGCTGCGAGGATCACCTCCAAGAGCCTCACCCATCCTAGCCATTTCAGTAAGACCCCGAGTAATCAAAGCCGCTTTGGTATTGTCACCATAGCCAAGACCATCCGCCATTCCTGTTGCAAGAGCCACAATGTTCTTCAATGCTCCACCTAATTCCACCCCTGCCACATCTGGATTTGTATATACTCTAAATACCGGTGACATATAGACATCCTGAATAAAAAAAGCGGTATTTTTACGATAAGCCGCCACAGTAACTGCTGTGGGAACTCCTCTGGCTACCTCCTCGGCATGACTGGGCCCCGATAATACAGCATACCTCTCTCGTATTTCGCTCCCCAGCACATCCTCAACAACTTGGCTCATGCGCATGCCTGTGCTGATTTCCAACCCTTTTGCCGTATTGACTATGTACATGCTACGCGTTAAGTACAAAGCTGCATCTCCTAATACCCGTCGCAATACTTGGGAGGGAACAGCCAAAACAACTAATACGGCATTATGCATCGCTTTAGATAAGCTGGTAGTAGCCTCGACATTTGCAGGTATTTTAACCCCCGGAAGAAAACGTCTATTTTCGCGGTCAATATTTATTGAATCTATCTCGTCCTCCGGCCGCCCCCATATAAAAACTGTAGCAGCATTTTCACTCAAAAGTATCGCCTGTGCTGTTCCCCAACTGCCCGCGCCTAGAATGCATATTTTCTCCATGCTAAGCCTCCCTATAAAACAAACTATTTAACTTTTTCCGTAATTTTTAATTCGTTCCCGCTTTTCAGTCTTCTTATATTCGCCTTATGCCGATAAATAACTAAAGCTGCAATAAAAAAGCTGGAAATAATATAGGGCCACGGTTTGCCCAGCAAAAGAGTCAATACAGGCAAAAGAACAGCAACAGTTATTGAAGCCAGTGACACATAGCGACTGACAATCGTTATTATAATAAATATACCAAAGAGTCCAAGCAATACGTCAGGCATTAAATACAGGATTATCCCTGCTGCTGTAGCCACTCCTTTACCCCCGTGAAAACCTAAAAATATCGAATAACAATGCCCTATTACCGCTGCTACCCCGCATATAGCCGCTAATACAGCACCTCCCACAGACAAGCCTATCCAGGAAGCTAAAATTCCTTTCAAAAGATCACCAGCAAGGGCTGCAAGAGCTACCGCAACACCTGATGTGCGAAGTACATTTGTAGCTCCGACATTGCCGCTTCCCTTTATTCTAATATCAACTCCTTTAAATATCCGGCTCAATAAGTAGGAAAAAGGTATTGCGCCGATCAAATAACACAACAAAACAACACCCACTTCTTTCAACCCAACCACCCCAACATTAATGGTTTTTTCATGGCTGACCATGGTTTGAAATCGTGATTCGCCAGTTCAGCGTGAAGATTCCCAGTAAATTAACTATACACAATAAAAAATTATAGCTTTCATTTAAACGAAATTCCATTTTGGCTACGTTTTTTTTCGCACAATAAGCCTTACAGGGGTTCCTTCAAAACCAAAATTCTTACGGAGTTCGTTCTCCAAGTAACGCAAATAAGAAAAATGGATCATCTCTGGATAGTTGGAAAACAAAATAATAGTAGGCGGTGAAGTGCGAACTTGAGTGCCGTAAAAAATTTTAACCTTTTTCCCTCCACCACCCGGCAAGGGATTAAGCATAATCGCCTCATCTATAACTTGATTAAGCTGTGCGGTGCTGATCCTGCGGTTGTGCTGGTCAGAAACGAGGTCCACAATCTCGAGTACTTTGAAAATTCTTTTTTTAGTCAAAGCCGAAATATATAAAATAGGGGAATAGGACAAAAACTTCATCTCTTGCCTGATCTCCCTGTCAAATCGGTTCATCGTATACTCATCTTTATCGATCAAGTCCCATTTATTTACCACAATTATATTGGCCTTAGCCTGTTCATGAACATAACCCGCAATTTTCTTATCCTGCTCGATGACTCCCTCAGTCGCATCCAGCATTATGAGGACAACATCGGCCCGTTCAATACTCTTAAGAGCCCTTATCACACTATATCTCTCCGTATTCCTTTTAACCCGCGATTTCTTCCTTATCCCCGCTGTATCAATAAGTATATACTCCCGCCCCTCATACTTAAAAGGAGTATCGATAGCATCACGAGTAGTTCCCGGAACATCGCTTACAATAACCCTTTTTTCCCCTAGCAGGGCGTTTACCAGCGATGATTTGCCTACATTGGGCCTTCCAACAATAGCTATCTTAATAGCGTCACTGTCTTCTTCGGAAGCCTCTTCTGGAGCGAATCTATCTATAACCGCATCCAGAAGTTCATCTATATTCATTCCGTGCATGGCAG
>JACIYB010000045.1:0-488 GCA_014360155.1 Syntrophomonadaceae bacterium
TAACTCTTTTCCCCAGCAAGAATTCACGTTGTTTTTGTTTGAAAAAAGCAGCACCCTTGCTCTCTTCAGAAGAAACTGCTGTGTCTCCGGCAACCTCTCTCTTTTGGACTGCCGGTTCCTTTTCCCGGCTTGCACCTTCCATCTCTCTGACCACAATTACATCGCTTCCATAGGTCAGAACCCGGTCAGCTTTCACTAAAGCCGTCTCAGATTCGTCTCGAATGCTCTTATACTCGAGTCTGACTAAATTCCCAGTAAACTCATCCACTTCATATTCATTTATGATACCAATGAGATTACCTTTATCAGTTAAAACCTTGCTGCCACTTATTTTGACATTACGCTGCAGAATGCTAGCGGCATTTTCCATTTCACTAACTAGGACCAGCGACTTCTCACTTTCCGTAGTAACAGCATGTTCTCCAATCCCTGCAACATCTTTAAAAGGCAATAGCTTGGGACCAGTATACCAGCTGCCATCACTTATC
>JACIYB010000045.1:498-15737 GCA_014360155.1 Syntrophomonadaceae bacterium
CCTTCCTCAGGATTGATTATCAAATCCTTTACCTGCCCAATTTCCTTCCCATCAAGTATGGAGAAAACAGGTAATCCAATAATCTCCAGACTTTTTTTCATCCTCCCTGCTCCCTTCATCTAAATTAAAGTGATTTCATCTCCTCGGCTACTCTAAGCCGCACAAGTCTAGGTACCTTGGATAGCGGTATATTATCAATTCCCAGGTGCTTCAATTCCCGGGTAATTAACCTTATATAAAAAAGTTTGTTGCTGACCTCCCCTCTTGCTTCACTGCTCACTTTACCGGAGGCAACATACCTTTTAAGAATGTCTTCAGCTTCTCCGTACCACCCTAAATCCTTACAGATATTAAACAGCTCCAAAGTCAAGATATACTTGAGCTCAGCCTCATCCGTGATTTCCCAGGCTTGTCGGAAACAGTCAGCAGCTTCCTGCAGATTATCTCTTTTCTTGTAACAAAAAGCCTGTTCCAGCAGCTCGATTACTACATCGCTTTCATCACTAACCTCAGATACTTTATCTGCTGCAGAGTCTTTTTTCTCCCCGCTCGCCGGATTTTCAACTTGCAGATTAGTTGCAATACTGCCAGGATCAGGACTGACAGCATCAACATCACGATTCGAATGTTCTTCCGCATTCGCGGCTGTCTTCAATTCAACCTGTTCACTGGCACCCTGCTCCTCATTGTGCAGGTCAGGCTCCTTTGCCTGAGTCAGCTCGGATTGGACAGGTTCCTGCCCCTTCTCCCGGTTTGCGGAATCCACATTTCCAAAGAGTACACTTTTAACATTCGCATTGCTATCTTCAGCAACAGCAACTAGTGCTGTCCCTTTATCTGCAACCGTTTCTGCACAATTATTTAAATTATCACTGACTGATAAATTTTCTCCTTTAAAACTAGCCGTACAGCCGTTACTCGCTGTGAAATAACCCTTTTCCATGGCTTTGAAAACATAAATACTCATGAGCAACAAAATAAACATATAAATTCCCAGAGAAACCGCAATCCCCAACCTTTCAATACTAACCGGAAAAAAAATAATAATAGCCAAAGCAGTCAATATTATTATGGCTATATCCCGCATCATCACTCCATCTTTGCGCAATAAGTACGTTATTACCCCAGCAATGGGAAGAAAAACAAGCGTAACGTAAAAAACATATTCGATCATAGTAAACTCCTTTATGCTCTTTTCGGCAAAAATTATTCATTTTCTCCAAAACAACTATATATAACTATATATCGAATATTAGTCTATAAATTTTGACATTAAGTTATAATTACCTTCTTTCAGTAAGAATATTTAAAATCTTCTATAGAGAAATTTTTATTTAATTTATAAATTTACAAAAAATAAAAAGGGGAAAAGGCTTGACTTTTCCCCTCTGCCGGATATACACATATTGGCAAAAGTTCAATCTTTAAGCTTTATCTCGTTAAAAACCCTTTTACCAGGATCAAAGGCGTTCCGGCATCAGCTGATCCGCTAACCAAATCAGCCAAACTAGCTAATAAATCCTCAACCTTTCTCGGTGTTGTACCCTCTGTCTCAATACTGTCCCTGGCAAAATTTTCTTCTTTTTTAACCTGCAATAAAGATTCAATAACCTCGATATTAAAACCGTCTTCTAAAAGTTTATCGACCATATATTTATATTTCAGCCCTTCACGGTACCTCCCTCTAAGACCCTGGGTCATACCGAATGCCGGCTGCGGATCAGCTAATTCATATATCCCAGTTGATGGATCGCAGTAAGCTCCATCACCGTAAATAATCACCTCAATATGTTTCCCTATTTCTTCTTTAACCTTCGCCTGCACCTCATCGGCTACCCGATCCGCTTCTCTGGGCGCAAGCTTGAGTTTGTCCCCTGAGGAAAGGTTGCTCCCAAGAAGTCCCCACTCCGACCAAGCCCCAGATCCATCATTGCAGATATCCTGGAGTGTAATGCAATTTTGACCATAGCGCAGCAGCTTGTTTTTCGTCCTTTCGCGGCTGTGTATATTGGCAACTATTATCCCGTCCATACCGTATTCGGTAATAACCAGGGGATCGTTACTGAGGATTATGTGTCCTCTGCACCCCTCTTCCGCTATTATATTTTCATAAAGTTCAATATAATCAACGTTGGTAATCGGGTGTTTAAATCTTTGCGGCCCAATATGCTCTAGAGTAATGACTTTTCCTGCTTTTTCAGCGAGAGCTTCGCTAAGATCATGGGGAAGAAGCTGGTTGCCTACCTCATCCGCTGGATAAGAAAGCTGTATTACAACCTGCCCCTCAGGAACAGCAGCAGCTATCCCTTTTAGTATTAATGAAAATCGGTTCCTGCTCAATATGGGAAAAAGGACTCCTATTCTGCTGTCAGGGCGAATTCCGAGTTTTTTCCGCAACTGCAATGCGATATCATTTACTCTCACATAATTATTTTGAGCCCTTGCCACCACAGATTCGGTAATACATACAGTATCTCCGTCGTGAAGAAATCCATCCTGGTCACATTTAGCCAAAGCCTCACATACCATGTTTACTATATTGCTTCCTGGCACTATAACCCCCATTTTAATGCCAAAAGCTGATACCCCAATATAATCAGGCAGTACTCCCATACACAACATCCTTTGTCTATTTATTTATTAAAAAGCCATAAGCTCCCTCCTAAAATATACTTTAAAACCCTGCTTTTATCAACTGTCGTAATATATGTATACAAAATACTGGCAATGCCGGTATCCCACTCACTTTAGGTCCTACAGCAGCTGCCTAAATCAAGAAATCATTAAAAGTCAGAATAATCCTTCCTCTATTGCCCATAAGTTTCGACAACCAAAATCTTATACCTTCTCACCCTTTTCGTTTAGCAGCAGTTTACATGGCTGACACCAAAAAACAAAAGAAAAATTTGCAAGTCCCGGTATTTTAGTTATATATTTTTATATAGGAAGAGCAGCTTTATTCCGTAGCTATAAACTTATCTACAGCCGTTCATAAAAAATCCCTGCACCTTAATTATGGAGTGATAACAGATTATGAAGACTATAGCGCTGATGTCTACTGACCCCAAAACCGGAAAAACAACTGTTGCCGTAAACCTAGCATTCGGCTTGATGAAAGCGGGACATAAGGTTCTTATATGGAATCTGAGCAAGGATGACTTCCTTTACAGGTGGCTAGACATCAATAAAGAATCCCTTACTGGGGACAACGCAATACACACTATAACAAACCGGATGGGATTTGATGTCCTTGTCGGCGGAGAATTTTCTAATAACTTAAAAGAATACATATCCCAGATATCCACTGATTATGACTATTTACTGCTTGATACGGATACGGGTCCTGAATCCCTCAACGCAGCAAAATTGGCAGACATAGTAATTGTTTGCACCGATCTTAGCCCGGAAGACCCGGAAAATTTAGCCGTTCTGGATAGAAAATTACAAGACATGACTTCTGGGCAGGCAGGGATAAATTTGGTTGTTCCCTGCAAAATTAAGGTTGGAGAGTGGGAAAACAATACCAAGCAATTAATCGATATCGCTGATCGAATCGGTTATGAAAAAATAGCTGACCTTATCCCTGAATGAGAAGCGATACACGATTTGCCCCTGGAGGGGCGAAATATTTGGGACCTGCCGCGGCAATACCAAAACAGGAAGAACTCTTTCAGCAGTCTGGTAGAACGTGTAATACAATTATAATAAGCGATTCCCTTCAAAATTAAAGAAGCCGTCCCTTTTAAATTCAGAATATCTTTTTTATTTCTTAATATAATCGCCTGTTTTTCAAACAGCTAAATAAACAATTCGGGGGGAAAATGAATGGTTCTCAATTTCTATGAGAGCATAGGTTTTTTTTGCGCCTCCACGAGGGCGCGAAGGGCTTCCTGGATTTATAAACCATATCCCGTTGATTTCCTCACAAAAAGGTATATGGGTATGGCCGAACAAAACCACGTCCGCTTTTATTTCTTCAGCTCGGTAATAAAGCGAATTCAAACCATGCTTAACCCCATACTTATGTCCATGCGTAATATAAAAGTGTTTACCCGAAATCCTTAAAAACTGCTCCTGCTCTCCTTTACTCCTGAAGTCGCAATTACCAGAAACTCCAGTAAAATCCAGTCCCAGACGGCGAGATATTTTTCCAGCATCACTGTAGAAGTCTCCCGTAAAAAACAAATGATCAACCTCGATCTCGCGCAGTTCCTGCACAATCGTATCTATTTTTCCATGGGTATCACCGACCACAGCGATTTTCAAAAAAACGCCCCCATCATTCAGCAAAATATTTTTTTATTATAGGCTTTGCTTTTTTCAAAGCCATACCCCGGTGACTTATCCTATTTTTTTCTTCTGCAGAAAGTTCCGCGAAGCTCTTAAAAAATCCATCAGGTATAAACAGCGGATCGTACCCGAAGCCGCCTTGCCCTACAGGAGCAAAAGCTATTTTCCCTTCACAGACTCCCTCGGCCACTTCTGCACGGCCTTGAGGATCGCTTACAGCTATCGCGCATACAAATCGTGCTGTTCTCCTTTTTTCTTCAATACCCTGCATCATTTGCAAAAGTTTTTCGTTATTCTGCCGGTCATCAGCATACTCACCAGCAAAACGTGCTGAATAAATACCTGGCTTGCCGTTAAGCGCATCGACCTCCAGACCCGAATCATCTGCTAGACAGATCAACCCGCTTGCAGAAGCACCTGCGACAGCCTTTTTAAGTGCATTTTCCGCAAATGTTTTGCCATTTTCTTCAACTTCCGGCAAGTCTTTTACTTCTTCCAGGGTTAGAATCTCTATGCTGAGATCACTCAGAATTCGCTGCAGTTCCTTCTTTTTATGGGGATTCCTCGTCGCCAGCAACAACTTTCTCGCCATGCTTAACTTTCTCCTATTATTTTTTTCTGGATAACAACGAGTTCCTGAATACCTTTTTCCGCCATCTGCAGCATAATATCCAGTTCTTCCCGACTGAAGGAGTATTCCTCAGCAGTCCCTTGGATTTCCACAAACAGCCCTTTTCCGGTCATGACCACGTTCATGTCCACGTCTGCTTGTGAATCTTCAACAAATTCAAGGTCTAACATCGGCTCCCCATTTACTATTCCCACACTTACGGCAGCCACATAATCTTTCACTGGTACCTCTTCGATTAAACCCGCAACTCTAAGCTTTTTAAGAGCCAGATAAAGAGCCACATAACCACCAGTTATAGAAGCAGTTCTGGTTCCCCCGTCAGCCTGTAAGACATCACAGTCAACCCATATAGTCCTCTCTCCTAAAGCACTCAGATCGACTACAGCCCGCAGGGACCTGCCTATCAGTCTCTGAATTTCTGCAGTCCTTCCAGTCACCCTGCCACGGCTGACTTCTCTTTGCGTTCTAGGAACCGTTGAAGCAGGCAAGAGAGAATATTCGGCAGTCACCCACCCGGACCCACTGCCTTTCAAAAACGGCGGAACTCTTTCCTCAACGATAGCAGAACACAATACTCTGGTATCCCCCACCTCTATAAGAACCGCCCCATCCGGATGTTTTATATAATCTGGTATTATTGTTACTGGCCGCAATTGGTCATTTAACCTGTTGTTTATTCTGCTCATAAAATATAACCCCCAGCAATAAATTTCGAATTTTATATATGAATCCCAATATCAAAAACTACAGATTTAAGTTCATGCCGCAGTGGGCTAGTAAAAAATCCCCGCTATAAACAGAGCCGATTTCTTCTTCTATTTGTTTCAAAGTATAGCCTGGCCACAGGTGAGTTGCAATTAAAATATCCGGGGAAACTATCTTTGCCCATATTCCTAAATCACGAGCAGTCATGTGTCCGCTTTTTTCAGCATATTCTGCCTCAACTCCCAGCATAGTAGCTTCACCCAGAAGCAAATTAACACCGGCAGATGCTTCTACAAGCCTCTCGTCAAATGCAGTATCGCCAGAATAAAATAAAGCAACACCACCTGCTGTCACCTTAACTGCAAAACCAGGAATAGAATGTATAGCCCTGTAAAAGCTCAATTCTATGTCTTTGATCCTGGTTGAAACCTCCTGCACTTCAAACACCTGAAGTTCGGGAAGCTCTGCCCAATATTCGAATTTGTCCCGAGGCTCCCCTGGTAAATAAACCTTTAGCGGCGGTCTGTTAATGCCGGCATATCCCAACCCTCGAATTGCATGCCGCAAAGCATGGAGATCTACATAATGATCGGCGTGAAAGTGGCTGATAAATACAGCGTCCAGATGCGAAAAATCAATATACCTGCCTAGATGAGAAAATACTGAATGCCCGCAATCCAGTAATATAGAAGCATTATCGCATTTTATCAAATATCCGGAACATGCTCCACCTGTATGGGGATAGGGGGCCCAGCAACCTATAACCGTCAGCTCCACTGCTCCACCTCCTCCCCGTAAATACAGCAGCCTATAGCCCCATTTAACTGGGGTTCAGGCAAAACTCCCACTTTACAACGGTTCTCCCGTGCGATAATCTCTGCCAAAGCGGAATTAAATGCCCCACCGCCTGACAAAACAACGACTTCACTGGACAATTTCTTTAAAAAAGCAGAAATTCTTTTATAAAGAGCATAATTTACACCTGCTGCCAGCCTGGCAATAGAATGCCCCTCTACTATTTTGGCAATTATTTCTGTTTCTCCAAAAATTGCACACGTGGAATTGAGCTCTACAGGCTCTTCGCTGTAATTAGCCAGTTCTTTTAGGTCGATCCCTAAAACAGCAGCCATATTCTCCATATATCTGCCAGAACCTGCAGCACAACGGTCATTAGTCATAAAATCTACAGGGCGTTTGTTCCTCACCTGGATCACCTTAGTATCCTGCCCGCCCACATCCAATAAAGTAAAATCACCCATTCCCATCTGGTAAACAGCTCCTTTTACATGGGCTTGGATCTCTGGCATATGAAGAGCGCCGTCTATCTGCACAGCAATCTTACCATACCCTGTAGCTATAAGCCTATCCCCAGTAAAACCAAGTCCCTCTAGGTTTAGCTTCAGGCTACCTCGCTCTGTTCTGCCACACTTTTGGTAGAAATCGATAGTATCATACACCGCATTGCGCAGGATATTAAAACCGGACATTTGTACAATTTTTACACTCCGTGATCCCAAATCTATTCCTATCATAAGCATGCTTAGACACCAGGGAAGAAAACAAAAACTCTAGTCCTGTATGTCCCGCTCCCACCTCTCACTTCTTTCGCATCATGCTTTAAGCATATTTACAAAAGCTTCCAGCCGCATACGAGTTCGAGCATCTACTTTTCCAGGTTTATCCCCTTCTAAGGTTAAAAACGGCAGCTTTATCTTCTCTCTGTAAATCAGGTCTTCAATCTGGCGATAGCAAAAAGTCTGTGTATAGTGGATAACACCATCAACCATTCTTTGCTCCAACTGCTCCTGGATATCCTCCAGCCGCGCAAAGGCCCCATAAGGATAAGTATAATTCAAATACTGCTCGAAAATATCCCCGGTTTTAAAAGGCATAGAAAACTGGCGCTGCACTTCGTTAAAAACTACCCGGGCCCCCATTGATTCCAGCACCTCATACAAGTCAGTAAATATAGGCGGTACCCCAATATAGGCAAGACGGACTTGTCCCTTGCACGGGGAGCGTCTTTTGGCCTTGTCTATAAAATTCCGCAAGTCTTTTTCGTATTTGAAAGGGTCACTGTTGAAATCACTCGATGATACCAGATAATAATGATTTTCCAAGCCGCTTACCAAATCGTCCTGCCAAGTCATGCTGTCTAGTTCCCAGCATAGTCGGCGAATATTATCCAAGCGAGCTTTCACCCTTAACACATCATCAATTCCAACCTGAAAAAAATCCATCAATTTAAAAATCTGAGTTTCAAGTGTTTTCCTGTCGCGATCAAATGGATAAGCGAACGGGATTATATTTATACCTTTAAGTTGAAGGGTTTCCATTAAAGCCTGGGTATTGCTGCAGTCACCCTGTATCACCGCTATTACTGCCTCGAGACTGCGTTTTACCGCTACCGAATACAAGCCTTTTATCCACCCGCAGGTATTACGCGGATATCCCTCCTGTTCAGCCGCGTCAACCAGTTCCTGTGGTCTGGGTGAGCTTATAAACAAATTATTTAAGTCCACAGGTTTCTTTTTAGCTGCGATTACAATCTCGACTGGTATAGTAGTCGTAAAACCGATTTCCCCCATAAGTCACCTCTATTTAGAAATAAACGGCATTATAATTGTCTCGGCTATGGATGCTTTCGCAGAGAAATCGAATTTAATTGGTGTACCTCTTTTATTACGTCCCCTATCAACAATTTCCCTACATCATAAAACGAATCACTACTGCCGCTGACGTAAAATTCCTTAACCGGTTTTTTATTACCATCAGAAAATAAACCGCAGCGAATTAAAATCTCCTTTAATTCTTCTACTGTCTCCCAAGCAATATCTATCACAACAGTGGCATCTCCCACAAATTCCTTTATAACCGGCACAAGAAAGGGATAATGGGTACATCCCAATACCAGCGTGTCTACCCCGTACTCCAGCAGGGGAGATGCATATTCCCTAACCGCTTCCCTGGTTTCCAGCCCGTCGAGCTTCCCCATCTCCACTAATGGCACAAAACGGGGACATGCAACCTCGATTACTTCATAACCAGGATCTATCTTCTTTATCTCCTTGGTGTAGGCCAGACTATTCACTGTCGCTTGGGTAGCAAGTACTCCGATCTTCCCGTTTCTGGTAATACGAGTTGCCGATCTAGCGCCCGCCTTAACAACTCCCAGCATAGGCACTTGGTATTTTTTCGACATCACAGGAAGTGTTATCGAGGAATGGGTCCCACAGGCAACTACTATTGCTTTTACTTCCCGGCTTAACAAAAAAGATATAATATGGTGGGCATAACCAAATAACTGCCTCCTGGTTTTGTCCCCATAGGGCACATGAGCTGTATCTCCAAAATAAATAAAATCTTCGTTTGGAAGCTGTTCTAATAAACATTTAACAACAGTCAAGCCTCCCACACCTGAATCAAAAATACCTATGGGCCTGCTTTTCCTCAATATAAAACACCTCTATTTCAAAAAATAAACCCCTTATACACCCGTATAGCGCAAACACAACATTTAATAAATAATGTACCATTTTTACTAGATATATTCTATAAAAAGTTCTTAATTACTATACTATGCGCAACAAAAAAAGGAACTAAAATTCACACAAAAATGCCTTCAGCCCCCCATTCATCCCATGCACTCATGCCCTCGGGGGATGAAGGCTTAAGATTAGCGTAGGGGGAGTTTAGGTTATATTTCTTTTTTCTTTAAAAAATTTAAGCTATTTTTATAAATTATAATCAGGCATAACCGGATTGGAAATATCTACATATCCCCCCAGGGTTTTAACTGCTTCTCCATCTATCATAAAGGAAACCTTTTTTACTGTCGGAAACTGCCCCAAGGTATTAACAACAGCGTATACCATCAGTTTTTCCTGAAGAGCAGAATTAACATGGCGCACCTCAGAACTAAAGTCTACTATGCACAATCCATCTGATTTAATATTGATATCAAGAAGCTTTGTCCCTTCGGGAAACACCGGAGAATACGCGGGAGTAACCGGCCCTTTTATAAGCTCCTCTAAGGTACGGCGCGCTATCCCTTCAGTTTTCTCAATAGTTCTTTTCTCAGCTGCCAGCCCCTTGCCGTCAGCTTCCACAAAATAAAGATCAATATCTATTGTTTCCTTAAAATCTATCGGATTTTCTTGGGTCGAATCCCCCTGGTTCTCGGATTTGCTAGCACCGCTGTCACTCTCTTGCTGTCCCAGTTTAAGCAGTTCCTTCCAAGACTTAATGTTTCTGGTATTTTCGGAAGAAAAACATCCCCCACTGACAACACAAACAACTAGGCCAGCAATCATAAGCCCCGTTATGAATTTCCTAGTCATAATTTTAGCCCCCCATTTAATTCTTCTCACTATATAACAAACATACGAGGCTCGTCTCTGAATTATGCCCTTTAATCTTCGCTGATAAGAACCACCTGGGGAAATAAATGTCAAGTTTTTGCGAGACATATTTTATCTATATCATGAGTTGCCGCGCATACTATTTTTTTACATGTGGTTAGAAATTACCTTCATTCACTGTCTTTCAATATCATATTGGGATTTTGCAGTGCACTATAAAAATATAAAAAAAAGAGCACTTACCAGTGCTCATTTATGAAGGAGGAGGTTTTTTAGTAATCTAACTTTTAAAATTTATTTGATAAGGAGGAGGTCTCTGAAATAGACTAACATCTACATTTAAATGATAATAAACTACGCTAATGTTGTCAATATATCGTATATTTTCTCGAAAAATATCGTTAAGGTTTATGCCATTTTGGCAGTCTGCAATATGTTTTTCTTCTCGTGGCGGACTATATTTATAAGATTATCCCGGTTAAGATCATCTACAAGGTAAAGAACTCCTTCACCTTTATCCATGAGCTTCTCTAAAAAAGATTTGTTCGATTCAACCCCAATACCTATAAGGCGAATATTATTTTTCGCTATATACGTAGCAGCCTCAAGAGCATCCGCTTTGGCATCCACACTCCACAGCGGAACATTGGGCAAGCCGTCTGTTATTAACACCAGCATGGGATTTCGCACATTGCTGCTTTTGATAAGATTGACCGCAGCTACTATCCCCTGAGCCAGAGGCGTAAGTCCGGCAGGAGTAATCGTTGCCAACCCTTTGCTCAGTGTCTGGTGATTACGGGTAAAAGGCACAACAACCTTGCTGTCGCGCTCCTGGAAGGTGACCACTGCTACCTTCTCTTTGCCCGTCAATACAAGATGCTCAGCCAAATAGCAAGCAGCCTGCCGCTTATCCCCCGCCATACTCCCACTGGCATCCACCAACAGGCAAATGTCCACAGGGATATAACTTTTTTTATCATAATAATGCAGATCTTTTCTTCTCACCGTAAAATGGTCATCATTTCGCAAAAAACAGTTTTTCCTGGCCTGAATAATAGTTTCAGGGACAGCCAGATCACCGGCCCAGGTATTGTCTAAATTGTTAATAGTTTTGTTTCGGTTGGTGAGTTTTACGCAGGAAGCTTTTTTTTCAACTTTTCCCAGTTTGCGAAAACCGCTCATACCCCCCGAAGGGACCTTGCGTATATTCCGTCTAATCTCGCTCTCTATTTCACATTTATGGTTAATAATAAATTCTTTTAGCTGCATACCTTTTTTGGTGAGTATCTTGCCTACCAATGTGTTTTTTATCAAGTCCAATTCTTCTAACTGTTGAACATAGTGCTCCACGTCGCCCCATTTCTTTTTCTGCTGCTCTATTCCTTTTCTCTTAAAGATGTTCGTAGAATAGCTTTCTAGAAATTCATCAATTTCGTGCACTCCGCCAAATTTCTCCGCCAATTTAAGCACAAGCTGGTTTACGTTTTCCTTAGCAGGAAGCGGTGTAGCACCTTGCCCTTTGAAACTTTTCCATGGAATTTTAATATAGCCGGCAAAACTTTCTTCCGCCTGTTTCTGATTGCCATGCACTATATTACGAACTTTAGCCAGCTTAGCTCCGGAAGCTAGAACAACCTCTTCAGCCGCCTCTGTTATAACATAGATCAAATAATATTCTTCCTGGTTCAAGCGCGCAAGCATATGGATATGATCCCGGCCTTCTTCGTCTTCACTTATCGGCTGCATAATGTTTTGAAAAAGATCGTAAACAGTTCCTTTCCCTTGATTAGTCGATATAAAAATTTTGTTTGCATACCCAGCAACTATTTTAAAGCGTTCATCTTCAGCATATTGCAACTGGGGATCCTTTTCCAAAAAATACTGGTCCACGGCCTTAAATACCGCTTTAGCAACATCGCAGGGATTAATTTCTCCCGGTTTGTGGTAAATATCTATATGAACTACCTGGTCACTTTCCACAAAATCCAAATAAGTTTTCCCTGCATCACGGTTGAGCAGAATTTTTATCTGCCCTTTAAGGCGTTTTTCTGGCATTTTAGCATGAGCCTTGCGGCTCACTACAACACTGTCTCCTAATCTAATACCCTGGTTCTGCCCGAAATACAGATTGAGATAATTGCCTACAGAAATCGCTTTATCTACGTTCGTCTGCCTATCCACATAGGTTTGCCTATCCATATAAACCCCTCCTTTTCGCTACATATCAGCTAGGGGTTAAGGTTTTTTCAGTATTTATCAGTTCGCTTCTGCTGATGTCTTTCAGAGGACGGGCGTCCTGCTGGAAATAATCTGGAACAGCTGTTTCTCCTTTCTTTTGGGTTTTCTTGCCTTTGAAGCTCAGGATCCCATCTTTGACTCCTCGGCCATCTATGTCATTGATTATCCTTACAAGAGTGTCGCCATCGATACGATGTTTTAAAGCCATAGGTATTACATGGTGTACGTCGCTTATGGTTACTTTATCGCGTCTCTTTATAATGCTGTAAAGAACAGCTCCCTGCTGTAAAGCCTCAGTGGCCCTTATACTTTCAAGGTTATATTTTATATAGAGACGTGCGATGAAATTACGGAGAAAATCCGGCAAATCAGTTTTTACGAAAGTTTCCGCCCATTTAGCTATGTCTTTTTGATACTTAATATTTTCTTCAGCATCTCTATAGCCCGTATTCTTTTTCCCGTTCTCCTCATTACCGATCCTCTTGTATGAATAAGAATTCTTCTTGAGGATATGGGATATGTTATCTACTGAATCGGGCCTGCCCATATAACAAACCATGTCAAAACGGTCAGACAACTGCCTTCTAATCTCATCCAGAGGACCAGGCTCTTCGTCAGGATTGGAAGCTGCCCACACCGACACATTCACTGTTACGTCAACTACCGGCAACCCCGCCTCTTCGATCTGAATATGTCCGGGTTTATTTCCCATTACATCGAGCAGAATATCGGTAATTTCAGGCGATGTGTCAGCTAGACGATTTATTTCATCGACAAAAATTATCCCCCGATGCGCCTGGGGAATAATACCTGGCAGCAGGCTGGCTTCCGGATTCGATACATCAGTCAATTTTGCCAAATCAATACTCCCTGCTACTGTCCCAACCTTGGCCGAATGTGATATTTCTAAAAAAGGCATCGGTATCTCTTCAACACCTATTTTCTCGATTTCTTCCGCACTGAGATTTCTATGGTGGGGACAATGAGGTGCAGCAGGATCACAATTATAAACACACCCCTTTATCCTTTTAATAGCAGGAAGTATATCTCTAGCCGCTCTCATAATAGTGGTTTTCCCAGTACCTCTAACACCTTCTGCATGAAAGTGCAGAGGCTCTCCCGCATAAGTAGAAACGATCGACATTAAAACCAGTTCAAACAGGGCTTCATTCCCCTCATATCTTTCGAGTCTATAAAACGGTATCATAAACATCACTCCAATCTTTTTCGCCGTAGAACTCTCCTGTTTCTCAAATTACACGCTCCCCTCCCAGTAGAAATTTTCTTTAACAGCTAAAATCCGTATAGTATCCCGACCTTCAGTATCAGTTACCGAAATTTAATATTCCCCCCTTTTAGCACTTTTAAAAACCGTTCTATTCTTCCTACTTTATAATATAGAATATTTTGTGATTTTTTTCTCTATATTGGATTTACTTGGTTGAAATAACCGGATATTTTGTATTCACTTGTTACTTTTTTAACAAATTTAAGGATTGCCTAAAAATCCCGCCATAAAAAGAAGAGGATGGGTTCTTGCCTCAAGCCCATTCCTCGGTAATCTAGGTAAAATAGGTAAACCTGCACGCATATCTTTATATGGAGTATGATTTGCTGTTTTTATGGTTTAATTTGTGCTTATAAAAGCATAACTAGTTCAATGTATACCTATCTTCTCCCTCAACACCTTTGCTTTAGCCCTGCTAAGTATAATATCTTTATCACAGTTTTCTAAATGAAGAATATAAGAACCCTCCCCTGAGCTAATAACTTCTTTTATATAATTCAAATTTACGATAAAGCCCTGGTGAGCTCTGAAAAAACAATATTCGTTCAGCCGTTCCTCCAGCAAGTTTAAAGTATAATTGGTCTTATAGCCTCCATCGAGAGTGTGAATATATACTTTTTTACCTTGGCTTTCACAGTAAACTATGTCTGATTTATTGATAAGGCTTATTTTCCCCTTCTCTCTGACAGGGAGTTTGTTGGTATATACTTCATAGCTTTTGTATCTTTCCATTATAAAATCGATACGTTCTTTTACTTTTCTTCTAACGATATCGTCGATTACATCCTTGTGAACTATTTGCAACTTTGCTCGCTCTATGGTTTTCTCAATGCGGCTCTGTTCAATCGGTTTCACTATATAATCCAAAGCCCCTAATTCAAAAGCCTTAACCGCCATGTTCTCCCTCACGGTAACAAAAGCAAAAAGAGGGGGATTTTTTAATTCATTCAATTTCTGGGCTGTTTCCAACCCCCCCATCTCAGGCATGGTTATATCAAGAAAAGCCAAGTCAACTTTCTTTTCCTGACAGAGCAACAATGCTTCCAGACCGTGGACAGCTTCTCCCACTATTTGTATATCCTGAATTTGTTCCAGCACATACCTTAGAACGATCCTTTCTCTTTCATCATCGTCAACAATTAAAACCCGCACTGACATATTATCAAGCTCCCATCATTATCCAAGAAGGAAAAAACCGCTATTATTTAAAATATATAATTTTTTACCGTATAACACAATATACAGTAAATAAAATCAGAAGATATAAAAAAACAAAAATATTAATATGATATAGCCTCAACTTTTGGAGTCCCAATACCTGTATATGTTCCTTCAAGTTTTTTTATTTAAAACCCAGCTTTTATTTGATAAGCTGATATTGAAAGGAGGTTTCTCGATGCGCTACGAAGGAGTCGTTTATCGTCCACCTAGTGAATCCGGCAGTTTGATAATTCAGGCTACTATTGGCTGTCCCCATAATAAATGTACTTTTTGTTCAATGTATAAAAAAACTAAATTCAAGATAAGAAGGGTAGAAGACATTAAAGAAGACTTGGCTGCTGCCCGTAGTTATTACGGCGAATTTATATATTCTATATTTTTTGCTGACGGCAATACCATTGTAATGAAAACCGACCAATTAGAAGAAATTTTCGATTATTCCCATAAGCTCTTTCCCCACCTCAACCGGATAACAATTTACGGCTCTGCACGGTTTGTTGACAGG
>JACIYB010000046.1 GCA_014360155.1 Syntrophomonadaceae bacterium
TAGTATACAACACTGGAACATCTTTTTTTATTGCTCCTTCTAGTAAAAGTTTGGCAAACTTCTCCCCTCTGGCTGATTTTTCTCCTACCACAATTCTTGAAGGATAAAGATTATCATATAATGCTTTTCCCTCCCTTAAAAACTCTGGAGAAAAAATAATATTATCTGTATTAAACATTTTTTTTACTCTTTCAGTATAACCTACCGGTACAGTTGATTTTATAACCATTACTGTATCTGGATTAATAGCAAGCACATTAGCTATAACGCTTTCTACTGTTCTGGTATTAAAATAATTCTGTTCCGGATCATAGTCGGTTGGAGTTGCTATAACAACAAACTCTGCATCCTTATATGCCTTATAGTCATCAGTTGTTGCTACTAGATTTAATTCTTTAGTAGATAAAAACTCCTGAATTTCTTTATCTACTATAGGTGACTCTTTTCTGTTGACCATGTCTACTTTTTGCTGAATAATATCAACACCTACTACCTCATTATACTGCGCTAGCAACACAGCAATAGATAATCCTACATAGCCCATACCTGTGACGGTTATCCTCATTTCATATCCCCTCTCCCTAATTACAACTTTATTGACTGATTATTTCCCGTAATAATCCAGATACCACTCTACAAATCTCTGCAACCCCACATTAATCAGCGTATTCGGCTTAAAGTTAAAATCATTCATCAGATCTGTCACATCAGCATAGGTCTGAAAAACATCCCCTGCCTGCATGGGATGGTACTCTTTTATAGCTTCCCTGCCCAGGCACTGCTCCAGTGTTTCAATAAAGTCCATCAGCTTCTCCGGTTTGTTGTTGCCGATGTTATATACCTTATACGGTGCTCCGTTTTCATCCGGCTGCGGTGGATTCGGCAAGATATTAACGATACCAGTTATAATATCATCTATGTAAGTAAAGTCTCTATACATATCCCCGCTGTTAAAAACCTTAATAGGCTTGCCTTCCAATATCGCTTTCGTAAAAGAAAAATACGCCATATCCGGTCTACCGTAAGGTCCGTATACAGTAAAAAATCGCAGACCGGTAGCAGGAATTCCATACAAATAGCTGTAGGTATACGCCATTAGTTCATTGGATTTTTTCGTGGCTGCATATAAGCTGACCGGATTATCCACCTTATCCTCTGTAGAAAAAGGAATCTTCTTATTCGCCCCGTAAACGGAACTGGAGGAAGCATAGACCAGATGATCAACTTCGTTATGTCGGCAGGCTTCGAGGATATTAAAAAAACCAACCACATTGGACTGAATATACACATCCGGGTTTTCGATACTATAGCGCACTCCCGCCTGAGCACCGAGGTTCACAACGATATCTGGATGATAGAGAGTAAATACTTCTTTAACATCTTCCTTATTCGCCAGATCACCTTTTATAAAACTAAAATTATCATAGCTCCTTAGAAGCTCTAATCGGCTATGTTTTAGATTTACGTCATAATAACTGTTCAGGTTGTCAAAGCTGATAACACGGCAACCCTTCTCTAGTAATGCCATAGATAAATGAAAACCTATAAAACCAGCTCCACCTGTAATAAAATATGTATTATCGATATTTAATTGCTTATATCCGTTTAACATTTCTTTTTCTTCTCCTATCTATCATTTACGCTAAGACACCCCTAATATCTTACTATTTCACATTTAAACTACTGACTGAGGAAATATAAATGTCCTGATAATGCTTCGACATAACTTCTGCGCTTAAATGTTCGCTTATTAAGTTAGTCGCTGCATGAGACATAGTATTATACGATAACTGATTATTAGTATTTATTGTGTTAAATATCTGTGTTAAATTGTTAATAGTCTTAAATGTTTTTCCAGCTTTTTTATTGTGCTTTAAAATTTCATTATGTTGCGGTATGTCAGATAATATAACGGGCAATCCACAACTCATGGCTTCTAATACTGTCATTGGAAGCCCTTCTGAACGAGATGCTGATATGAAATAGTCAGATGCGCATAAAAAGTCTACTACATTATCAACATGCCCTGTGAAAATAACGTTTTTGAATCTCTGAGATCTCTTTTGTAATTTTTCTTTTAAAGAACCTGTTCCAACCATTATTAAATATGAGATATTACAAATCGAACTTCCAAGAAAAGCATCTAAAACTGCTAAAGGATTTTTCCTCTCTATAAGAGAGCCAACCGAAATAAAAACTATCGCTCGTTGTGGAATGCTGTATTTTTGTCTAATAATAGTTCTATAATCTGCATTGGAATTAGAATACAGTTTCGTATCAATTCCGTTTTGAATAGAATAGGCATGAATTTGGTGGTTATAAAGAAGACTCTTAATTGAATATGAACATGCTATAGGATATTTAATATGTTTTAGACTTGCTATATGTTTATGTGCCATTATTTTACCTTTTATAAATCCATATTTCATAACATAGTCTTCATGTGCATAATTATGTACTGTACAAAACTTAATACATTCACTTGTTATAGATGAGTTTATTATATCAGGTCTTAACCCATGGGAATGTATAATATCTGGTCTGTATTGACTTATATATTTTTCTATTTTCCGTTTTCCCACCAACATGCCTTGAAGTCGGGTTAAGTTCAATTGCTCAATGTCCACATTCAAATCCTTGAACTTTTTTATATCACTGTTTTCTTCTTCGGGGGATAACGTTATCATTCGTGCTTCAAATACCGTGCGATCAAGATTGCTTATCAAATTATACAACACATTAATAGGCCCTGATCTTTGTAATGTCGACACAATATATAATATCTTAATCAAAATTCGTCTACCCCTATAAACTTATTGTTTCCGATATTTAATAACCAATTTCCCTCGAGCTAGAAAGACGATTATAAACAAACAACAAAGTGCAATAAGAATTAGCGGATTGTAAACAAAGGCTTTGAAACTATCGTTTAACATGTGAGGAATATGAAACATTAAAAACACAATTATAGCCATATGTAACCGTCAAGTAAAAATGAACAAAAAATGATAAATAACTTTGGACACCTAAATATTTCCAAAAATGGTTTTTCGGTTTTTCAAGCGAAAACTATCACCACTTAGATGGATGACCTCACTTTTGTGAATTATGCGATCCAAAATAGCAGTTGTAATTGCTGGATCACCCAGAATATCTCCCCAATCTTCTGGACCTTTATTAGATGTAATAATAATTGAGCTTTGGCCGTAAAGTTTGTTAATCAGTTGAAAGAAGAGATTTGCCTCGTGGTGATCAATAGCCATAAACATTAGATCGTCAATGATAACCATATCAGAAGCAACTATCCTTTTTACTTTTGCTCTGGAATTGCGGCTGATTTCCTCAGTTTTTAGCAAACGAATCAGTTCATCCATCTGCACAAAACTCACTCGGTACCCTTTGCTAATAGCTTCAATCCCCAATCCTATGGCAAGATGAGATTTTCCTACCCCAGGAGGACCTAGAAGAATCAGGTTATAGACCTGTTCCAACCAGAGTAGCTCTTGCAGTTGTTTTAATTGTTTCTTACTCAGAGATTGTTGAGCTGATAAATCAAAATCCTCCAGGGTTTTGTGTTCAGGAAAAGACGCTAATTTATAAAGCCTTGCCAATTGTTTCTCTTCTCTTCTGCTTATCTCATGCTGTATAAGGTTTATTAAAAATGATTGGTAACTGGGCTCCTTCACCTGGGCATCAATTAACATTTCTTCCACTACTGCAGTAGCTTCCGTTATTTTTAACGACTTCATATGGTTTTTAAGTTGCTCAAGTTCTGCTGACAATCTCTCACTCCCCTTAATTCTTTTATATATATATTCATATCTCGTATTTCTACCTGGGTTTTGAAAATAGAACGATCAATCTCATGAAGTGGCTGAACGTTATTTTCAATACTCCGTTTTGGCTCTACCGGGTTATGACTACCCTTAAAATGGTTTAATGCATCAACAAAGTCTGTTGCTCCGTAAAGTTTGTTTTGCAGACAATAATTCAAGGCTTTTTGAATCAGTTCAGGAGATTTACCTGTGCTATGATCTTTAATGATTTTTAACTGATCCCTTATATAACGAGGTTTTTCTTCTCGCACCAGGCTTAGAAATTTGTTAGCTTCCAGGGAATCATTTAATATATGCAGTACTTCTTGCAGGTAAGCTTCAATACCCCTGTTTTTTTCCCTGCGGCAATCACTATTTTTAAGGAGTCGCCCTTTTTCGAGACATATCGGATAGCTAATAATCTCCTGCTCATTATCTTCATTTGAAATTATTAATATGCCCTCATTCTCCTTGACAATAACTTTGCGCTCCGGTGCATAACTTCCCAGGGGTAATGCATATCGATTCCCCTGGTAGATAATAGTGTTGTCTTTACGGATAACTCTGGTTATAATTTTAGTAGTTGAAATATTTATTTTGTGAGCTACCGGGATGAGGTGTTGTTTTTCGAGGGCAAACACTTCAGCCGGTATCTTTTTTGTGGTATTGTGAAGTTTTCCATTACCGGTTCTTTCTAACCAGGCCCAACAGTCTTCATTCAATTTTTCTAGGTTATGAAAGGTACGGTTTTTGGCGAAGTTCCTTTTTACATATTTCACTACATTTTCAACCTTTCCTTTACTCTCCGGATCAGCTTTTCGACACATGTAGATCTTAAATTTTCGGGTCTTTTGGTAGGCTGCAAATTCTTGAGTTAGTAGCAGATCCCCACCATTTTCACTTACCAGTATGAGATGATCCTGGTCATATACAATTTCTTTAGGCATCCCTCCATAGTATTCAAATGCGTTTTCATGAACGTTAATTAAATCCCTAGTTGTAAACGGGCGATCAAGCCACTCCGTATATTTGTAACGGGAGTGGGCTAATACAAAGGTGGCAAAGTAGAGACTTACCATTCTACCAGTATGGCTACACAAGGTAATTTGCCCAAAGTCCATCTGCATTTGCTGTCCAGCAGGTAATTCGTCAACTGATTCGTATTGGCGCACACATTTAATCTGGGGAATATCACACTCCTCTCGTATTTGCTTGACATAATTTCTGACTGTTCCTTCACTAACACCTCCATCTATCTTTTTTTCTTGTAGCCAGTCTAAGACTTGGGCACTGGTCATATCTGGATACTGCATCAACCAGG
This sequence comes from Syntrophomonadaceae bacterium, assembly GCA_014360155.1. Classification (GTDB taxonomy): domain Bacteria; phylum Bacillota; class Syntrophomonadia; order Syntrophomonadales; family Syntrophomonadaceae; genus JACIYB01. The sequence goes on from JACIYB010000046.1 coordinate 5,137, forward strand.
ACTTGATTAGATCCCTATGTTTATCGAGCTTCTTGGTCCGTCTTTTTTGCCTCGCCAAGTGTTGCTCCATTTCTTCGGGGCTCATACTCAGGTATTTGTACACTGTTGTTCGGGATAGATCAAGACGTCTGGAGATCTGGCTTACATTGAAATGCATGTTCTTTAAATTATGGATATCTAAATACATATTCCACCCTTCCGCTATATCCATTTCATCCTCCTTCGCTATGATAAAAGCTGTTTTATTTCCAGCTCTATCATAGCTTTTTTGGAGGATTGTGGTAAATACTGTCCATTCTTATTTGTTGTTTTCTGTCCATTTTAGTTTAGCGGTTACAGGGTGCTCCGGGGCTTCAAATAAAGTTGCCGATAATATAGAAAAAACAACTAGTAAGGAAGTAACGTTAAACGAAGGCCTAAAGATAAAGAAAGGAGAAACTTTTACTGTCAAGGGATCGGTTGGAGCCAGTAAAGAACCTTTCTCTTATTCTGTTCTTAAGCCAAAGTTCTTTATCTGTTCTGGCGATAAAGTGACGGTAATCGACATTCAGGATAAATTCGCAAAGGTCGATCTCGACGGTTCAGTAGGGTGGATACCTAGCTGGTATTTGACAAAAGGGGATGCTGAAATACATATTACACGTTCGAAAGAAATGATAGTAAAAACGCCTACTGAGTTTTACCTCTACCCTAGTGAAAAAGAGCCTTCTGGTTTCCTTCTTGAGCCGGGAAAAGTTGTTCATGTAATCAAGGAGTATGAAGATTGGTATAGCGTGGACTTGATGACTTATGATCAACCTTATGTTGGTGACAAATGGATTAAGAAAGCTTTTCTCTCAGATTTTAATCCAAAACTTGCAAAAGAAGGTTACGTTGAAGGTTCAAAACTGGGGCAGGGTATGCCAACCACTTGTGTCCTAATTTGCGGTGAAAAAGATAGCATGTACGAAGTTAGTGCAGCAGGCGGGTTGACAGCAACGATTAAAAAAGAAGATTTCAATCCGAATCCCTATGAGTATTTGCGGCAAAGAAGAGTTGTATTTCTTTCTCAAGAATTTGGCAAGGCCCAGAAAATCGAATTGGTCAACATCAGGGGAAAAACTATGGGAGTTATAGAAGGAGATCGGGTTAAAAAATTTGCAGCTTTGGTCAAAAGAACAAAACTTAATTCATATCCTGAAAGTTGTACAGGTGGGGAAATTGAGGGGCGATTGTTTCTCTATTACCCCGATAGAAAAGTAACATTGATATTGGCAGACGGGTACTTGGGGCTAACTGAGCCCGAAATAAAAAGATCGTATGGGACGTGGTATGAAAACGAGAATTTTCTATTTTTTGATGAGGCGATATCCGTAAAGGTCATCCAAAGCTTATTTGGTGTTAGTATTACACCTGACCAATCGGAACTTAATCCTTCCGAAGCAGAACAGGTGGAAAAGGATATAAGACAGTTACTTGTTAACTCCCTGGCTGATGTCGCGACTAACTTAAAAGAATTTAAAACTGATGATGGTAATACGTATTCCATAAAAGACCCTCAGCAGTGGGCTGAATATCGTGTTTCCGAGCTTGCAAACTTGATTTCTTTAACACATCAGTTACTCGGAGATATTCGAGATGAGATGAGGCAAGACCAGTTAACTAGTTATGAGAATAGATGGAAAAACGAATTCTTACCATTTCTTAACCGGATTAAGCAGGGGGATATAATTGCTTTCAAAAATGATATTAATGATGGTTTTCAATTAGCTACTGAAGGAATACGTGAGGATAACCCACAGAAGATTGAACAGGCTCGGGATATATTTGTTAAACTGAGTGAGCAACTACCGAAGATGTCACCCAGTAAAGAAATTATGATGGAGGACATAAAAAGTAAGTTATTGGAGGGGTATGTACAGGTAACTGCCGAGGAAGTAAAAAATCAGTCCGGTTATGACCTTGTTACTCCCGAGTATCTACCGGAACGCTTTCAACACTACGGAATATTTATGCGGGATAACCCAGGGATACCGACTGAAAAGATGGTAAAACAGTTGTGGTATGACCCGGAAAAATTTGAGGTGTTGATGGTAACACAAATGAAGGACCCAAGTCCAGACCGGGAAGAACGAATACTCTTTTCTGACGGTTTAGAAACGCCGGGTAAAATAAGTGACATTTTCCCTTGGGCTAAGTATAGATGTCAGTATGAGTTTACTAAAAATGGAATTCACGTTCAGGGGTATATGCTTGTGAATGACGAGAGTAATCGGGGTGAATACGAAAGGATATTGAAATCACTGAGACAGTAAAAATGTGGTAGTTGTCAGGGAACCAAATAGTGGTTCCTTTCGTCTATGCGTTAGGAGGTGGTTGAATTGTTTAAATCAAGATTGTTAGTAATTGTAATTATGACGGTGCTGGTAATAACTTCTTTTGCTTCTTTTGTACAGGCACGTTTATTGGTAGGTAGCCCAGAAAATGTAATTTCTAACTCCACACTTATTTTGACTGGAAAAGTCATTAGTAGTAACGAAGTGGAAGAAGAAAGAACATTTACTGTTTTGGTAGACCGGGTTCTAAAAGGTGAATATTCCGAACCAGAAATAGTGTTTACTGGGAAGAAAAATCCTGTTTACAGTTGGATGGGTAGTGTTCATACTCTACCGGAAACCAACACAGAATTGCTTCTGTTTCTACGAAATGATGATAGCGGTAATCCGTACTTCACATTTGACCTTAACTGTATTGCGGTTATTGAAGGACAGCGGGTAGCTGGTTTATTAGGTGGAAGTAACATTGGTATCAATGACGAGCATTGGAAAATCGAGGATTATATAGAAGCATACAATGAATTTCTCAATACTGTTGACCCGATTAGTACACATACAGAACAAACAAGTATAGATGCTGATAATGACCAAAATCAAGATTTATCTTCTCGTTCTATGGCGGTCACCGCATCTGTCTTCTGGCCCGGAATAATCGTTTTTCTGATTTTATTAGGCTTATCGCTGGCAGGTCTTTGGTATTATGCACGTTCCAAACAAAATCGTTCACTACTGTTCTGGGTACTGGGGATTGTGGTATGTGTTGTGGTCGCTAATGTAATTGCGACATTTGTGGTTGCTTATGTAATTGCGCCATTATGGTAACTTCGACTCCGTTATTGACTCGCTAGATTTATATATGCTGTTGTTTAAAGAGAGAATTTAAAGGGAGGTCTTACTATATGAAAAAGAAATGGTTAGTTGTTATCGGTGTTGTTATGATGGTCAGTATCTTTGCTACTATAGCCTTTGCCGGTAACCCTATTAAGCTAATTGTTAACGGTCGAGAAATCGAGCCAGATGTTCCACCGCAAATTATTAACGGTAGAACAATGGTACCAGTCAGGTGGGTCGCTGAGGCGTTAGGTGCTGATGTACAATGGGACGAAGAAAACAAAATTGTTTGGGTTAATACACCCCAACTCGACAAGCTTCAGAGACAAGTTGCTTTGCTGGAAGAGGCTGTAGCTGCGAATACTCCGCGCGAAGCTGTGGAAACTTGGGCCAGAGGTGTTAAGGAGCGTAACGGTGCATTACAATATGCAATCCTATCGCCGGAATTAAAGGAACAGAAACGAGATGCTTATGAAAGTTGCGGATGGGTGACTGGAGTATCTAGTCCTTGGATTAGGGATTATCACATAGTTAGCGAAAGCAAAACGGCAGACGATACATGGACATATGATGTCAAATATTCTTGGGAAACATCCAGCGGGCCTTCAGGGGATTCATTATGCACGGTAATTGTGAAGCAATATGAGCAAAACGGGAATAAGGAGTGGTGCGTAAGCCAGGTCTTGAACCAGGATTCACTTGTTACCCAGCTGCAAGAACAAGTCAGAGAATTTTTAATCCGGAAGTACAACAACCACTATCACATAGAGAAAATAGTCTTATCAGAAGTAGCTCAAAAATTAAATTTGGCTGATTCGGAATTCGAAGCTGTTTTCTCAACCACAGTGATTACAACGCCTCTTTACACTTCTCCGGAAGATTGGCCCACACAAAAGGGTAGAATCAAATACCTTAAGGAAAATCGGGGCAGACTTTCTCCCGAGCAAATTCGAAAAGTTGAGGAAACCATAGATTTTTGGAACCAGGAACTTGAAATGTATATTGACGAACGAAGTGAGACCAATGAATGGCTGAAAGTTACTGCTGAGTTCGATGGGCTGGGCGTAATTAATAAAAACTCAGTGAAAATCTTTAGCGACGATGGTTTAGGAAACTACTACCCTGTAAAGGAAGACGACTCTTCTTTTCTGACGGCTGAAGAATTAGTAAGTCAGGGATATGAGGAAATGCAGCGTTTGGTTGAGCAGCAGTCCAGGAGGTGATATCTACTATGCTTAGAAAATACATTTTTCTGGTGGTAAGTTTGACACTGTTGTCGCTTGTCCTTTTTGGTTGTGGTGGTTCAGAAAGTGGTAACAATCTAACCCAGAAAATAACTAATAAAAGTGGTAACGATACTATGCAGTCAGATTTAGATAAAAATCCTATATCGCCTAATTTTGGTGGAAAGTTCGGCCAGGGATTTATTTATCACTTTTATTCGCCTTCTGGCAAGTACTACATTAGTATGGAAGGACAGGTAAGCCAGGTAGATGGTTGGATTTATGGAGAATTCTTTCTGGTTAAAGACCATAATCGGAAAAAGATAGAAGGAATTACCTGGTCGCAAGAACCTAATCTCGTGGAGTTAAACCACGTTCTTTTTTTGAATGAGAATACCGCATTGCTGAATGGGAATACCCTTTTTGACGCTGATGATTGGAGGAAGACATACGTGGTGCCAGAAGAGATAAATTATATCTTTACTTATGATCTTTCTCAGGACAAAAAGAAAGTAGCCATCTACGGTAAAGATGAAGAAGGGCTTGGTATCTGGGTTGTAGATCTTGAAAACATGCAATCAGGAAAAATATTTGAGCCCGATTTTCCTGAATATGTAACCGAATTTAAGATGGCCTGCAAATGGGACATCAATAATAATCTCTATTTTCACGCCGGATACGGGGGAAAGCCGTATATTTTTAAATATTCGGCGAAATCGGGGGAGACAGTCCCCTATTTAGAAAACGCCCTTTTCCCCTCACCCTCACCGGACGGGGAAAACATTGCTTACTACCAGACCACTTGTTTTTATAGTAAAAACAGCGATATTCCCCCAAAGACTTTCATCCTTGACATGAAAACCGGTGAAAAAAGAGTAGAACTTGCAGATTTCCATTATCTTATTTGGGCAAAGGATGACCCACATGTTTTTGCTTGTTGGAATCCATGCTGTGGGGACCGGGATACCGAGCCATGCCTGATTGTATATAAATTAACAGCGTGGGGAGCAGATGAAATTTTTGCTTCAAAAGACGTAAGTCCCCCGATTGCTGGGCTTTCTCTAAGTAGAGATACAATCGAGTTCGTTGAATTGATCTGGGATGAAAAAGGAATAAGAATGGGGGAATTCAATAGGATTAAATACTAATTCCCGAAGATACTTGATAGTTAACCAGAGGATAAATCCAGGGCGGTAACCGTCCATGCCCTACTTTGAGGGGAGGCTTTACTGTGAAAAACAAATGGATGGTGATTATTGCTACTATTGTTTTACTTGGCGTAATTACGAGTATGGCTTTGGCCGGTAATCCTATCAGGCTAATTGTAAATGGCCAGAAGTATGAATCATTACTTAAAGAGCAACCTCCAACAATAGAATCCATAGAGTTTTATGATGAAAACAACAAACCTATTAAGGCAAATGCAGGTTGGTTTGAACTCGGAGATTATTGTAATGTTAAGGTTAAGCTTAACGGAACAATAACAGCCGTAGAATTTTATGTAACACCTACTGGGACTGAAACCTACAATCTAAAAAAGTTTGTTGGAGCAGTACCATCTTCTGGAACAAACACTGTCAACTTCAAGTGGGAAGTACCAGAAAATTTATTGGGTTATTTTGAGGTGGTTGCTTATAATGGGCCTTTAGGAAGAAAATCCAGCCCTTTAAAGATTATATCTCGTCTATAGAAAGATAACAGCTATAAGTAAAAATTTTAAGGAGTTTTTCCATGAAGAAAAAGCGGCTAGTATTTAACTAGTGTTCAAATTATGAGTATTATGAGTATTTCATAGGCAAGAGTAGATGGGACGGGCAGATGTCAGGAAGATAGTGCGTGGTGGGATAAGCTGTTCCTTGTGTTAGAAGCCAACGGGCCGGAGATGTTGCAGTTAAAACAAACTATAGTTCTATATGTTAAGTTATACTGTAAGGAAAGATTTAGCATTTTCAGCTATTTGAAGGAGAGTAACAAAGATGACATTCAAATCAAAAGGCTTTAAGACCATCGGTCTGATCACCGTCATACTGATTGTATTTGTAGCCTTATACAATGTATACGACAATAACAGAGTTACCGTAGTAAGGCAAGAAGTAGAAATCGATGACCTGCCTGATTCTTTCGACGGGTTTACCATTCTCCAGATAACGGACTTGCACGGGAAAAGGTTCGGGAAAAACCAGGAGCATCTGGTAAGCAAAATCAACAGCTGCGAGTATGACATGATTGCCATTACCGGAGATATGTTAAATAGTTATGGTGATTGTGATTTCAGGCCGTTCTATGAACTGCTCGATGGTATCAAAAACAAAAAGAATATGTTCTACATAGGCGGAAGTGATTTGGTTGCGTATGATCATCGACATACTGGAGAAAAAACCTGGTATGGTAAGGAACTCGAAGAAAAAGGATGCATCTTATTAGATCAGGTGCATTCCATTGAGAAAGGAAAAGATAAAATATGGGTTTCGCCGTTTGAGTCAATCTCGTGGATTGGTCATCTCCTAAAAGAAGCAAGAGAGAACATACAAAACGGAAAATACCCCGCGAAACTAGAGACTTACAAGCTGCAGGAACAGTATATGAGTAGATTAAAAGAAGAACTGGAAGCATTAAAACCAAGCGATACCGTAATTGCGTTAGAACATTATCCCTATGCCACTGATGACCCTTCTCACATTCCCAGGAGCCTTTCAAATTATGACCTAGTAATTGCAGGTCATTATCACGGCGGACAGTTTAGGATACCTTTTTATGGCGCCTTATATATTCCTGATCCAGCTTCTTCAAGGAAAGGTTTTTTCCCAGCCCAGGAGGACGTTTGCGGGTTGAAAGACTGGGGAGTTTTCCAGCAATATATCAGTAAAGGGCTAGGAGCTAGCAGCCCAATACCATTACTTCGATTTCGATTATTTAATACCCCAGAAATCAATTTAATAACTTTGGTAAAGGAAAAACAATAAAATATAACACCGGAGGGTTATCTGCTGGAACAAGACGTGTAACTTGGCAGCTCCTACATTAGAAGGAAATTTGTTCTGGTAAGAAAAGAGGTGACACCATGGAAATACTACCAAAACGCGCTGCAATACTCTGCAGGGTTTCCACAGAAGACCAAGCAGAAGGAACCTCTCTTGATACTCAAGCTGAAATCTGTATGGAGGAAGCAAAAAGACGAGGTTACCACGTTACAGAAGAAGACATTTTCAAAGAAGACGGTTACAGCGGAGCACTGGGTATCGATTCAAGACCAGTGCTCCATCAACTTTGGGAGAAATATCAAGATGGTGAGTATGACGCTATCTTTGTTTACCGTATAGATAGGTTAAGCCGTTCTCCGGGAACATTTATGGCGCTTCGTGATTCAGCACGTGAAGTAAGACGCTGCGGTATTAAAGGCGACGGGTTTATCTTTGTACAGGGTTCGTCCGACCCTACACCGGAAGGAAACCTCTTCTCAAACATTCAAAGCGTTTTCGCTGAATACGAGAGGGAAGTTATCAAATTAAGAACTATTACCGGTAAGAAAAAGTTAGCGAAAGCTGGAAAGTATGCAGGGGGTTCTCAGCCACTTGGTTACAGATGGAACGATAAAGAAGAAAAATGGGAAATTGTTGAAGATGAAGCTAAGATAGTCAAACTCATTTACCAGTGGTACGTCTATGGAGACGAGTCAGGACAACCTATGGGTATGGTACGGATTGCCGAAAAACTTACTGAACTTGGAATACCCACGCCTAACCAATTCCGCAAAACCCGTAAAGGGCGCGCTGGTAAGATGCAGGCTTACTGGAGCGACGCTACCGTCCAACGCATTCTTACCCATACTGTTTACGCTGGGACAAATTATCTTTGGAGGGGTGATAAAATGCAGGTCAGTCCAGAACAAGTCGAAAAAATAAAGAAGGAAAAAACTGATGGGTGGTTTGAAGTAGATTTCCCGCCGATTATTGACAAAATGCTCTGGGAGAAAGCGCAGGAGAAGAGAGTGCAGTCCAGAGGAGGCTTTAACCGCAAGAGACCCAAACCGATACTTGCCGGTCGTATCTTTTGCGGTCTCTGTCAGCGTTCGTTTCACGATACTATGTATAACAAAGGGACGAAACTGGTTTTTAAGTGTAATGGAAAACTCAAGCAATACCATCTTGACGGCAGTCCGAGATGTGAAAGCCCAGTCCTTGATGGTGAAGCAGTTACCACAGAAGTTAAGAAACGAATTATTGATATGCTTCAAAATAAAGACCAGAGGCGTAAAGCCATTGATGAGTATGTCGGTTCGCTGGAACGCCGGAAAGAAGAACTGGAAACGTTACTCTCTCCTATAACAGAGCAGATTTCACAGTTACAAGAAAAACAGAAAAGACTCGCTACCGTCTATGTTGATGGAGCGCTATCACACAAAGAGTATAAACGCCAAATCAATGAATTGAAGGAACAGGAACTTGCTGTTCGCAAGCGGTATGAACATTACTGGCCGGAGATGGAAAATCTCACAAAATTGGAGCAGAATATCGCGGTAGTGAAAGAAGCGATTGAGGAAGAACTGTTTGATGTGCGCTATCAGCAGAATGATGATAAAATTACTGAAAATATTGCTTTTGTGAAGGTTCACGATGAAAAACATTTAACGGTCGGATTCCCACAGAGAGTAATGACGTGGGAAGAACTGCTTGACAGGTTACAAGTTAAGCTGTGGGTGTATCCAGACCGTTTAGAGGTTCGGGGAATTGTCCCGATTGAAGATATAGCGAATCCTAAATACTGTTAGTTAAATAATTCTTGACTGATTATAGTCTGCCTTCTTTTTGGGCCTACCCCTATCAAACACTGTTTCACTCCAGTAAGTTCTTCAATTTTTTTGATATAAGCCTGGGCATTGCTTGGCAGGCATTCGTATCTGGTAATATTACTTATATCTTCCTGCCAGCCTGGCATTTCGATATATTCGGGTTCACATTTTTCTAAAATACTTGTGCCTGCCGGGAACTCGTACAAGAGTTGCCCCTTATAACGGTAAGCTATACAGATCTTCAGAGTAGGGAAAGTATCCAACACATCCAGCTTTGTTATAGCAAGATCTGTAAGCCCGTTTATGCGGGCTGCGTACCGTAGGACTACAGCATCGAGCCATCCACAGCGCCTGGGCCTTCCTGTGGTGGTGCCAAATTCTGCTCCTCTTTCCCGTAGTATAGTGCCGATGGAGTTATCCAGTTCTGTAGGGAAAGGGCCTTCTCCTACACGGGTTGAGTATGCTTTGGCAACACCGAGCACCTTTTTAATGTACGTAGGCCCGATTCCTATGCCTACACAGGCTCCCCCCGCGATGGGATGGGAAGAGGTAACGTAAGGGTAGGTGCCGTGGTCAATATCCAGAAGAGTTCCCTGGGCTCCTTCGAACAATACTTTTTTCCCTTCTTGGATAGCTGAGTAAACCAGATAGGAAGTGTCGGCTAAGTATTTCTTCAAAACTTCTACCTGACTCAGAAGCTCATCAAGCAATTCTTTGAAATCAAAACCTTTTTCTTGGTAAATTTCTTCTATAATCCTGTTTTTATAATCTACCTGGGCTTTAAACCTTTTTTCGAAGAGTTCCCTATCATCTATCAGATCGCATATTCTGAATCCTACCCGGTTTATTTTGTCGGCATATGTAGGACCTATTCCTCGCTTGGTTGTTCCGATGTTGCTGCTCCGGTCTTCCAATTCATCGATTTTTTTGTGGTAAGGCATAACCAATGGAGCCCTTAAGCTTATTCTCAAATTGCTTGTGTCTATGCCCCTGTTTTCCAGTCCGTTTATTTCCTCTATCAGTTTCGCCATTTCCAGCGCTACACCGTTTCCTACTATACACAGAGTATTGGGGTACAATATGCCGGAAGGTATCAGGTGAAGCATGAATTTTTCTTGCATCACTTCTACTGTATGGCCGGCATTGCTCCCTCCTTGGTATCTGACAACACAATCTGCTTTCTCTGCTAAAAAATCGGTAATCTTACCTTTGCCTTCGTCTCCCCATTGGGTACCTACCAGTACTAATGCTGACA
>JACIYB010000047.1 GCA_014360155.1 Syntrophomonadaceae bacterium
ATGAAGATAGCATAGACGATATATTCCGCAGCGGTAATTGCATAAAAGAGGGATCCAGATTTTATTCACCTATAGAGAAGGTGAGATAGTGGAAAGAGACGTTATCGTAGAAGTCTACCCCTGGGAGTCGCGCGTGGCTATCGTAGAAGACGGCTGTTTGACTGAAGTATTCTGGGCCAACGAGAACGAAAAAGTGGGAAATATTTATAAAGGCAAGGTTAAAGATATTTTACCCGGGTTATCTTGTGCTTTTATTGATATAGGGTTGGTTAAAAATGCTTTTTTGTATGCTGGCGATGTTACTTTTCCAGGAAAACAGAAAGGTGTTAATGCCTTTGACTTGTTGAAAAGCGGGCAGGATATTATGGTGCAGGTGAAGAAAGAGGCTTTTTCAGAAAAAGGTGCTCGGGTTACAGGAAATTTAAGTATCCCTGGACATTTTCTGGTTTTGCTGCCTTTCCAAACAGAAGTCTCTGTTTCCCGTAAAATAACTTGTGATGAGCGTAGGGAATATTTGAAGGATATTGTTGAAAAAAACAAACCTGAAAACATTGGGGTGATACTCAGGACTGCCTGCCTGGAGGCTGAGGATAATGAAATACTGACGGAACTGCAAGAGCTTATGAAGGTTTGGGAAGATATCAAACGGTGTTACAGGGAGAGTAAAGCCCCTAGCTTATTGTATGAAGACATGGATGTTTTGGAACGAACCCTGAGAGATTATTTGGACCGGGATACCTCTAGAGTTATTGTGAATAATGAAAAATTAAAAGATAAAATCAATGCTTATATAAAGGAGAAAAATTTGCAGGGCAATTTTTCTGTACAGTGTGACGAGAGCGATCTTTCTTTGAAATATGGGCTGGAAAAATACATAAAGAAATCCCTGCGCCGGAAAGTATGGCTTAAGAATGGGGGTTACTTAATATTCGATAGGACTGAAGCTATGACTGTAATAGATGTGAATAGCGGGAAATACACTGGCAAAAACGATTTTGAAGAGACAATTTACCGTATTAATGCGGAGGCAGCGGTTGAAATACCGCGACAGCTTAGATTGAGGAGTATTGGCGGGATAATTCTTGTTGATTTTATAGATATGAAAGACAAGAACAATGAGGAAAATGTTATCACTATTTTTAAAAATGAACTGGCAAAAGATAAGGCCCATACCCGGGTTGTAGGTGTAACAGGGTTGGGATTTCTGGAGATGACCAGAAAAAAATCCCGCTACGGGCTAATCGAGTTTTTTACTGAAGAATGTCCCAACTGCAACGGCAAAGGGCATACTGTAAGACTTTTTGCGCTCGCATGCAAGGTTAAGAGGGAGCTTGCTCATATGGGTTATATTGAAAACGACGAGATTATATGTGAGGCCCATCCACAGCTATTAAAATACATAACAGAAAATAAGAAAGATCTTGATTATATTGAAAAGCACAGCAATAAGAAGATCAGACTGAAAGGAAACCCAAATTTCAGTTTAACAGATTACAGTATTTATACCTAGATTGCTGGGTATCTTGGCTTTTGCTTGACTTTGCGGTCTGTTTGTGATAAATTCTTCTTCGGGTTGTGTTTTTTTGCAACCGCACAGCCGGGGTTGCAAATGACCGCTTGCGGTCTGCCTCGTAGCTGGCGAGTCTCAAAATTTGGAGGTGCAGCATATGGTGTATGCTATAATTGAAACAGGGGGAAAGCAATATAAGGTTAGCGAAGGCAGTGTCTTAAAAATCGAGAAACTGGAAGCGGAACCGGGAGAAAAAATTACCCTTGACCGGGTGCTTATGTTTCATGACGGAAACAGCAATATTAAAATAGGGTCTCCTCTGGTAGAAGGAGCGAAGGTTGTGGCTGAGGTTGTCGAACAGGGAAAAGGGCCGAAGATTATAGTTTACAAGTATAAGAGGAGAAAGAACTATCATAAAAAGCAAGGGCACCGTCAACCATATACGAAGATTAAGATTGAAAGAATTGAGGGTTAATGGTTGAAGTTACTGTTATCTATAGGGATAAAGATATAATAGGCTTTGAAGTCAAGGGCCACACAGGTTATGCTGAGCAGGGCAGTGATATATACTGTGCTGGGGTATCAGCAGTAACCGGGACAGCGATAGTAGGCTTGCAAGTACATTTGCAGAAGCCGCCTTATTATGAGGTGGAAGAAGGTTGGCTCAAATGCAGGCTTCCAGATAATTTGAACAAAGAGGATTTTTTTAAAGCTCAAATTATTCTCTCCACAATGGAAGCAGGTTTGCGTTCTTTGCAGGAGGGATATCCAGATTTTATCAGAGTAATTACAGGAGGTGTCGAAGATGTTCAGGATTGATTTGCAGCTCTTTGCTCATAAAAAAGGCGTCGGAAGTTCCAAGAATGGCAGGGACAGTGAGTCCAAACGGCTTGGTGTGAAAAGGTATGACGGCCAGTTGGTGAAAGCTGGTAATATTCTGGTGAGACAGAGGGGAACTAAAATCCATCCGGGGAATAACGTAATGCTGGGCGGAGATGACACGCTTTTTGCTGTTATTGACGGGACAGTAAAATTTGAAAGAAGAGGGAAGAATAAGAAGCAGGTTAGCGTATATCCTGTCGTGGAGGATATAAGCGGGTAAAAATCTGTAATAGACTTTGGCAATTATATATTGTATAGTACTTAACCCCTGGAGTTTTCATTTCAGGGGTTTTTTGCTATTATTAGATAATACTGAAGGGGAGGAATTTGAGGGTGAAAGCACAAAAAGCTGTGGATATTCTGAGGCGGACGAGGCATGATTTTTTAAATCATCTGCAGGTAATAACTGGTTATATTGAATTGGGAAAGCTCGAAGATGTGAAGGACTATATTACGTGTATAGTGGAGGAGATGGTTGCCCAAAGAACCGTTTTCGAATTTCTTGATGCGGAAACAGCGCTTTACTTGTATGAGCAAATGTTTTTGGCTCATGATCTGGGAATAATCTTAAGGTACAAAGATCTGAAAATAAAATCCTCATTTGTTTTAACAAACAACAACGAGCCATATAATACTCTCAAGTCTTTGGCTGAGGTAGTTGGAGATGGAGAAGACGAAGCATTGATGTATCTTTCTCTGTATGAGGAGAATGAGGGAGAAATAGATATGGTTGTTAGCTGTGCGCAGTTGGGAGAAAAAACATTGGAATTTAAAATCAAGGAGTGAGGAAATGTTTGTCGACCAAGCCAAGATATATGTCAAAGGTGGGGACGGGGGAAACGGGATAGTTGCGTTTCGTCGGGAAAAATTTGTACCCATGGGAGGCCCTGCCGGGGGCGATGGTGGACGAGGCGGAAATGTGATATTTAAGGCTGATGAGGGGTTGCGTACCCTTATTGATTTTAAATACAAAAGACATTTTAAAGCCGAGCGGGGAAAACATGGACAGGGCAAGAATATGCATGGAGCCAGCGGCAAAGACCTTGTGGTGAAGGTACCCGTGGGGACGGTTATAAAAGATGACAGCTCAGAAGAGGTAATAGCAGACTTGACACGGCCGGGCCAGGAAGTGGTGGTTGCTAGAGGCGGGCGAGGCGGCAGAGGCAATTCTCGTTTCGTTTCAGCTGTAAATAAGGCCCCCTCCTTTGCCGAAAACGGAGAACCAGGAGAGGAAAGATGGGTGCGTTTGGAATTAAAGCTGCTGGCAGATGTGGGCCTGGTTGGTTTCCCTAATGCGGGTAAATCAACTCTTTTATCCCGGATATCGGCTGCCAGACCTAAGATCGCCAATTATCCTTTTACTACCCTGGTTCCGAATCTGGGGCTGGTTATAACCAAAAGCAGAGATTCTTTTGTTGTCGCTGACATTCCAGGGTTAATTGAAGGCGCCCATGAGGGAATCGGCTTGGGACATGACTTTCTCCGCCATATCGAGAGAACCAGAGTGTTGCTGTTTGTGCTGGATGCAGCACAGACTGAAGGACGTGATGTCTTGGACGATTATTCCGTCCTGAGGCGTGAACTCGAACACTATAATCCCAGCTTGTTAAAAAGACCTTATTTGATTGTTGCCAATAAGATAGATTTACCTGAAGCTTGGCAGAATATTGAAAGATTACAAGAGCAATTTGGAGACAAGCTGTGCTGTATCTCGGCGGTGACAGGTGAAGGGGTAGAGGCGTTGATAGAAAGGACCTATATGATATTGCAGAACCTGCCGCCAGAAGATGTAATTGATGGCGAGGAAGAACCTGTAGTACGGCGCTACCAAGAAAAAGAAGCTTTTAGAATTACGGTGGTTAACGGAGTTTATGAGGTGAGCGGGAAACGCATTGAAAAACTTCTCGCTATGACAAATCTTGATAATGATGAAGCCCTGAGACGGTTTCAACGGGCGATAGCGAAAATGGGCTTAGAGGAGGCCTTAAAAGAGAAAGGGATAAAGGAAGGCGATACAGTAAAGATAAAAGACATAGAATTTGAGTACAGTGAGTAGTGGGAGTGTTGTTAAAATGCGTAAGGGAATAAAAGAAAGGTGCCGGCGTGTTGTCGTCAAGCTGGGAACGAGTACGCTTGTTTATCCTAATGGGCAACTCAATTTATGCCGAATTGAACATCTGGTGCGGCAGCTTGCTGATCTTCATAACAGGGGGATTGAGGTTTTGCTGGTTAGTTCCGGGGCTATTGGAGTAGGGGCTAACCGTATGGGTTTTAAAAAAGTTCCTGCAACCATGCCTGAAAAACAGGCTTTGGCTGCTATAGGCCAAGGGGCTCTCTTACATCTTTACGAAAAAATCTTTGCTGAATACGGTAAGATTGTGGCCCAGGTTTTACTGACCAGGGGGGATTTGGATGACAGGATAAGGTATCTTAATGCTACCAATACTCTGTTGGCGATACTTGCTATGGGAGTTATTCCGATAATCAACGAGAACGATACTGTTGTTGTGGAAGAAATCAAGTTCGGTGATAACGATACTCTGTCTGCTCTGGTGGCAGGGATCGTAAATGCCGATTTGCTCCTGATACTATCTGATGTGGACGGGCTTTATGATTCTGATCCCAGATTGAACAGCTCAGCCCGTTTGCTTACACACGTCGGCGAAATAACCGATGAGATGGAAGAAAATTCGCGGAATCGCGGCAGCAGTTTTTCTAGCGGAGGTATGTTGACCAAGCTGAAGGCCGCGCGTATGTGCATGGCTGCAGGTGTTCCAATGGTTATTGCCAATAGTGAGGTGGAGAATGTTATTATTCGGGTTTTGTCTGGAGAGGAGATGGGGACGCTTTTTATACCCCGAGAGGACAGAAAAATGCATGCTCGGAAAAAGTGGATCGCGTTTGGGACTGTTGTCCAGGGACGAATAAGCGTGGATTCAGGAGCTGTAACTGCACTGCTCAAAAGAGGCAAGAGTTTGCTTCCTTCGGGAGTATTGAGGGTAGAAGGAGAATTTGAAAGGGGAACAGTTGTTGCGGTTGTATCACCTGAGGGGAAGGAAATAGCCCGAGGCATGGTTAATTATAGTGCGGAAGAATTAAAATTAATTGCAGGTAAAAAGACTTCAGAAATTGAAGAAATATTAGGGGAAAAAGATTATGACGAAGTCATACACAGGAACAATCTATGGGTTGATAATTAAATAACTTTCGGTAAAACTTTATATAAAGGAGAGATTGAAACATGGATAGCAGGTTAGAAAAAATTCTCCTTGAACAGGGCAAAAAAGCCAGAGAGGCTGCAAGGTTTTTAGCTACAGCTTCTACTACCTTGAAAAATGAGGCTCTTTTTGCTATGGCTGATTCTCTGGAAGCGAGAAGTGCAGAGATTATTGCAGCCAATAGGAAGGATTTGGAAGAGGGGAAGAAACAGGGGCTGAGTGCAGCTCTCCTGGAGCGTTTGACCTTGAACGAGGAGCGTATTAGGGATATGGCTCAGGGTCTAAGGGAGATTGCTGTACTTCCCGACCCGGTAGGCGAAGTAGTAGGTATGTGGAAGCGTCCCAACGGGCTCGATGTCGGCCGTGTCAGGACGCCCATAGGGGTAGTCGGGATCATTTATGAGTCAAGGCCTAATGTTACTGCAGATGCAGCAGGGCTGTGCTTGAAAGCCGGTAATGCTATTTTGCTGCGAGGAGGAGAAGAAGCAATAAATTCCAATCGCATGATAGCTGCTGTTATTGCAGCTGCAGCCCACAAATGCGGTATACCAGACGGCGCTATACAGCTCGTCGACAGTATAGACCGGGAAGCAGCTGTTTTCATGATGAAAATGAATGACTACCTGGATGTTCTTATACCGCGCGGCGGTAAAGGTCTGAAACAGGCGGTGACAGAAAATGCTTCTGTCCCGTTTATAATGACAGGTATGGGGAACTGCCATGTCTATGTAGATGAATTTGCTGATCTTGTCAAAGCCCAGGAAATAGTTTTCAATGCCAAGGTACAGAGACCTTCGGTTTGTAATGCTGCTGAGACCCTTCTAGTGCACAATGCAGTTGCCGAGGAATTTCTTCCTGTTATGCTGGACAGACTACAGAAAGCGGGGGTGGAGATAAGAGCGTGTGAGCGTACCAGAAAGATTGTGGCTGATGTTAAGCAGGCTACTCCTGAAGACTGGGATGAGGAATATCTTGATTTAATACTGGCAGTGAAAATAGTTGATACCCTGGAAGAGGCGGTTAAACATATAAATGAACACGGAACTGGGCACAGTGAAGCCATAGTAAGCGAAAGTTATGGCAATGTTCGTTATTTTATGTCTGCTGTTGATGCTGCTGCAGTTTATGCCAATGCATCTACTCGTTTTACCGATGGAAATGTCTTCGGCTTTGGAGCGGAGATAGGGATAAGTACCCAGAAGCTGCACGCCCGCGGGCCCATGGGGTTGCAAGATCTTACGACTACCAAGTTTATTATTTACGGCGACGGGCAAATAAGGGAGTAGAATAGATGGTTGTGGATTATTATTTTATTTTTGCCGCTCCCCGTATCTGCAAGATATAGTTATTACAGGTAATGGGGGCGGGGCTGAAGGCTTAAGAACGCTCGGGTCCGGTCTTAACCTTTACTGAGGAGCCTAAAAGGTGAGGTATAGGGGTTCTTGGCACAAAGAGCGTATCTTTAAGCGCGTTCTAACGCCTTTATCCCCCAGCGCTAACCTTAAGCCTTCATCCCCGGGAAGGCATGACTGTTAGGTAATGGGAGGGGGGCTGTTTCGCAGTAACATAAATAATTGCTGGTAAAGGAGGAAACATTTAGGTGCAAGAGCTTACTAGACAGGTAAAACGCGAAATGCTGAGGACTTTATGGTGGATGCTTGTTTCTATTGGATTAGCTGCAGGGTTTTATTATTTATTCTTGGTAAATTACTGATCCTGTTCCCTTGTTTATTTGCGGCTGGTTAAATCCATTTGTTGGTAATGTATACTTGTACACATGTTTATAACCGGTTGACGGGCAAACTTAAAAAGTGATAAAAAGGTTTAAAGTAGACATTAATGAATATTATCTTAGGTTAAGGGCTAATTATAATTGGCCGTATATATTAATAATATGATGAAAACAATATAAATAATAAAGATATACGGCTGGCGTATAGAGTGATTGGCTTAATAGATTATTATTTTTGGGAGGGATTTTGTCGTGTCTGTTGTAAAAGCAGTAACAGTTAAAACATTTGAAAAAGAAGTACTGCAGTCTGAACTGCCTGTATTAGTTGATTTCTGGGCTCCGTGGTGTGGTCCCTGCAGAATGATAGGGCCTGTAGTGGAAAGTCTTGCTGCCGAAAATGAGGGAGAAATAAGTGTGGTAAAGGTTAACGTCGATGAAAATCAGGATCTGGCTATAAAGTACGGTGTTAGAGGAATTCCTACTCTTGCATTTTTCAAGAACGGTTCGGAGGTCAAAAGGATTGTAGGAGCTCAGGGCAAAGACCAGTTACAGCAGGCTATAAACGAGGTAATCAACAGCGTTTAAGAGAGAATGGATTGCGGAATAGTTTTGAGTGAAGCAAAAGCACTTCTTTGTCTATGTGAGACAGGTGATGGGCATAAGTGCTTTTGTTTATTTTTATCTCTTTTTGCACTCTACATACCACCAGAGGAGGTTTATCATCAAAATTTTGCTGATAAAAAGATGATTTGCGCATAAGCGGTATTGGCTTGAAGTTTCCTTTATTTGTGTTATATATTAATGAAAATTTACTTTTAAGGAGATATAAGGTGAAAATAGCGGTTTTGCTGAGCGGCGGAGTAGACAGTTTTGTGGCTTCTCTGTTATTAAAGGAGCAGGGATATGATGTTACCGGACTCACCATGATTAATTGGAATGAGGCTATTGCCGGAAAAGCTGCCAGAGTTGCGCGTTCCATCGGCATTGAACATAAGTTGGTTGATGTCCGTAAAATTTTTCAGGAAAAAATAGTTGAGTATTTTTGTCGGGCTTATGAAAGAGGAGATACTCCTAATCCCTGTGTAAAATGCAATAAAATTATTAAATTCGGTGTTCTTCTTAAAGCGGCTCTTGATATGGGCTTTGATATGGTTGCAACAGGGCATTATGCCCGGATAGAGTTTGACGATAACAGAAGAAGATATTTATTAAAAAAAGCGTCTGATATTAGCAAGGACCAGAGCTACTTCTTGTATGCTTTAAACCAGGAACAATTGGCTCGTATCCTGTTTCCCTTGGGAGAGCTGAAGAAGAAAGAGGTCTTTGAGATTGCGGGTAAGAAAGATATAGCTGTTTGGGGAGAAAAAGAGAGCCAGGAGCTGTGTTTTGTAGATGGTGATTACCGGGGTTTTTTGCAGGATAGAGGTATAAGCTTTAAACCGGGAGAAATAGTCGACTTGGAAGGTAATGTACTCGGCAGTCATAAGGGCCTTCCTTTTTATACTGTAGGGCAGCGCCGAGGTCTTGGAATCAGTTCCGGCAATCCGGTTTATGTTGTAGATAAGGATTTTTCTGGCAACCGTCTTATAGTTGGCGGGGAAAATGATCTTTACAGGAGTGAGCTCAAGACTTCCGAGAACAATTTTATATATCTTGAGAAGCTTGAAAGCCCTCTTGAAGTGGAAGTAAAAGTAAGGTACAAGGCTCAGCCTGCCCCTGCTGTTATTTGCATGGAGGGGAAAGATGTGAAGGCTGAATTTACCATACCGCAGAGGGCTGTTACCCAAGGGCAGTCGGCGGTTTATTACCTTGGGGATTATGTTTTTGGCGGCGGGATAATAGTTTAATACGAAAATGACTTTTTGGGGATGAAGGCTTAAGGTCAGCGCTGGGGATAAAGGCGTTCCCTCCTTGGGGCTCGTCCCCTTTCGTCGCTTCATCTTCGCGGGATGTTGCTTCCATGCTCCGTCAACAGGCTCCTATATATTTATATATTTAAACAGGTTAACTTAGGGTTTTACAGTGGAATCAGATGTACTCTTTGGGTCAAGAATACCTTATACCTTGTTTTTTCAGCTCATCAGCAAAGGTTAAGACCGGACTCGAGCGCCCTTAAGCCTTCATCTCCTAATCGGTTGATCTGTTTTTATTTTATTAGTGGTTGTGCCCTCTGAACCTGGGGTTAATATGCTTTTGGGCAAAGTTTTACTGGTATTTTTTCAGTATTATGAGTTTTGGGTTTACATGCGAAGACTGGAATGTGGCAGTTGTTGGAGATATTCAGAAAGAATTTTTTTTTTTGTACGGGAAAAAATATATAAGTAATATGCGAAAAGGAGAAATTTGCTTGAAATTACGGAATCTAAAAAACCTGCCGGTTTTTAATAAAGACACAGCTCAAGTGGTCGGACGGGTCGAAAAAGCGGTTATAGGCGATGACGGTATGATTGCCTATATTGTTGTAGATATGCCGGGACAGGACCCTAAAATGATACTCGGCCAAGATTTTAGCTTGGGGAAAGAATCGGTAATTGTCGAGAATTCAGAAAGTATTAAATCATATGCCCATGGGGAAGAATTATCTATATATAAAAAAAAACTCGGTGACGTGATCTTTAACAGTGAGGGAGAAGAATTAGGCGTGGTGACTGACTTAATTCTTTCCCCTGACAACAAAGAAGTTCAAGGATTTGAGGTTTCTTCTGGAGGAATCACCGATTTTCTGGAAGGTCGCAAGGAAATAGCAGTGGACCAGGTCTGTTGGAAAAACGCTTCAAGCGGTGTTATTCCTGAAGAAGGGGAGTGATTGATAGGTGATTGTTAAGTGTCCTGTTTGTGGAGGACTGCAGGTTGGGAGAGTGGGCAGCGAACAGTATTACTGCTGGAACTGTTTTCTGGAATTCAACTTTAGCAAGGGCAAGATTAACCTGTACGAAGTAACTGAAGACGGAACTTTAATAGCCATGGAAAAGACTTCGGATATTATTTAAACGGATTTGGAGAGCAGCGGGCAGAGAAACTGCTGGAAGGAATGTAAAATTTGCGGGTATTAATGAAGGGGATGTTATGCTGGTAAACACGAGTAAGTTATTCCGGTATGTACTGTTTTTTTTGGTGGTTGTAACCACCATTTATTTTTTATTTTTAGTAAGAGAAATCTTATTTATATTTGCTGTAGGCGCTGTTTTGGCTTACCTGCTTTTTCGCCCGGTTTCTTTTATCGAAAGAAGGGGGGTGAAAAGGGTATGGGCTATTTTAATTCTTTATCTGGCAACATTGATTTTTCTGCTGGCATTTTTTTCTTTTGCTGTACCCGGTATCGTGAGGGAACTAAGTGAGTTAGCCGACCTTATTCCTGTATATGCAAGTGAAGTTCAAGATATTGCAGATAAAATGGGAAAAATTCAGATGCCGGGAAAATTAAGCGATATCCTCAGAGGGAATCTTATCAAGATAGAAAATAGTGTTTATCTCTTTCTTAAGAGATTTGTTGGGGGAATCTATGATTTTTTAGGTAAAATTTTCGCGATAATATTCTCCCCTATCCTAGCTTTTTACATTATGAACGATTGGGAAAAAATAAGAGACGGCTGTTTAAATATGCTTTCTCCCCGGGCAAGACGTGAAATTACAATTCTTTTTAAGCAGATTGACAGCGTTTTAATAGAATTTTTTAAAGGACATTTTATAGTAGCGGTCTTTGTAGGTACTATGATCGGAATTTCAGCAGCTGTCCTGGGTGTAAAATTTCCTCTTTTACTTGGAATATTGTCAGGGATTACCAATTTGATTCCTTACTTCGGGGCTTTTTTGGGGGGAGTTCCTGCTGTTGCCGTTGCTCTTTCTCAGTCTCTTCCTCTTGCTGTTTACATGACTATCGCGATACTCGTGGTGCAGCAGCTGGAAGGAAGCATTATTACTCCCAAGATAATCGGGGATAGACTGGGGATGCATCCACTTTTAATAGTTTTTTCCCTTCTCACAGGAGGGAAGCTGCTTGGCGTATGGGGAATGCTTGTAGCTGTTCCCCTGGCAGCTACATTAAAAGTGCTGGCAGGATGGGCTTATTTGAAAGCAGTGGATAAATAGTTTTTACTGGATTGACTCCACTGCAAAAACCCTAAGTTAAACCAGCAGATTATAACTTTCAGCAGTAGAATCCTGGATTAAAATAGGATAATTGCATACATTTGTTGACAGAGCTCAATTTATAAAAGAAAATAAACTAAATAAACTAAATAAAGTTTTTCAGCTAAAGAGGGGGCAAAGCTGTGTGGACTAGTAGCGAAATTAGGCGGATTTTTTTGGACTATTTTAAAAATAACGGTCATACTGTTGTAGAGAGTTCATCACTTGTACCTGCAGATGATCCGACGCTGTTATTTACCAATGCAGGAATGAACCAATTTAAAGACGTTTTTTTAGGGCTCGATAAACGTAACTACGTTAGAGCAACAACAGTCCAGAAGTGTGTGCGGGCAGGGGGAAAACATAACGACCTTGATACTGTGGGTAGAACACCTCGACACCATACTTTTTTTGAAATGTTGGGTAATTTTTCTTTCGGTGACTACTTTAAGAGAGAGGCTATTCAATATGCCTGGGATTTTTTGACTAATGTTGTGAAACTGCCTAAAGAAAGATTATGGGTTACTATTTATAAAGACGATGATGAAGCCAGTTCTTTATGGCAGGAAATAGGAGCTATTGCTCCAGAACGTATTATCAAGCTCGGTGAAAAAGATAACTTCTGGAGCATGGGAGATACCGGACCCTGCGGACCATGCAGTGAAATATTATATGACCGAGGGCCGGAATATTCCTGTGAAGATGAAAACTGCGGAATAGGCAGTTGTGATTGCGACCGCTGGTTAGAAGTGTGGAATCTCGTTTTTATGCAGTATAACCGGGAAGAAGACGGTACAATGACTCCGCTGCCTCGTCCCAGTATTGACACGGGTATGGGGCTGGAAAGGCTTACTTCTATACTGCAGGGTGTAGAGAGCAATTTTGATACTGATTTGTTTGTGCCGATCATAAAACAGATTGAAAACCTAACCGGTATTGAATACGACAGCGGGAAAGCTGGTTTTCCTTTCCGGGTTATTGCTGATCACAGCAGGGCTTGCACTTTTCTTATCGCTGATGGGGTACTTCCGAGTAATGACGGGCGAGGTTACGTATTGCGCAGGATATTGCGGCGTGCGGTGCGTTTTGGAAAATTGTTAGGTATAGAAAAAGCCTTTTTATATAAGAATGTGGATGTGGTAACCGAGTTAATGAAGGATGCTTATCCAGAACTGGAAGAGAAGAGGGAATTCGTCAAGGAAGTGATTAAACTCGAAGAAGAACGGTTCCTGGTTACTTTAAATGAAGGTATAAGAATGGCGGAGGATATAATCGCCAGAGTTCGCCAAGAGGGGAAAAACATAATTCCTGGCAAAGAAGCTTTCATGCTGTACGATACCTATGGCTTTCCCCTTGATTTAACGGAAGATATGGCGGAAGAAAGCGGTTTTACCGTTGATCTAGAGGAATTTAACCGCATGATGGAAGAACAAAGAAATAGAGCCCGCGAAGCCAATAAGGGCAGTGATAATTTGGCACGGGAAAGGCTTTTGACAGATCTCCTGGCTGGTATTTCTCCTACCGTTTTTACGGGGTATGAAAGACTGAGTCAGGATTCAAGGGTATTGGCTATTGTAAAAGATGATGAATTTATAAGCTCAGCTTCGAATGGGCAGGTTATGGTAGTGACAGCAGAGACCCCTTTTTATGCTGAAAGCGGCGGACAGGTTGCAGATTCCGGTGTTATAAAAGCCGAAAAAGGAGTTTTCGAGGTAGAAGATGTGCAGAAAGTTTCGGGCTGGATAATTCATTTTGGTAAGCTTAAAGGTGCTTTAAATACAGGGGAAAAAGTTTATCTGGAGGTTGACGGGGAAAAAAGGTCCGACATTGCTAGAAATCATACCGCTACCCATCTTTTACATAAAGCCTTGAAAATAGTGCTGGGGGAACATGCTCAGCAAAAGGGATCTTTGGTCGAAGCTGGACGGTTGCGTTTTGACTTCTCGCATTTGGTGGCTATGAACGATGAGGAAGTAGCACAGGTGGAACAGATAGTAAACGAAGCTGTCTGGAAAACGTATAATCTGAACACTTTGGTTACCAGTATGGAAGAGGCTAAGAGAATGGGTGCTGTTGCGTTATTTGGGGAAAAATATGGTGAACGAGTCCGGGTGGTCCAGATAGCGGATTTCAGCAGCGAACTCTGTGGTGGAACTCATGTGCGTAATACTGGTGAAATAGGTTTGTTTAAAATTTTAAGCGAGTCTAGTATCGGTTCTGGCTTAAGGCGAATAGAGGCGGTTACCGGCAGACATGCTTTGAACTATGTTAATCAAATTGAAGCCGAGCTGAAGCTGGCCGCTTCCATTTTGCGAACTTCGGTTACCGAAGTTGGTGAAAGAGTGGATCTGTTAAGCAAAACGTTAAAAGAACGAGAAAAAGAAATTGAAACATTGAGGGACAGAATTTCCCGGGTTTTTATGGAAGACTTGACAGGTAAAGCTTACAGTATTAATGGGGTCAAAGTTCTGATAGAAAAAACTGAAACAGGGGACGCTAACGCTTTACGCCAGCATGCGGAAATGCTTAAAGATAAACTGGGGAGTGCTGTTGTATTGCTGGGATCAGCAGTTGAAAATAGGGTTTTGCTGGTATGTTTTGTCAGTAAGGATCTTGTCGAAAAAGGTATACATGCTGGTAAGATTGTTGGTGTTGCCGCGAAGATTGCTGGAGGTGGAGGTGGAGGCCGTCCCGATATGGCTCAAGCAGGGGGCAAAGATGTTGGCAAGCTTGATGAGGCTCTAACTGCCGCTAAAGAGATGGTAAATGGAATGTTTTCATAGTTCAGGGGTTTAGTAGTTAATGCAGATGCTAGAAAAGCATTTGGTTGGGAGGGGGTAGCGTGTCTCAAGATACCAGGAATACAGTCAGTTTTAATTTGCAAAAAGATAATGAAGAAAAAGTGCGTTCAATTTTGCGAACCATTTTCCAGGCATTGGAGGAAAAGGGGTATAATCCAACAAATCAAATGGCAGGATACATGATATCAGGAGATCCTGCTTACATAACCAGCCACAAAGGAGCACGAAATCTGGTCTGCGAATTAGATAGATACGAAATAATGGAAGTTTTGTTAAAAAACTACTTACTGCATCTATCGGATTAAAAGCTGTTGCCGGGTAATTGCTAGAAGGTTGAAAATTATGGGTGTATGTTTTATGCGAATAATGGGATTGGATGTGGGAGAAAAAAGAATAGGAATAGCGATAAGTGATCCTTTGGGATGGACAGCGCAGGGGCATTCAGTTCTTGAAAGGGAGAAGATGGAGAAAGATTTGAAGCGGATCTGGCAAATATGCCAGGAAGAGGGAGTCGAAAGAATTGTAGTAGGATTACCTATTAATATGAATGGCAGTTTAGGGCCGAAAGCTGTTGAAGCACAGCAGTTTGCCGAAGAACTCGGCGGATATACAAAATTACCGGTTGAGTTATGGGATGAGCGTTTAACGACGAAAATTGCTGAGAAAGTATTAACAAGAGAAGCGAACATATCTCGCCGAAAAAGGAAAAAGGTTATTGATAAACTGGCAGCTGTTAATATTCTCCAGAATTACCTGGGCAGCAGACTGCGCAGCTAATAGTTGATTTGACAAAACAAGGTGAGAGATATTAGAATGGCTTTATCTTGAGGAAAGAGGTGTCAA
>JACIYB010000048.1 GCA_014360155.1 Syntrophomonadaceae bacterium
TGGTCATTGACCTCTGCAACAGCTAATCTCAATTTCCCTTTCTTTTTGCCAAGACGAATTGCGTCCATAGTATAAAAATTACTCAAGCCAAGATTTACAAATCCATTCTTATTCGGAGGGGTAACCTGTGCAATAAAAATATCAGATCTTTCTGCAAGTTTTTCATAGGCATCGATGGTCATTATTGGAAGAAAACCAGCAACCTTTTCTCTGTTGATATTACGTACAGGAGCAGTCCCAAATCCAGATATATAATTAATCCGCCCATCAATACTCGCCATGAATTTCGGGTCGTACAACTTACTCCTTCGAACCTGTACAGCATCGATGATAAACACATTTTCCAATTCCGCATTGCGGTCTAGAATAGCTTCATGTATATCGCTGGAACACCCACCGAGTCCCAAACCTATTCCAATAACATCTCCAGACTGCACTTTTTGGGCCATCTCTTCAATAGAAGCCAACCTTTTTTGATATTCACCTTGCCAATCCATTCATAACCTCCCCCTTCACTGGCAATCACTCTGCCAAACTGAATACCGGCCTACTAATAGGCCCATTAGTAAACATGTCACCCGGATAAACCCTCCCTGACGCTGTCACCTCCTTTCCAAGTAAATCCATACTCATCTTGCTCGGGTTTAAATCTATGAGATTGCCTAACAGCCAAGGCCCTTCCTCCAGTTCTACTAAGACAACTGTATAAGGAACTTCATTTTCCCTTCCCATGGGAGCGATATAGTGGGTTGTGAAACTCACTACTTTTCCCCTACCGCTTAATTCAACTTTGTCTAGATCAAGGCTCCCACATTCCTGACAGGCCATTTTCGGTGGGCAAGTTATGCTGCCGCATTTGTCACACTTTAATCCTAGAAGTCTATTTTCCCTGAGAGCTTTATTATATTCTTTAAATGGTAATTTATATTCCATTCTTACAAACCTCCCTTTCAATAAGGTTTTAATCTGCCGATAACACCAGATTACATATGGTCCCATCTCCACCCAGGGTATCTATAAGTCCTATTTTAGCTCCCTCCACTTGAACTCCCTGCTCAACACACTCCTCTCTCAACTGTTTGGTGATAAAATAAACCTGAGAAACTCCTGTAGCCCCTATAGGATGCCCTTTAGATTTTAGCCCTCCGGAAATGTTTATAGGAATCTTACCTTCAATCCTAGTTTCTCCTTTCTCCCAGGCTTCCGGCGCTTTCCCGTATTCAAAGAATCCCAGGCTTTCAGCAGCAATAAAGGATGCTATACTGAAACAATCATGAAGCTCGCATATATCTACGTCATCCGGTTTAATACCAGCCATGGAATAAGCCTGCTGAACCGATAGCTCCCTAGCTCTAATCCTCGGCAAGTATTTATATTGGGACGACATTTTCCCTGAAGTCGCCATGCCAATACCTGTAATATAAACCGGTTTTTTATTTGATATTTTCTTAGCCACCTCTTCAGAACACAGCACCGCAGCTGCAGCCCCATCGGAAAAGGGACAACAGTCCTGAAGCTGAAGTGGCGTGCAAACAGGCATACTTTTGAGTACATCATCTATATTTATTTCTTGCTGTATCTGGGCATAAGGATTTTTCCTGCCATATTCGTGAGACTGCACAGACACCATTGCCATTTGGGTCTTTAATTTTTCCATGGGAATTCCGTATTTTGCAGAATATATACGGCATAAAAGGGCAAAAAATCCCGGGAAGGTAAGACCGGCACCGTATTCATATCGGCTGTCTGTACCCATGCAAAATGTCCTAGTTGCCAAGGGAGTACCCATAGCAGTTGCTTTCTCTACACCTCCAACTAGAACAATATCGTAATACCCTGATGCTATCCACATAACCGCATCCCTCACTGCTATAGTTCCTGACGCACAGGCTCCTTCATAACGTATAGCTGGGATGTTAGAACATCCTATATCATCACATGCAAATTGAGATACTGTTGCCTGCCCTTCACAAAAAGTTCCCAGGCAATTACCTATATGTGCCGATTGGATATCTCTAGGTGTCAAGTTAGATTCAGTTATAGCATCTATAGCAGCTTCAGCCAGCATTTCCACTTGGGTTTTCGGTGAATTGAAACAAAATTTCGTATGGCCTAAACCTAAAACGGCGACTTTCCTCATTAGTAAGTCCCTCCTTTTGAATAATTTTTTTTAAAAAACTCTATAAGCAAAACCTAAAGGCCCAATCCCCTGCTGATAATCAATTTCATTACTTCCGATGTCCCAGCGTAAATTGTTTGAACTCTGGCATCAACAAATAAACGTGATATTTCATATTCCTTACAGTACCCGTAACCACCGAACAACTGCAGGCAGCGCGTCGCAACACGGTTCAACATTTCACAAACCCAGTATTTAGCCATGCTTACTCCCTGTATAACGTTTTTACCCTCCATATGCTGGAGAATTAAAGCATCTACAAAACTTCTCCCCAGCTGTATCTCGGTAGCAACTTCAGCTAGTGTAAATTGCGTATTCTGAAACTTGCTCAAGGATTTCCCGAAAAGTTTTCGCTCTTTAACATAATCAAGGGTTATTTCCAGGCACCTTTCTGCCAGAGACTGGTTCAATATCGCTGCCATTAATCTCTCCTGCTGCAGTTTTTCCATCAAATAAATGAAACCCTCATTTTCCCGGCCGAGCAAGTTCCCGGCTGGCACCCTGCAGTTATCAAAAAACAATTCTGCTGTATCCTGGCAGTGCATCCCTATTTTAGGTATCCGCTTCCCTCTTTCAAAACCGGGCATCCCCCTCTCAACCACAAAAAGACTGATTCCCTTTGAACCTGCAGCAGGATCAGTTTTTGCCGCTACTATTATTAGATCAGCCAGAATTCCATTTGAAATAAAAGTCTTTGAGCCATTTAAAACATAATCGCCACCGTCTCTCACTGCAGTTGTACGCATTGCAGCCAAATCCGAACCGGCTTCGGGTTCAGTCATAGCCACAGCCAATATTTTGTCTCCAGATGCACAGTCAGGTAACCATTTCTGCTTTTGTTCCTCTGTCCCGTAAGAAGCAATATAAGGAGCTGCGATATCACTGTGTAAAAAAGCAAAAAAGCCAACTATAGACTTGCGACCAAATTCTTCACAGGATATTACAGAATAAAGAAAGTCGGCCCCTGCTCCCCCATGTTTTTCTTCCAACCAGGGACATAAAAACCCATAATTCCCCATACTTTTGAACGCTTCCCGGGGCACGATTCCCTCTTCTTCCCATTTATCATATTGGGGTACTATCTCATTTTCTACATATGATCTAATAGCCTTCCTGAACATTTCGTGTTCTTCTGTAAAGGGCAAAATACGCTCCATTTTCCCCCTCCTTTCTTAAAACCACTTAAAAACAAGCAATCTTTTTAAACAGATTTTTAGTTACTGAAATCCCCCCTCAGCTTAATTCTTAAGTAATGATCTCTTTAATCCACCTTCAATTCGAACAAACGAATTTAAAGGTTTTAATATTTTGGATAGCAAATAACATGCCAAAAAATATAACGGCTCTATAAAGCCGTTATATTTTCACGGAGTAAAATCGTTTTCACTGCTGAAAGTTATATCCTGCTGGTTTAAGTGTATAAATACTTATTGCTTCGCCTTCGCGTGGCGTTGCCTTTATAACCCGTTAACAGGTTCCTGTACATTTACACATTTAAATAAACAAGATAACTTAAGGTTTTTGCAATGAAATCAAATTTCAATAATTCAGTTTCAGTTAAGTTCTATTTGTGAAACACGGTTCCACTGCCAATCAACTGCGTACGCCAGTAGAGCCGTTTTATGCTGTTCGTTTTTGAAACAAGACGTTTAATATAAGAAACTGCAATTATTACCTTGTTTATAGTTATTATCTACTACTGCAGTTATTCCTAGAATCTTGCCCAGTCCTTGTTGTCCCGACTAAATTGGCGGATGACAATTTTATCATCTCCAGCAGTCCAGCAGTTGTATGTACACAGCCCGGCAGCCGGAATACTTTGCACATCCTTGCCCGATGACTTTAAAACCGGGGTTTTAGGGATAAACTAAAACAGACAACAAGACGTGATGATTGAAGCCAAATTAAAAGATGCAGCTCTTTTCAAGCTAATGGAAGAGCTCAAAAAAGTGTCTTATATCAAAATAATCAATAAGGCGTCAATAGAACTGTAGCATGTGCCGGAATAAAAATGGACAGCCAAACCTTCGAGCACAAAATTTTCATCCAACTAAATATAGGCAAAAATAGAAAATAATTTATCTCCTGTAACTTTAAATCAGAATAAAAAAACTCAATTAATCCAATCTTAAAGAATGAGAGTTTTGATAAGCATCTTGAAGCAGTATTTGGGAGGTGATAACGGTGATACAGAATAAAGATCAGTGGTGGTTAATCGGATGGAATACTTGCCCTACGTGTGGTAGAAGAATAAGCCCAAAGTCCATTGAAGAAAATTCGGCTTCAGGGTTTCTATGTTCAGAATGCTCAGAATCAATGCTGGTTAATGATACAATGTGACAAGTCTTTACCTTAGTAAAGCAAGTAAAAAACCATTTCTTTATTTATCAGATATCAAGTTAAAAGTAAAACATCAATATCTAGCCCGAGAAGGGAGAATTCGGGACAAGATATGTAGTCATGTCCCTCTCCTTTCTTCGGTTATCCCAGCGATAACTGAGCCTCTCACCGAGATCCTTTCTAAGTTTTTTTATCATCTATAGCATATTATGGCCTTATTAACATACCGCCCTGTCTGTTCATCGTAGACATATCCCGCAACTGGTTTAACTTTACCGTCAGGCATAATTCCCCCTTCTTGCTTCCTTCAAATAGGAAAGAGGCTAACCTCAAGCCTCTATCCCCAAGAAGTTATTTTCGTACTAAGTAGTAGTTATAACCGATAAAGTAAATAATATTTCCCAGGAATTCAGTCAGCAGTTAAAGTCCAGAAGGCATAACCATCAGAGGTTGTTATGCTGGTTTTTAATCGTTGTAAATTCTCTTTAAAAGATGTGCGAAAAATAGGACCATCCACGACTAGTGTGTGGTACTCTCCAAATTCTCCCGAAGCTGAAATTTCCAGAGCAGAAATCTCCTCTATTAACTCTACATCCAGTTTTCTCCCCAGGTATTCAGTCCCCAGTTTTCCCTGTTTTACAACTACTATTATAGTCTCAAAACCTTCGGCAACAAATTCTTTTAATAGCTGCTCCTGGGTATTTCCAAAAAGAGGGTGAACTGCCTGCAAGCCGACATCATCGCATACCCTCCGGCACCATTCTATATGCTCATCGAGGTCGATATCACCAAAAATACAGCCTATAACTCCCTTTTCTTTGAGAGCAGAAAGTCTAGATTTAAATTCCTGTTCATAAGTCCCCCAGGTGGCAACGCCTTCTACCAGAGGAATCCCTATAGCTTCAGCCTGTTTTTGTATAATCTCCCGCGGCACTCGATGAGCTCCAGTGAAACCGTCAGGGGTAAACATGGTAAACAAATAAGATATATTCATCCCCTCGGACTGCGCTTTATACAGAGCCAGTGCTGAATCTTTGCCACCACTCCATGATACCGCATAACTCCTGTTCATTGTGTAACTCCTCCTGCCTTGTTGTCTTTATTGTTAATAATACCACATTCTCGATTCCGCTAATGGCAGGTAAGGTTAAAATACAAGAAAATCATTTTTCCCTCCTTAGCAAACAAAAAAAAACATCCCTTTTTGAGATGCTAAATTATCCCGTTGGCTACATGCCCTAGGTAAAATCCGACAAGCCTTTGCGTTCCTGCTTCATGCCCTCGGCAAGAGCCAAGGCCTTTTCCCATGTTTTTTCGGTTTCATATTTGAGAAACTCATAAAGGGGATTTAAGTCCTCGGCTTCATCATACTTTTGCAGGCACTCGTAATACATCCGCTTATCCTCGTTATAAACAATGAGAGGCGGGTGGTTATGTGTCATGAGATAGTAATTCATAAGCGTCCTGCCGACACGTCCATTTCCGTCTGCGAAGGGATGGATATACTCAAACCTTGCATGAAAATAGGCGGCAGCTTTTAAGACATCCTTTCCCTCATACGTGTTGACTTCAGCAATCAGCTCTTTCAGATCCTTTTCCACATCTTCCACAGCGGCGCCCACCTCATGGACGCCGGTTACATAATCATGCTTTTTAAATTCGCCTGGCCGTTCCTCATTTTCAATATATCTGCGCTCATCGTATGTCCCGCTAGTGAGAACCTTGTGAATTTCCTTAACCAACTCTATGCTGAGAGGCTCCTTTTGCACGATTTTTTCTTTCAAAAACTCATAGCACAGCTTTTGATTCTGCTGTTCAAACAGAGCACGGGGACTTCCGGTATAGTCTACAACCCTGCCGTTTTCAAAGATTTCCCTTGTATCGTGATAGGTGATTTCCTCGTTTTCTATCTTCCCGGAATGAAACGCAAACAGGATGCGGAAGCTGTCAAGGTATTTATCTAAATCAGTGTCAGATGCAATTTTATATGACTGCCACAGTTCAACAACCCGGTTATATTGATCCAAGCGCATTCCTCCTTTTCTACAATGTTTGTTTTATTATACCAAACTTTTAATAAGCTCAGACAGAACTGCGAAGGCCATATCTGTATCAAATTTTGGTGGGTAACTCCCAAAGTTAGTGGTATGTATTGGTATCTCTGTCCCTGCAGAGGCACCTTCAGTTTTTCTAAGCCGAAACATGAGACGCAAAAAAACGCTGGGTCAGGGTCGGCTTTTATAGAGAATATAGATGTTCCCCCGTCAATGGATCCAGTCGGAAAGCATTGCACATTTCATTTAAAATTTGTATATTTGTCAGGCCGACATTCATAACCGTATCATTGCCGCCATAATATATGGCTACCGTATCGTCCTTGCCAATTAACGCACCGCAGCTGAATACCACATTGGGAACGTGAACATAATCAGTCTCTCTTACTAAACAATCACTTGCACTGGGCATTAATATCGGTTTGGCGCTAACCCGGATTTTGCTTGGATTTGTTGGGTCTTCAAGGTCATGGAATGCCACACCCAAGGTATAAGGATTACCAGCCATGGTTGAACGCACACCGTGAAAAATATTCAGCCACCCATATCGGGTCTTGATAGGCGGGGCACCCGGCCCGATCTTAGCCTGGAATGCACTCGGTCCGTGACCGCTTCTCATGACTACATTGCCGATTTTCCACGGCCCGGTAGGACTTGGCGCAAAACCTGCGCGTATTTCTCCAAACGAGCCGCCGATATGCCCGGAGCCGGCAACTTCCCTTTCTTTGTCGTTAGGACGCAGCAAGGCTATCCACTTTTTGTTTCTATCAGGCTCAGGAAATATAACAACATTGCGCATATCCTGTTCGGAAACTGGACCATAGCGAACAAGAGTCTTAAAGTCCTTTGTTACGGCCATCATAACCTTAACTCTATCAGGAATGTGTCCGTGGTATGCACTGTAAGTCAATACATACAGGCCGCTCCCAACGCGATTGACCCGAACGTCTTCCACACCGCCAGCCTCAGATTCAATAACATAGTTAATATTGACGCCTTCAGCATATGCATCATTCTCTGTCGCAGGCAATAAAAATGGTCTGGGTTCTACTGTCCAATTATTCAGACCATTTTCACTCACAGCTTTACCTATTACACTGCGGCCATCAGCAATGTGGGAACGAAAAAGCATTATTGTTTGATTTTTGCCATTAACACCTGTAATTTTTGCCATTCCTGCATTATGAACCGTGTATGTATATAAACGGCCATCATTGCCCCAGACTTTATTAACGTCATGGCATGTTAATATTGGGTTGCCAGGGTAGCGCAAAACCGGCTCGTTAATTGTAACTGTTCCCTCAAATCCGTTTAACTCAACATGCGCTTGCGTGCCGCTCATTTTACCCCTCCTTTTACACCAGCATACTTATATAAAAGTAGATTGCGCAAGTCTGTAAAATCAAATTCAACAATTCCTTATCCCATGAAACTCCGTAAAACTAGCAATTGTTTTCCCCTTACCATTATCAAACAGCCCAGTACAGAATATTTTTACTGTTCCCTGTATATTCTGAATAACTACTCCATTGGCACTCAGCAATGTCTTTTACGATTTCAGCCTTTGAAAGGTTTTGGTGCATATAAGACAGTTAAAAAATAGCTCTCATCCTCCGTGGGTTCATCCAATGAAGGCTTATTCACAACTTTTCACAATACCATTACATTTGAATTTTTATTGGTTTTCATCTTATCTTATAAAAATCTTATCTCAATGGAATGCAAAAATATCAGTTTATTTGTTCAAAGATAGCTTGCGAATACTCTCCTATATCGCCGGGGTTAAGCATGCAGAATTTTTCTTTCACTGCGATGAAATATTCCCCAAGCAATTCTTTAGATATTATACGATTAGAATGCGCATCCACTGGCAATCCGCATCTGGTATGCCGCCATGGCTTTTCCAGATGCGTAAACTTTTCTAATGTTTTTCCGCTATAACAGCAGAAGTTTTTAATGACGCTGTTTAGTATAGCTTTTTCAGAGGTTGTAAAAACCTTAATATGAAAGGTAGACCACATCACCTGGTCCCCAATCCTGGTCTTTCATAGAAGGAACATCAACCTCAACTATGCAGTTGCCAACCTCGATAAAGTAAGTAGTATAAGCACCAGCAAATTGTTTTTGGACAATAGTTCCCGCTATGGAACCTGATGCCTTCGACAGGTTAATCTGCTCCGGTCTCACTGCCAGTACCTGCTGCCCTTTTCCAGGCAGAAAGTTTATCCTTCCTATAAATTCTGCCACAAATCTGTTCGCCGGTGAATTATAAACGTTTCTGGGTGTTCCAACCTGCTCGATTTTCCCGTTGTTCATAACCGCTATACGATCCGATATGCTCAAAGCTTCCTCCTGATCATGAGTAACATATAAAGCAGTAATACCCAATTCCTTCTGGATATCCCTGATTTCTTTGCGCATTTTCTGCCGTAATTTGGCATCCAGGTTGCTTAAAGGTTCATCCAGCAGCAGAACTTTTGGGTTCATGACCATAGCCCGGGCAAGAGCTACCCTCTGCTGTTCCCCGCCAGACAACTGATTAACCGGCTTATTTCTGCAGTGTCTTAAACCTACCATTTCCAGCATCTGTTCTCCGCGGCTTATCATTTCTCTTTTCTTTAAGTTTTTAAATTTAAGACCGTAACAGACGTTTTGGATGACGTTCATATGCGGAAATAATGCATAACTCTGAAACACAGTAGCAGTAGGTCGTAGATTAGGCGGAATTAAAGTCATATCCTGGCCTTCCAGGATAACTTTACCGCTATCTGCCGGGATAAAACCTCCAACCATCCGAAGGGTTGTGGTTTTTCCACAGCCGGAAGGACCTAGAATAGACAGTAATTCACCTTTATTGATTTCCAGATACAAATCATCTACTGCCGTTATATTATTATATCGTTTATTTAATCCCATCAACCGCAGGTACATATGTCCCCTCCCTTTTTTCGCTGTTACCATATTTGGGGGAGCGCAAAATAAAATAGGAAAATGCCAAATTAATGCTCAATGTAACCAATATTATCATATTGGCTATAACTGCACTCACTCCTATCTGCCCGGTTTTAATTGCATTAAACATCTGTACCGTAGCTACTTCGGAGCCTGGTACAACTAGAAATATGATTGCTCCTATGGTTGTCATAGTGGTGGTAAAAGTATTTACAAATCCCAGCAAAAAAGCCGGTTTTAATGAGGGCAATATTATATCCTTAAAAACAGTTATTTCATCGGCTCCCAGATCCCGGGCACTGTACTCTGTTTCTGGGTTTAGCTGAGTAAGTACTGCCGTACCCGCTTTAGTGCCAATGGGCAACTGGCGATAAATACAGTTTACCACTACTATAAAAGCTGTACCGGTAAGAATTACGGGTTTATTATGAAATGCCAGTACATAGGCAATTCCCAGGAACGGACCGGGTATCATATAGGGCAGAGTAACTAAGAAATCTAAAATTCTGTAACCGGGAAACTTCTTCCTTTCTATCATGTATGCGACAATCATCCCTATCAGAGTTCCTACCAGGGCTGCGATCAGAGCATATTCGAGGCTCCTGCCAAATGCAGCCAATTGGCTTGCTTCCAGGGCTTTTATGTGCCGTAAGCTTAAACTAAAGTCTACACCCCAGGTTTGAGCAAAAGCCCCCCAGAGTATGGTTGTATACTGTACTATCTGAAACAATATGAAACCGCCTGTTACCAAGGCCAGGCTACAGTTCACCCATCCGGACAATTCCAGCGGGCTTTCACTGCTCACTCGCAGAGAAAAATATTCTGAATTTTCTACTACCCGCCGGTAGATAATAAACATCAGCAGTGCCGGTATCATCAAAAGTGTTCCCATTGCAGCCGCTCTGGGCAAATTATATAAACCAATCACATTCAGATAAGCTTCCGTTGCCAGCACACTGAAATTACCGCCTATTATCGCAGGGGTGCCAAAGTCAGCGAGTGACTGTATAAAAGCTATCAGAGCAGCAGCAATAATACCCGGTTTTACTAGGGGAAGAGTGATTTTGAACAGAGTCTCCAGGCTGCCTGCACCCAGATCTAGGGAGGCCTGTTCCAGGCTTTTATCAATTCCCCGCAAGACACCCAGGATAATTAGCGCCGCCAGAGAGGCATGGCTCAACGCTTGCATTATAACCACACCATGCCAGCCATATGGGTTTACTGTCAATCCCAGCAGGTGATAGGTAATGATTCCTCGGCGTCCAAACAGCATAATGTATGACAATGCAGAAACAAACGGCGGTGAGATCATGGTTAACAGTAACACAGCAAAAGTTAATTTTTTGCCGCGATTTTTTGAATGGCTTATAAATAAAGCTACAAACAGCCCTATCGTCACAGCCAGCACGGTTGAAAAAGCCGATACAAATATACTGTTAAACAGTATATTTTTGTTTCTGGTAAAAAGCTGAATATATTCAGCCAGAGTGAAATCCCCGTTGTAAGAGACGCTTTCAACCAGTATTGCTATGGTAGGCCACAATATAAATACCAGAACACTGATTGCTACTAAAAAATATATAAAACCTGCTAAAAAGTCAGCAAAAGAGGTGCTCTTTTTAAAGGGCACCTCTTTTCTACGCTTATTCACCATACTTTGCCTGCCACTGCTCCACTAAACTGTCCCTCATATTACCAGCAACGACAAAATCTATGTCCTGCAGTTGTGCATCTTTGATTCCCGCCAGACATTCCGGAAGTTCAATCCCCTCGCGGGCAGGAACCCGCGGGCAATTGTCCCTGAGTATTTGCTGGCCTTTTTCACTCAAACACCAGTCCACAAATACCTTGGCACCCTCCAAATTTTCAGCGCCTTTTAAAATCGCCACTGGGGAAGGCCACCAAGGAGTACCGTCCTTGGGAAACACTGATACTATTGGATAGCCTTCCGCTTTCAGATCTTCACCGGTATCAGGCGCAAGCCCAACTGCAACTTCACCCAGAGCCGCCTTCTGCGGAGGCTCTCCGCCTCGTTTGGCGTAATATGGGATCTGGGCATTTAATTTGTCCATGTAAGCCCAGCCTTCTTCTTCGCCCATAGTCTGAAGAATACCGCTGAGTATGGTATAAGCTGTACCCGATATAGAGGGATTAGGCATTAATATTTCCCCCTTAAATTCGGGTTTAAGCAAATCCTGCCAGGTCTGAGGAATATCTACACCCAGCTCAGCACAGCGATCAGTATTTACGATAAAACTGACTGTCACCAGCGATATTCCCGTCCAGTATCCCTCTGGGTCACGATACTGGTCTGGGACATGTTCTGCTTCAGGAGAAACGTAGCTCTCCAGCAAACCATCATTTTGCGCCGCAATAAAGCTGTCGACTCCACCACCAAACCAGACATCTCCCAGAGGTTTTCCCTGCTCAGCCCGGATACGGGCCAGAACTTCGCCGGATGACATATCCAGGTATTCAACCTTAATACCGGTATCTGCTTCAAACGCTTCGAAGATCTCATCTTTTCCGCCATAAGCTGCGAATACTTTTAGGGTGGTGCCAGCCAAATCAGCCGCGATGTTTTCCTTCTGAGCCGAATGTTTAGCATTTTCATCAGGTGATCCCGCACATCCTGCTAAGCTAAATGCAAAGATAAAAATCATTACCAATACGAAAAATCTCTTTTTCACTATTAAAATAACCCTCCCGCTCCTCATTCTTCACATAAAATTCATGCTGTTTTTTAATAAAACCGTCACTGCAGCCTATCCCCTCCTTCCCTTGAGAACCTGACTATTGCAACATCTACGCGCTCTCTATTATCCGCCGGTTTATCTTTTCGAATCCTTTAGCGGTTAATCTAACCGGATAAACATTCCCCTGTTTG
The DNA here is from genome assembly GCA_014360155.1 of Syntrophomonadaceae bacterium. GTDB lineage: Bacteria > Bacillota > Syntrophomonadia > Syntrophomonadales > Syntrophomonadaceae > JACIYB01. Next base: position 12,413 of record JACIYB010000048.1, read on the forward strand.
ATTGCGTTAATCAGATCTCTTTCATTACGTATACCGTCAGGAAACCAAGTAGAAAATTTACCCAGGGCTTCAACTCTGTGCGCGTCACTAGCTCCCAGAAAGGGCAGCCCCATTTCTTCAGCCATAATGGCAGCTTTAAAATTGTTGATAATATCGGTGCTGCCATTAAAAACCTCAATGCCGTGCAAGCGGTGTCTACGGGCTGCATCTCCCATCCCCCGGTTATTAGTGCGGAAAGGATGAGCACTTATAGCAATCCCCCTATTTTCTTCCACTAAATCAAGCAGGTAATCAGCGTGCACCCTCCGGCTCGGAAGCTTATCCAGTCCGAACACCAGTATATCGCCTTCATAAGTAAACACTTCCGCTCCCACGAATATAGGAAAACCGCTCTGCTCGGAATAATCCCTTGCCCTTTCCCTTATAGCCAGGGAATCATGATCAGTAATACATACTGCATCAAGGCCTATTTTTAACGCCCGCTCGACAATTTGCTCCAGCACCATTTCACTGTCATCAGAAGTAGGGTAGGCGTGAACATGGGGATCAATTATCATCACAAAACTCCTATAATTTTAACAAGTGTTTACGTAATTATAATCGACATAAAAATACATAGTCAATAAATATTTTTCAATTCATGCATAATTTTTAGTTATATATGATAAATGGGGCATACCGGGATGGTTTCTTCTGAGTTTGTCAGTTCGATCGCCGTATCCCCCGCCAGACCGATGTTATAATTTTCACAAGTGTCATTTTGCCACTACATTTTAGATTTTAAATTCATTGGCAAGCATGATCTCAGCCTTATTATTAAGCACATACAACATGAAGCGCTTTGCTATTGTCAATAAAACCTAATACTAAACAACTTGGATAAGGATAGTCTGTAGGATAATATTCAATAATTTCACCATTTAATGTACACTGCAATACATCGTTAAGCAAAATTCCTCTCTGCTTTTGGTTGACCTTCGTATAACAAAAAATTGATAATTTGGGGAAATAGTTATATAATACGAGTAAGGAAAGTAAGGAATGAGGTGTTTAAGATGGAAGTTGCCAAAATTACAAGCAAAGGCCAGATTACAATTCCCATTGACATACGTAGAAAACTCAATCTAAAAGACGGTGACAAAGTAGTTTTTATTGAAGATGGCGATAAGATTATTTTTGCTAATGCTGCTAAGGTTGCCTTTTTAAATATGCAAAAGGCTTTTGAAGGTGAAGCTGAACGGCTTGGCCTAAAAAACGAGCAGGATGTAGTGAATTTGGTGGATGAAACAAGAAAAAAAATGTGGGAAGAGCGTTATGCGGATAATGATTGATACGAACGTACTCTTTTCCATTTATCTTTTCCCTACCCCTGCAATGCAAAAATTAATTGATATAATTACTGACTATCATATTATCGTATTACCTTCTTATGTGATTGATGAGCTCAAGTTAGTAATTAAACATAAATTCCCAGCAAAATACCAGTTTTTAGATGCATTTCTTTCGGAATTGCCTTTCGAATATACTTATACGATTGAAAGAATTGATATCAGTAAATACCCACACATTAGGGATAAAAAAGACTTACCTGTTCTTGTGTCTGCTATAACCGAAGACGTAGATGTTTTAATTACAGGCGACAAAGATTTTTCCGACATAGAAATAGAAAAACCGGAAATACTCACACCCACTCAATTTCTAAAAAAATATAGCTAGTTGTTTCATTCCCTTTATCGGCCTGACCCCTTGATATTGTACAACTTTCTCTTAATTATTTTTCTCTTTCTTATAAGATTACTTTAAATCTCTATGCCTTTCACAAGTTTTTCCTTGACAACGAACCTCCCATATAATTTTCAGCAACCGGGATGAGACCACACTTAACATGGTGGCTGCCGCCCCGTTAGCAGGCTATCCATCTGACCCATATCTTCCAAAACCTCAATTACAGCACTGTAAGTAAAGTCATCCAGCTTATCCTTAATTGATTCCAACTGTTTTTAATACCTCTACGGCTTCCTTTGATAAAGTTTCTTTTATAGCTTAAGCATAATCCTGGCAAAATCACGTAAGTCGTCAAGATTGGTTTCTATAATTCCTTGCAGAATATCTAAATCTATCTTCTGGTAATCATGTATGGCAATATTACGAAACCCTACCATCGCTTTCAGCTTTTTCGCAAGTGCTTTCTCGATAATCCCATTTTGTTCAAGCAAATCAAAAGCTTCCCTGCTAAACTGGGGAACACCCAGGCCCCTCTCAGCCACAATATGCATTGCGAGTGAAATCACTGCCTCACATGCCCTCTGCAGATTCAATATTATAGAATCCTGTTTGGTCAAATTCTTGAGATTAGCAGGAGATCCCTGATATTCTTCTCCAATTCTCTTTAAACAGCGTTCAATAACATGCACTTTATTTACAATAATATCGCTAACCATAAATAGCTCCTCTTTCTCTAATCCTCTCTAACACGGGTTCTCTTTCCTCGTTCAATTTGGCATATTGCTTTAAGACAATCATAAAAAAACTCCTCCGGCGCTCCGGATCCGCATCATATATGACTTTACCGTTTCCGACTATTTGAGCCTGAAAT
>JACIYB010000049.1:0-3491 GCA_014360155.1 Syntrophomonadaceae bacterium
GATTGAAGACATGAGAAAAGAAAGCAGAATTGGAAGAATCACCTCCAAACGTCAGTTAACAATTCCAAAGGACTTTTATGAAAAATTAAACCTCGGTAAAGACGTAGAAATCATTTTAGAAAAAGATGGATTAAAAATTAGAAAGTTAAGAAGAATAGAAGAGAGTTTTGACGATTACTCTGATTTAGTTTTACAATCTGTTTTAGAAGATGGATTTACGAGTAAAGATGAAATTCTCAATGAATTTAGGGCAAGAATAAATATAATGCCTTTAGCCGTCCAAAAACTTCTTTCTGAGGCTAGAGAATACGCTAAAAATGATCCCAGAACCTCTGAAGAATTAGATAAAGAGCTTTTTGGTGAGGATTAAAATGTTGGATTATAAAGTATCACCAAAGGCCGAAAATTTTTTCAAAAAAATAAAAGATAAGTCTTTAAAAAACAAGTTTAAGAATGCTATTGAAGAAATACGTAAAGATCCTTATATAGGAGAACCGAAAAAAGGAAACCTTAGAGGTATTCTGGGTTATGATTTTCGATACAACAAAACAATTTATGAAATAGCCTATGAAATTGTCGAGATTAATGGTAAAGTAGTTGTTATTATTTTAGCAGGGACGAGAGAGAACTTTTACAAAGAACTAGAAAAATATTATAAAGAGTTATAGAGATAAGAAGAATCAATTACCGTAACGCAACTTGATGATCAAGTCCAAAATCATGTGTAAAAACCTCCGGTTAGAAATGAAGATTTTCTAATTACCGATACGAACGACTTTTTGACTTTTCTTGAAATGCCCTTTTGACAAAGCTAAATACTCAGTCATATCAAGATACTTGCGGCTACTAGTCCACTTCACATCAAACTCCATGAGAAGGGCTCCGACAAGACGTAAAATCGAATCCGGGGAAGATACTGTATTTGCCGTCCTTCTATTAAATGTTAACAGTTTTTTGAATTATACGAAAGTTTCTTGGTATAATAAGACGAGTAAAAAAGATGCAGAAGAGGAGCTAGCTATATTAATGAGCCGTTTATCAAGAGACAGGCTGCCGAGCCAATTGATTCGTAATGCTGTTGAAAACAAAAGGAGTAACCTTACAATCCAGGATTTAATCAATGCCTGCGGCACGCAAAGCTTTGGCCTGATATTTATAGTTATGGCATTGCCGTTAACTGTTCCCTTACCTCCAGGTATAGGCTTCATCCCAGCGGCTCTTATTTGCATCTGGTCTATCCAAAGGGCATTAGGGGGGACTCTTCTGTGGGTGCCTAAAGCGGTTAGCAAATGGGAAATACCCCAGGAGATTATAAGGCAAATTGAACTCAGAGCCATACCCCTGTGTGAAAAATTGGAAAAGTTTTTTTTCAACAGCAGTCAATCAAGTATGCTTAAAGAATCGGAGATCCGGTTGGCATCGTCGGCGGTTATATTAATGAGCATGCTGATTATGTTACCTACGCCATTTTTGAATACCATTCCTGCAGTGATCATAATTTTGCTAGGATTAACGATACTGTACGGCAACCGTAAACTGCTCTGGATTAATGTGAGTTTTGGCCTATTGGCATTGGGTTTTATCGGCTCTACTTTATATATGGGAGCAGAAGTCCTGTTTGAGGAGATTAATGACTTCTTCCTCCGATATTAGGTAAAATCAGGGCCTAATAAATCGGATTTCGCCTGGCTGTAAAAGCTGCCTGCTGTTTTAAAAGATTCTAACCTTTGTTGCTGCATACTTTTCCGTAGACACCTGAAACTTCTTTGATACTCATAGTTGGATTTTCGTAATTGACATTTTTGAGGATGTCTTTAATATTGTCGATATCTTTCCTTTTTGCTGTTATTTCTATGATATATCTCTTGTTTCCATGTATTCCATAAGTGACCATGGTATTTACAGAAAAACCTGCTTCTCTTAAACAGTCAGAGACAGTGATCATCCTATCTTTATCATTCACCATGATATCGGCTTCAATCAGACCTATGGCGATCTTGTTCTCAATTGCTCCCCCTAAGAAAACCCCAAGCATTTTTCCTACCGCAAAGGCCAAGACATATAAATATTCTCCGCCTGATGTAACTTTAGTGATTACTGTTGCAAAAATAATCGCATCTATGAATACTATGATATAGACAGGTTTGAAATATTTCCTGGCTATAAAAATGGTCTTCAATGTTCCGATGGCATTACTCAGAACCATAACTAAGACAATCAAAGACAGCTCTGCAAACAAATTCATTTTTTAACACCTCCCTTCAGAATTTCTATTGGCTCATGTAAATTTCAGTACGTATATTTCAACAATTTCCGCATAAAAGTGCTCCTCTTATCAGTTAAAAGAGGAGCACTTTCTTGGAGCCTGTTTCTTTTAAAATGCTTTTCCTCATAAAAAAATAAAAACTTGCGATTTCCCCAAAAATGGTCAACAAAAATATTGTTTTTCCTCGATTTAGCACTGATTGCCTCTGATATTGTTATAACTATAGTCGTATGCATATACTTGGATAATGATACAAAAAGGCCAGTTTCAAAAAAATGAAACAAGGCCTTTTTGAACAGTCTAACCCTCCGGATATCGGAGGGTGCTTGTTTCCATAATGGTGAGCCATCCAGGATTCGAACCTGGGACACCCTGATTAAAAGTCAGGTGCTCTACCTACTGAGCTAATGGCCCGCGTTAATTGGCTGGGGTGGCTGGATTCGAACCAACGCATGACGGAGTCAAAGTCCGTTGCCTTACCGCTTGGCTACACCCCAGCGATACAGTATAGAGTATACTAGGACAGCTATAATACTGTCAAGAAAAATTTGGGGTGGATGATGGGACTCGAACCCACGGCCCCCAGAGCCACAATCTGGTGCTCTGACCAGCTGAGCTACATCCACCGCGTCGGTTCATAAATAAAATATAATATTTTCATGCAAATGGCGTCCCCGGGAGGATTCGAACCCCCGACCTACGGATTAGAAGTCCGTTGCTCTATCCAGCTGAGCTACAGGGACATAAATGGAGCGGGTGAAGGGAATCGAACCCTCGCAACCAGCTTGGAAGGCTGGGGCTCTGCCATTGAGCTACACCCGCCCACGAAAGATATTATACACTTCTTCTGAGGTGTTATCAAGCATTTACCCTAATAACAAGTGTTATATAGCAAAAAGTATTATACATTGTTTGCAGCATTATTTCAAGAAAAGAATTTTAAATATTTCTGTTTATTCTGTGGTATTGTCACCTGGAAATGTTTCTGAGAAAATGTCACCCTAGTTAGAGTAAAATGAGAGGATGATATTATCAGTGACACAGGACGAACGAAACAGGCTTTATGTTGCCCATTGTCTACTGGACGGAAAAATGACCGCCAGTGAAACAGCAGAGATTTTAAGCCTGAGCGAAGCTGTGTTATCGTTGTCGCCTAGACCTGCAAGGTTTACTTTAATGTTATTGCCTTCATTTTTTTTATAATTTTTCTTAAAAGTTACTGCAA
>JACIYB010000049.1:3501-13685 GCA_014360155.1 Syntrophomonadaceae bacterium
TAAAATCTAAAGTAATCTGAAGTTAAGATTTTTCTAGGAGATATTACTATTTTGACCGCAATTAAAAGAAAAGAGCTGCCTGTTTATCGTCTGGACAGTTAGAGCCGGCTCACCTGCAATCCGGAACTGTGTATGAAACAAGAGTTCAAAAGTGTATTACCGAAGATCATACATGAACCCTGATGCAGGTATGGCTTTATGAGCGATAAATGAAGTTCTTATATTTTATCTAATGTTCAGAGAAATGGAGGAGGAATAAAATGACTGGTTCAGCTGCAATTATGCTGCAAGGTACAGCTTCAAATGTAGGTAAAAGTATTTTGTGCACTGCATTATGCAGGATATTTTATCAAGATGGTTTTAAAACCGCACCTTTTAAGGCTCAGAACATGGCTTTGAATTCTGCTGTGACTCCTGATGGGGGTGAAATAGGCAGGGCCCAGGGGGTTCAGGCTGAAGCTGCTGGAATTATGCCTACCGTATGTATGAACCCTATACTCCTGAAGCCGAAAGAAGACATGTGTGCTCAAGTAATTGTTATGGGAGTACCTCTGGGAGATATGTCGGCCGGGGAATACCGCAGCGATTATATTTACCAGGCGGAACCAATTGTTAGGCAATGTATTGACAGGCTCAAAGAGGAATACGAAGTCTTGGTTATCGAGGGTGCAGGAAGCCCAGCTGAAGTTAACTTAAAGGATACTGACATAGTTAATATGAAGACTGCTGAACTGGCTGATTCTCCAGTTATACTGGTGGCGGATATTGATAGGGGAGGTGTTTTTGCTTCGCTAATAGGGACCTTGGAGCTGCTGGAACCCAGAGAAAGGCAGAGAGTGAAGGGTTTTATAATTAATAAATTTCGGGGGGACATAAATTTATTAAAACCGGGGCTGGAGTTTTTAGAAAAGAGAACCGGGATACCTGTTTTAGGCGTAATACCCTATTTATGTGACCATGGAATTGATGCTGAAGATTCTGTTTGCCTGGCAGATATTGAGAAGGGATGGAACAGAGGAGCTCCTGTGCAAATTGCGGTTATTGCGCTTCCCAGGATATCAAATTTTACAGATATTAATCCTTTTTTAAACCTGCCTGATACCGGTGTGAGATTTGTAAAAAAGGGCGAAAAAATAGGCCTTGCTGATGTGGTAATTATTCCGGGTACTAAAAATTCAATATTAGATCTATTGTACTTAAAGGAAGAAGGCTATTGCGAAGAAATTCTCGATTTAGCGGGCAAAAACAAATACATAGTGGGAATCTGCGGCGGCTATCAGATGCTGGGTGAAAAACTGCTTGATCCGTATGGCACCGAGGCAGGTGTGGGTTCTCAGACCGGATTAGGCTTGCTTCCCTGTGTAACGACTTATTATTCTACTAAAAGTACCCATCAGGTAGAAGCTGCTGTTACGGCTGATGTTGGCTTCTGGCGGGAATTAAAAAGCCAGTTTGTTAAAGGTTATGAGATTCATATGGGGGAGACAGAGGTGCGCAGGGAGGGGGACTGCCTGCTGCAGATTAACAAGCGTTCGGGGGTGGAAGTTCAGATAAAAGACGGCAGTTTGAATTTTAACGGCAGGGTTTTTGGAACCCATGTTCATGGAATTTTTGATAATATGAATGTCTTGCTTTCCTTTATAAATTCAGTTCGTAGAGATAAGAGCTTGAGTTCGTTGAAAAAAACAGATTTAAATTTTTCCGCAAAAGAAGAAAAATATGAAAGGCTGGCAGATACAGTCAGGAGATCACTGGACATGAAAAAGCTGTATGAGATAATGGGTCTCGGAAAGGCATAGAGAATAAAGCGCGGCACCTGCATACCTGTGATAGATGTTGACCTCGGTCTTGTTGCATAAGCAGAACGAAATGCTGCAAAATCACAACAAACAAATGTTTTGTGGCTGGACGCAAAGAAAAACCGTCTAAAAGTAGAAAAAAATTTTTTTTTGTTTTTTTTAGTCGGAATTAAGAGCTTAAATATGCAATATATGAGGGAGTTTATTCTAAATTATAGAAATTATGCTTTAGATACAAATTATACTGGATGCTTGGGAAGAGAATTGTTCGAGAAATGCAACGCTTGTTAACCGGAGAACAAAATCGGGTTGTTGTTTTAGGATACAGTGCTAGGTATAAGTAAATAGGTAGGGCTGTAATTATCTGTGCATGGCACAGATTTTGCACTATATGGAGGGTAAAGATTGTTTTTTTATGTGCTGGTGCGCCGTTTTTGCAGGCACAGATGAGTAAATGTTAAAAATGACGGGGTATCCAAAAAAAATTATTTCAAAAGCTCTAACAGGTTGGTATAGAAATTGCACTTTAGATTGCAGGGAAAAAGATTGGGCGGAGGATCTAGCGGTAAAAGTTTTCCTATTCATTCAGGGCATCAGAAATGAAAAAACAACATATACATATAGAATAGAAAAACTAAGATGATGCTGGTTATTGTCCTACAGAGGGCATTTTATTATACATCAGGGGGGAGGTGAAAAGTTTGCCTGTTGGTGAGGAAACCGGGAAGAAGTCGAAGCAGGGGATAGTGCTTGTAATTACAGGCAATGGTAAAGGGAAGACCACATCGGCTTTCGGGCAGGCCTTGCGAGCAATGGGGCAGGGTTTCCGGGTATGTATTATCCAATTCATGAAGGGAAGAGAATACGGAGAGGTCTTGGCGGTGAAAAAGTATCTGCCGGAGCTTGCTTTTTTCCAGTACGGGTTGGATAGTTTTGTAATGCGCGACAATCCAGCTCCTGTAGATGTGGAATTAGCTCGAGAGGGATTTGAAAAGGCCAAAGAGGTTATCAACAGTGGGGATTTTGATATGGTTATTCTGGATGAAATCAATGTAGTTGTGGATTTCAACTTGATTCCCGAGGAAGAGGTAATTGAATTGGTGGAAAACAAACCGCCTGAATTAGATCTTGTTTTAACCGGCAGATACGCTTCGGAGAAATTGAAAGAACTGGCAGATACAGTAAGCGAAGTGAGAGAGATTAAACACCACTATAATGCAGGGATAAAAGGCAGAGCTGGTATAGAATACTGACGGTATCTTATGGTCTAATTTTATTGTGTTAGGTAAGGAGGGGTTTTGATTGTTTACGAAGGAATTATTGGATAAGTCGAGTCAATTAAGGAAAAAGTGGGAGGATGAAGTCCGCAGAATTGTTGCAAAAAATCCAGACCAAAAGCCGCATTGGAGTACTGTGTCTGATCTCGAAATAAAGAGGTTGTATGGACCCGAAGATATAAAAGACATGGATTTTGAAAGAGATATCGGGTATCCCGGGCAATTTCCATTTTTGCGAGGAGTCCAGGCCACAGGCTACCGGGGCAAATATTGGACCTTCCGTATGTTTTCTGGTATGGGAGATGCCGAGGTTACCAACAAGCGCTGGCACTTTTTATTAAACTCGGGACAGACAGGACTCAGTACTGCTTTTGATTTTCCCACATTGATGGGTTATGATACAGACTCTCCCAAAGCCAGGGGTGAGTGCGGGAAGTGTGGAGTGGCAATTGATACAATAGAAGATTTCCTTACACTGGTTAAGGGTATTCCGCTCGGTGAAATAACAACTTCTATGACTATTAACCCACCGGCTACAGTGCTCTGGGCTATGTACTGTGCTGCGGCGGAAATACAGGGAGTTCCCCTGAGCAAAATCGGCGGGACCATCCAAAATGACATGTTAAAAGAATTTATTGCCCAGAAAACTTTGATGTGTCCGCCTGAGCCTTCGGTAAAGCTTATCAGCGATACGGTTGAGTTCGGGACCAAATATGTACCTAAATGGAATACGATCAGTATAAGCGGTTATCATATCAGAGAAGCCGGAGCTACAGCCGTGCAGGAACTTGCTTTTACTCTGCGGGACGGCATGGAATACGTCGAGGACGTTATTAAACGTAAAGGGCTCGATGTTGACGAGTTTGCTCCTCGTTTGTCTTTCTTCTTCAATTCTCATATAGATTTCTTTGAAGAGATCGCGAAGATGCGAGCTGCCCGGAGAATATGGGCCAAGGCTATGCGTGATCGCTATAAAGCTAAAAATGAGAGGTCCTTGTGGATGCGTTTCCATACCCAAACTGCAGGATGTTCGCTTACAGCCCAGCAGCCGTATAACAACGTTGTAAGGACGGCTACCGAAGCATTGGCTGCTGTGTTGGGAGGAACCCAGTCACTGCATACTAATTCACTCGATGAAGTTCTGTGTTTGCCCTCGGACCATGCTGTTCAGATCGCCTTGAGGACCCAGCAGATCATAGCTGAAGAAACTGGGGTTGCCAATACCATCGACCCATTGGCAGGTTCTTATTTTGTGGAGGCACTTACCAACGAAATGGAAGAAAAAGCATGGGAGTACATTGAGAAAATAGATGAAATGGGAGGAATGGTCGCAGCTATAGAAAAATCGTATCCCCAGCTGGAAATTTCCGATGCTGCGTATAAATTCCAGAGGCAGATCGATTCTGGTGAAAAGATTATGGTAGGGGTTAACAAATATATCACAGAAGACGAAGTAGAAATTCCGTTTGTTGAAATAGATGATACAGTAGAAAAAGAACAGATAGAGCGCTTGAATGCGGTAAGGAGAAAGCGCGACAACCGCAAGGTTGCTGAGTGCCTTAATGATATCAGGAACGCCTGCAAAAAAGGCGAAAATGTTATGCCCTATTGTATTGAAGCGGTTAAGAACTACTGCAGCGTTCAGGAAATTTGCGATGTGTATCGGGAAGTCTACGGGGAATACCGTGATCCCGGGGTATACTAAGATTTGTATGTACTAAATAGGGGGGAAGCAGATATGGCAGATAGAAAACTTCGTATTTTAGTGGCTAAACCAGGGCTTGACGGGCATGACCGTGGCGCAAAGGTGCTGGCAAGGGCTTTCCGTGATGCAGGTTTCGAAACGATTTATACCGGGTGCCACCAAACGCCGGAACAGATTGCCGGAACGGCTATACAAGAAGATGTCGACGTGGTAGGGCTGAGTTGTTTGTCGGGGGCGCATAATTATCTGTACCCTGAAGTAGTGCGGCTCTTAAAGGAAAAGGGAGCCGATGATATCACAGTTATAGGAGGTGGGATAATACCGGATCAGGACATACCCAAGCTTCAAGCAGCAGGTATTAAGGCTATTTTCACTCCTGGTGCTACACTTGATTCTATTATTGACTGGATAAACCAGAATATAACTCCTAGGGAGTGAAGTTTTATGGAAGAATTAGGTAAGAAAGCTATGACGGGAGACGTTAGGGCGGCCTCCCGTCTAATAAGAAATATTGAAGATGATATTCCAGGTACTACCAAGGCTATAAAGCACATTTTTCCTTACACAGGCAAGGCCCATGTGATTGGAATTACCGGTGCACCAGGAGCAGGAAAGAGCACTATTACAGATCAACTCATATGTACTATGCGTAAAAAACAAAAAACTGTCGGCGTTCTTGCGGTAGACCCAACCAGTCCTTTTACTGGAGGCGCATTGTTAGGCGATAGAATTCGTATGCTGAGGCACGCTGAGGATCCAGGTGTATTTGTCAGGAGCATGGCAACCAGGGGGAGCATGGGAGGTCTATCCAAAGCAGTTGGAGACGGCATCCACGTCCTTGATGCCATGGGAAAAGACGTAATTGTTGTAGAGACAGTTGGAGTAGGGCAGCAGGAAGTTGACATCATCAATCATGCCCATACAGTTATAGTTGTACTAGTTCCCGGTATGGGGGACGAAGTGCAGGCTATAAAAGCAGGCCTGATGGAGATAGCAGATATATTTGTTATTAACAAAGCAGACCGGGAGGGAGCCAAAAAGCTTTATCGCGAGACATTGAGCATGCTGGAAATGGGGAATTTCCCGGATGGATGGCGGCCGCCTATCGTAATGATAGAAAGCAGCCTGGAACCGCATTCTTTTGCTGAAAGTGTCGACAAGCTTTTTGAAAAAATAGAGGAACATTATAAGCATCTGATTGATAACAATCTTATAGGTGAGAGGATAACGCGGAAAGCCATAACGGAAATGAACGATGCTCTGCGGGGTGCTATAATGGAACCGATCTTGAAAAAGCTTGTGTCAACCGGTGAGCTGGACAATATGATAAAGAAGCTGGTTAACAAAGAGTCAGATCCTCACACTCTGGCAGAAGAAGTAGCGGAGAAGTATATTAAAGAACAGGGATAGTGAATGGGTGCCATTTATTTGAAGTGTTAAAAACAGGATTTTATTTCTATGAACAAGAGGGGGAGGGGGAAACATGGTGCGGCTTAAAGATATTCCGGAAGAGGAAATGAAAGAAAAGGCCCGTGAAGCGGCGCGAAATAATTTCCGATCCGGACTTAACTGTGCTGAATCCGTATACGCAGCACTGGTTGAGATAGGTTTAGTAGATTTTCCGCCTGAAACTGTATCTCTCACTACTGCTTTCGGCGGCGGTATGGGCCTCAGCGGCGGAGTTTGTGGGGCTCTTGTAGGTTTAATAATGGGCGTAGGTGCGGTACATGGGCGCAGAAACCCGTTGGAGGGAAGCCAGCAGGAAATAATCGACAGATTATATGGAAACCCCGGGCTTTATCGGTTTTTCAACCAGATTCCTCATAAGTTTGCCGAAAAGTTTGGGTCAACCCAGTGTGAGGAGCTGAACCGGGATTACCCGGAATGGCATGACAAAAACCGATTCCGCATGTGTATGAATATAGTTATAGAGGCGGCTGTTATGGCAGTTGAGTTTGCTTACCAGGGAGAACGTGAGGGTTATACTCAGCCTTTTGGGAAAAATATGGCAGGAAAAGTATAACCCGGTGAGATGCCAGCAGGATCAGTACAGAGTTCCGGTATGGTTTCAGTTGTTTTTACAGGAGGGAAATGTCTTTGCAGCAGCCTTTGTTGATGCATATTAATGGAACGGTTTTTCTTCAGGGCGAAACCCTGGTCTTGATTGACCGCCGCTATCTTCCTGGGGAAGTAAGAAAGGTCAGTTGCTCAAATTATGAAGAAGTGGCTCGGGCAATTGAGGAAATGGTAGTTCAAGGGGCGGGCGATATTGCTATTACTGCGGGATATGGACTGTATCTTGCGGCTAGGGATGCTGAAAATAACCTGCAGGGAAGTACGGAAAAAGCCAGAAATTTTTTGTTGTCGGCGCAACAGCGTCTGGTTGGGACCCGCCCTACGGGTTACCATCTTAAAGCTCTGTTAAAGAAAATGTTCGATAAAATTAATTGGGAGCAATCTGAATGGTCGGAACAGTTGCTCAAGAGTATCGACGAGGCGATAGAAAAGCAGCAGCGCCGTTCTGAATTAACTGCCGATTGGGCCGAAAAAATTTTAAATGACGGCGATGCTATACTTACCCACTGCTTTCCCGGGGCCGCGCTGTTGTATATGCTTTTTTGGGCGCAGGAACGGGGGAAGAAGGTCGAAGTAATAGCAACAGAAACAAGGCCTTACCTCCAAGGAGCCCGTCTTACTGCGTGGTCTGTTTCTGAACTGGGAATACCGGTGACTCTGATAAGCGACAATATGGCTGCATACTGTATGAACTGTGGCATGATCAGCAAGGTGTTTACTGCGGCTGACCGTATAGCCGTGGATGGGACTGTAGCCAATAAAGTGGGAACTTTCCAACTGGCATTGGCAGCGGATTACCATCGGTTGCCTTTTTATGTCCTGGGTTATGGGGGACCTGATGCTCGCTGTGCTACTGGAGAGGATATTCCTATAGAATTTAGGGACCCGGAAGAGGTGACTTTTTTTAGGGGGGTAAGGATTACCGGGGAGAAAGTGAGAGGGTTTTACCCAGCCTTTGATTTAACTCCGCCTGAGTTAATTACGGGGATAATTACTGACCGGGGCATCTTTGCTCCTTCAGAGATTGACCATTATTGGTCTAAATAAAACTTCAAAAGGGGATGTAAATAATGCCTTTGTTGAAAAAAGCAATTGTCCCGCTTGCTCGGCCGTTATTTATACCCAAAGAAGGTGGCCTTACCAAAGAAGATCTGATAATAGAATCAAGCGGTAATTACCGTTTATTCGAAAAGCCTGATTATTTTGTGATAAAAAATGATGAATGCTGCAGGAGTATTCAGGTTACGGTAAAGGTTAAAGAGTAAATTTTCTGTATCGAGGGGGGATTTCTTCTGGCGGTTGGTTCTTCAACTGCCAGAAGAAAAAATTGTTATATTTATAGAGAAAAATAATAAAGAGATAAAATTTATTGTCAGGCACGGAAAATTATTGTTTATAATGAAGGGGGAATAGGGGGATGCTTACCCCTAAAGAGGAGATTGCAGCTCGTGTTAGCAAGTTGCAGGCGCTGATGCAAAAGAACGAATGCGAAGGATTTTTGATCAGCCAGAATGTCGATTTATACTATTTTAGCGGTACTTTGCAAAACGCTCAGCTTTATGTACCGGTTGAGGGGGAACCAGTTCTATTTTGTCGGAAAAGTTATGCAAGGGCTAAAAGGGAGTCTCCTTGGGAGGTAGTCTCCCTTGCGAATTTCAAACTTATTCCGGAAAGGCTTGCTGATCTGGGTTTTAAATTGCCGCAGCGTTTAGCACTGGAGTTTGATGTCATTCCTGTTGCTTCTTACTTGTTCTATAAAAAAATCTTCAACCAGGCAACATTTGTCGACGGAAGCAACTGGGTGAAAGACATACGCTCAGTAAAAAGCGCTTATGAAATTGATATCTTGCGTACGGCTGGTAAAAAAATAGCCTGGGTTTTTGAACGTGTTCCAGAGTTATTAAAACCAGGTTTTTCAGAGTTCGAAACTGCCGCTAAGGTGGAAAACTTAATGAGGGAGACCGGCCATCAGGGGTGTATACGGATTCGAGGTTTTAATCAAGAATTCTATTATGGGCTTCTTTTGGCGGGAGAAAACGGCGCCCTTGCTAGTTTTAATGACGGGGTGACAGCAGGTGCCGGTCTGGGACCATTTTACCCACAGGGGCCTGGGGAAAGGCTGATTAAAACAAATGAACCTGTTTTTCTTGATTATGTAGGGACATTTGGCGGGTACATGGTGGACAAGACTCGCCTGTTTGTTATAGGGTCGCTGCCTGAGAAGCTCGATTATGCTTTTCGAACTGCTCTGGAAATCCAGGAAGCGGTACTTGAACAGGTAAAACCGGGCGTTAATGCCGGTGATTTGTACGAATTGGCCGTATCTAAAGCTGAGAAGGCAGGTTTAGGAGAAAATTTTATGGGATTTGGTCCGGAAAGAGTGAAATTTGTGGGGCATGGAATCGGGCTGGAACTAGATGAAATGCCGATTCTAGCTAAAGGTTTTAACCTGGCTTTGCAAGAGGGGATGGTCTTTGCTCTGGAGCCGAAATTTGTTTTTCCCGGCCTCGGCATAGCAGGCATAGAGAATACTTGGGTTGTAACCGCAGCAGGTGCTGAAAAAATAACAATCTTTCCAGATGACCTAGTTAGTGTTTCCCTATAAATACTCTGTGTTTTTGTTCTCTATAGAAGAAAAAAACATATTCTTAGTAGATAAGATTTCTGGGAAGCCGGTTAAAGTCCGGCGTGGACGCGCCACTGTAAGGGGGAGTGAACCACAGGAAGTCACTGGATTTTATAAATCTGGGAAGGCGTGGGGAACGATGAAACCGAGCCAGGAGACTGGAGCTTATCGAAATGGACACCGCTGGTCTACGCGGTATAGGCGGGTGTCCCTATTGTTTAGGTTTTTGCCTGAACCGATGGGGCCCCTGTTTTTGCGAAACAGGGGCCTAATTTATGAAAAAAGGGGTGCGGGAAGTGTCCAGGAACGAGTTATGTAATTCCAGGTATTTGGTTTTATTTTCATGGCTGCTGGTTTTTTTTCTTATGGTTACTGCAGCTGGCTGTGGAGGAAAAGTTTCCGGTAAATCCGCGAGCGAGCAGGGCAGTGATGATTTTCCGGTTACTATTACTGATGATATGGGGAGAAAGGTAACTCTGGCTTCCGAACCTCAAAGGCTGATATCCCTAGCTCCCAGCCATACCGAAATACTCTTTGCTCTGGACCTGGGGGACCGGGTTGTTGGGGTTACTACTTTCTGCGATTATCCTGAAGAAGCAAAATCACGTGCTAAAATCGGCGGTAGTCCTCGCGGGGGAAGAGGACGCGCTCGTCTATCTGGTAGAGGGCGTCCTCGGGAAGCTGGCGGCCGGGGATGAGAT
>JACIYB010000049.1:13695-14951 GCA_014360155.1 Syntrophomonadaceae bacterium
GTTGTTGGGGTTACTACTTTCTGCGATTATCCTGAAGAAGCAAAATCACGTGCTAAAATCGGCGGTTTCTCCAGTCCCAGTTTGGAAAAGATCGTTGCTTTAGAGCCGGACTTGATATTAGCGACAAGCATGCACCAGCAAATAATTGAAAGCTTGGAAGATGCGGGGCTGGCTGTACTGGTTTTTTGTCCGCGAAAAGTAGCGGATATTATGCATACGATTGAGGTTGTGGGCCAGGCTACAGGCAGGCAGCAGAAAGCAAATTTGCTTATTGAAGACATGGAGGAGAGGGTTAATGAAATAAAAAGCAAAGTATCAGCTGTTCCTGAGGCCGAGAGACCGTCTGTTTATTATGAACTGTGGTATGAGCCTTTGATGACTGTATCCTCTAATAACCTGATCGGCGAGCTTATTGAGCTGGCTGGGGGGAGGAATATAGCAGCCGATACTGGGAAAGAATATCCGCAATTAAGCGAAGAAGTAATTATTGCTAATAATCCTGATATTATGCTGCATTCGTATGGACATGGGGATGAGAAAGTACCGGATGCAGAAGAAATAGCAGCTCGCAAAGGGTGGGAGAACCTTTCGTTCGTGAAAAACAAAAGGATATACCAAATTAATGCTGATATTGTGAGCCGTTCAGGACCCAGGATAGTACAAGCTTTGGAGGAGATGGCCGCAATCTTTCATCCTGACCTCATATGCCCGCGTGAGACAGCTGCTGGTGAAGATAGGTGAGAGGGGGATGAAGGCTTTTAAGAAGTTATTTTCGCACTAACATGTTTGGAGCGAGTTGGGATAGGAAGTGAAACTATGGTTCAGGAAAAGATTTCTAGGCGTACATACATATTCCCTTTTTTGATTATCATGCTTTTAGGGGTTTTAACTCTGGGGGTAGGCATAGGGGCGGTTTTTATACATCCTTTTGAGGTTTTATCGATTGCTTTGCGACATATTCCTGTCCTGGGGCATTATATAGACACCGATCTGCCAGCAACTTACGACACTATTATTTTCACGATTAGGTTCCCGCGGGTGCTGCTCGCTGCTCTGGTTGGTTCCGGACTTGCCCTTGCCGGGGCTACTTTTCAGGGGCTATTTCGCAATCCTATGGCAGATCCATATGTTATAGGGGTATCTTCGGGAGCAGCTTTAGGGGCAGTAGCCGCCATTCTTTTATTGACACCCCTGGGAGCTTCTTTTTTAGTTGGTATTCCTGGTTTTGCTTTTATTTTTGCAGTTTTAACCGTCTT
>JACIYB010000005.1 GCA_014360155.1 Syntrophomonadaceae bacterium
CGAATATTTATACATTAAAATCAGCAGATAATAACTTTCAGCAGTGAAATCATTATTAACCATTAATAATAATATTAATCGACTTAAGGGGTTATTTACAATAATAAAGTGGGATAACCCACTTAAAGAACTAAAATTAATTATTTTTTTATCCTAAATCCTAAGCGACTTTTTCTGCAAATTACGGTTTTTCAGCCAGAGTAACCGGTATAACTATCTGTTTACCCTGCCTTATAATTTTCAGGGCGATCTTCTCTCCTACCTTTTTAGTCTCAAGGATATTTTGGAGTCCTTCATAATCAGCTATCGCTTGGTCATCAACGGCTATTATTACATCATATTTAAGCAGACCGGCTTCCTCTGCCGGGCTGTCCTTGATAACTTGTACCACCAGTACTCCGGAAGGTTCAATTCCCAAGCTTTGTGCTATTTCGCTGTCCACCGGCTGGAGCCATACTCCTATGTAAGGACGTATTACCTTGCCTTTACTTATTAATTCACTCAGGACTTCTTTAGCCGTATTGATTGGTATGGCAAACCCAATGCCCTGGGCTTCAGAATTTACAGCCGTATTTATGCCTATAACTTCTCCCTTTGTATTTAGAAGGGGGCCTCCGCTGTTTCCAGGATTTATTGCAGCATCTGTCTGAATAAGGTTTTTGTAAATACGGTTTTCTATTTTCATGGGTCTGCCCTTGGCACTTATAACGCCTGCTGTAACTGTATGGTCAAGCCCATAGGGATTGCCTATGGCAATAACCCACTCCCCTGCTCGTATTTTTTCAGAGTCTCCCATTTTGAGAGGAGTCAGTTTTTCTGCGGCATCAATTTTTAGAACGGCTAAATCCAGCTCATAATCTTGGCCTACTAATTTAGCCGCGTATTCCTTGTTGTTTATGTTTACAATTATTTTATCGGCTTGGTCTATTACGTGCTGGTTAGTCAGTATGTAGCCCTCTTCATCGATAACAAATCCTGTACCGATACCTTGTTGAATGTCGGGGCTGGGTATCATCATGTCCTCAAAGAATTGACGGAAAAAAGGGTCATTATAGAAAAAACTGTCATTGAACCGGTCAGCTACGACGCTTGTCTCGATATTCACTACGCCGGGGCTTACTTTTTCTACCATATCTGCTATGTTGGTGGGCCCGATAACTATGCTCGACGGAGATGGAGTACTGTTTTTCTGTATGTCATTCGCTTCATTTTGGATCTGGTCACCGTTAGCATAATAATTGCTAAAGATTAAGGCCGTTCCTCCTATAGCTACTGCGATGATGAAAATCAGTGCGATTTTCAGAGCGCGCGGCATCCCTGAAGCAAACCTCACTGTCTCACTTCCCTTTCCCTAAGGATTTTTAATTCTTGTTTATTAATATATTATCACTGTTTTCTGCTTCTAGGAAAGGGTTTTCAGCAGATAAAAACGGCATTAGTTAGAAAATCCTGCCAGGTGTATGGCATATTGCAGCGGCCGTTTAAATGTATTGCGGACTATAGTTTGGGAAAACTCGGTTTCAGTTGTCTTTCTCGGCTTGGAATTAACTTCAATGAGCCAGGGAGATCCTTTTTCATCCATACCGATGTCAAGTCCCAGTTCCCCAAATACAGCTTGGCTGTTTTTTTCAAGAGTAAGCGCTACAGTTCTGCACAGTTCTTTTATTTGAGCGTTAATTTCTTCTATTAAACCTTGTTTTTTATATAAACGGCGAAACACCTTTATGTTTTTTTCTACCCTGCCTCCGCTGCTCAGGTTTGAAATACTGCTTCCTCGGGGAGCTACTCGAACAAATTTTTTGCTTATCTGCCATTCTCCCCGCGCATTTTTTTGATATATGATGCGGATATCAAAATTGCAGCCGTTGTAAGTTGCGAAATCTATCCCCTGCTGCACAATGTATTGCTTGTTTTTCCGGTATGTTTTGGTTTTTTTCCAAAATTCATTAACATTATCAGCTCTTCCCCTGATCTTTCTTGTTTTGTAAACTGTATAATGTAAAGCGCTGTTTTTGGAGTGTCTTATTTTGATAATCCCTCTTCCCATGCTTCCATTTGCCGGTTTTAAATATAAAGTCTTATATTTTGAAAGCATCTCTGCTAGGTTTTCAACATTCAGCTGCCGGGTTTCAGGAAGATGGGGCAACAGTTTGGGCTCCGCGGTTAACATTTGATAAACTTTCCACTTATTCAGGAAAAAAGGGTTAAAGTATTCGGTATAAGGCAGATTCATCAGTTTTTTTTTAGTACTTGCATTAAACTTTTTGGATTCGCTGCTGCGGTTGGATATTCTGTCGTAAACTACGTCAGGAAGAGGATAGGTTGACGAAACCCATATTCCTTTATCAGCGGAAATTTGCCTGTAAACATGTCCTTTGACAGTGCTGTTTGACCAGTTAATAGATTGAGGAGTGAATACGAACACCTGTGCCGGCAGGGTTTTACCTATATTGCTGAGGAAAATCAGTTCTGCCTGCAGGCTTTTAGGGCTAAATTCCTCTTTATTAGGAAGGAAGTTTGTCAATATTCCTATTATCGGACCTAGGTGAAGCATGTTTCTTTCCTTGTCATACCGGATTTGCAAGCGTTTGTGTTTTCTGATGAACAAAGTATTGGCCAGTTTAGGTGACAGCAGGTAAGTTTTGCGGCTGCTGGTTTTTACAGCTAGTTTAGCTGTAGCGACGATATTACCTGCCCTAACTTGCACTGCTGGCTGTGGCGGTATCTCCAGTTTTTCCATTAAAGCGCTGGAAATATATATTTTCCCAGTCGTTTTCATTCCAATTAGGCCCTCTTTCCTTTAAAATCCAGCAAGATACCTAGCATATAACATAGGTTTTTTAACAGACTCCAGACGTATTTGTCTTTCCCCAATTAAAGAAAACACCTGTCTGGCAGGCTTGAGGTTGGCTTCAATAAACCATATTTTGCCATTATTATCGATCCCGATATCTATTCCCATTTCCCCAGCTTCACCGATAAATTTTTCCAGGGTTTTTGCCGCTTCCAGGGACACATACTTTATGTTATCGATTATCTGCTCTCTCTTAATTTCATCTGGGAAATTTCTTTTTAGAATTGTTTCCAATTTGCGCCCGCTTCCGCCGGAAGAGATGTTGCTGGTTATAGAACCATTTTTCCCTATGCGGCATGCCATGCCGGTGATATCCCAAATACCCCGGTGGTCCTTTTGTACCAGGATTCTGACATCTACGATATTGCCCTGGGATTTTAGCAGATTTATCTGTTTTTGTATAATATAAGTTCTTCTGCCCATAACCTGTTTCAACGAACTCCGCAATTTAGCGAGGCTGCGAGCTCTGCCCCTGTATAGTCGATTGTTGAGCTGGTACTGGTAGTAATATTCAGGGGATTTTTTATTTTTGACTACCTTGACTATATTTTTCCCTTGGGAACCGGTAACTGGCTTAAGATAGACTGCACGGTGTTTTTTTATCATATTGTCAACTTGTTTGAAGCTCGTTATTAGTCTGGTATCAGGAAGATAGGGAAGCAAGTTGGGGTTTGTGCTTATTATTTTGTATGTCTGCCATTTTCCTATCAAAGGGGGGTTTAAAAATTTTACTCCCAGTTTTTCAATTTTTCGCCTGGTGCGCGAGTTTGTTAAAGAATAGGCTTTTCCCCGGAGGTACACGACATCGGGCATAGGAAACCCAGATTTTACCCATCCCTTTTTCCCGTAGGTGTAACCATATATTTTTTTCCTCTTCCAATCGATGCTGAAAGGGCTGAAGGCGAAACATATTTCCCCCAGTTTTCTCCCGCATGTCAATAATTGTTTTATAAAGAAAGTCTGCCCGCCAAATGGTTTGTCTTTTTCATTAAAGACCTCAGCCATTATTCCCACCACAGGACCCAGGCGGATTTCGCTGTTTTTGACAGCAATGCCGTATTTTTGGTTCGCATGCAGGTAGAATTGCCTTATGAGTGAGGGGTTTAAAATCACTGTGTTTTTTATATTTTCATAATTGAGTATACTAATGTTGAGTTTTTTTTGCTGCTGTCCCACAAAAAAATTGACGGATTTGTCGTTATCTAAATTTAAAAGAGAAAAAAGATCTTCACTTATTGATACGGTATCTGTATCTAATCTGGGATTTGACTTTAATTTAATTTGGGGGAAATCATCCATGTTTTTAACTCCGTGTTAATAAATTGCTACCTTATTGTATGAAAACCATAGCTTTTTTGCTAATATTAAAAGAACATATCCGGAGATGAATTGCTATGAAAATCGTAAGTGCCTGTTTATGCGGCATAAACTGCAAGTACAACGGCGGAAACAACCTGCATCCATATTTTCGCCGACTGGTGGACAGAAAGGAAGCTGTTCCGGTATGCCCGGAACAACTGGGAGGCCTCCCTACTCCCAGAAGCCCCAGCGAGATTTATGACGGAACAGGCGAAGAGGTTCTCAAGGGGCACAAGCGGGTAATAGATAAAGAAGGGCTTGATGTTACAGAATTTTTCCTGCGGGGTGCCTATAAGACTTTAGATATCGCCCGAAAAACAGGAGCAGAATATGCAATTTTAAAGAGCCGGAGTCCCTCCTGCGGTGTGGGACAGGTATATGACGGATCTTTTACCTCCATATTAAAGCCCGGCGACGGAGTGACAGCGGCACTCATGAAGAAGCATGGCATAGAAGTAATTAGTGACGAAGAGTTTTTAAGGATGAAGAATTTTTAAATGTTGATTTCACTGCAAAAACCTTAAATTGGGCTGTTTAAATGTATAAATATGTAGGAGCCTGTTGACGGAGCATGGAAGCAACACCCCGCGAAGGTGAAGCGACGAAAGGGGGCGAGCCCCAAGGAGGGGGCGAGAGGGATATTGAGCACGGATGCGAATTAGCCCGGTACCCCTTTCGTTGCGAGACAAGCGGATGGTGTTGCCCATGCGGAAGTCTGGCAACGAATATTTATACATTTAAACCAGCAGATTATAACTTTCAGCAGCGAAATCAATGTTAAGTCTAAAACTCGAGGTGAAAGGCTAATGAAAGCAGTAAGTCTTTTCTCCGGCGGGCTTGATTCCCAGCTTGCTGTGTGTCTGGTCAAAAACCAGGAAATCGAGGTTATAGGTATTAATTTCGCTACTCCTTTTTTTGGCGCTAACAGTTGTACCTACAAGGCCGCGGAACATCTGGGGATTGAACTGCATGTCGTTGATATCGGAGAGGAATATATAACATCCGTTTTGAAAAACCCTGTTTACGGTTATGGCAAGAATTTTAATCCATGTATAGATTGCCATGCCTTTATGTTAAAAAAAGCAGGAATGTTTATGCACGAAATAGGCGCTTCTTTTTTGATAAGCGGTGAGGTTGTCGGGCAAAGGCCGATGAGCCAAAACAAGTCAGCCTTAAATGCCGTAGACAAGCTGTCAGGTTTTAAAGGACTTATTGTTAGGCCCCTTTCAGCCAAACTGCTTACCCCTACTATACCGGAAGAAAAAGGGTGGATCGACCGCAACAAATTAATAGATATAAGCGGCAGAAGCAGGAAACGCCAGATGGAAATGGCAGAGGAGTACGGGATAACCGAATATCCTTCTCCTGCCGGGGGCTGTCTCCTAACCGAGAAGAAGTTTGCCAGCAGGCTTGAGAGGATACTCGCTGTTCAGTCGAAACCGCAACCGAAAGAAATGGAACTGTTGAAATTGGGCCGGCATTTTTACCTTGCTGAAAATATACTGCTTATAGTGGGGCGAAAACACGCCGAAAATATTAAACTGGAGAAACTTGCGCTGCCAGAAGACTACTTGCTTAAAGTCACAGACCGCCCAGGACCTCTGGGACTGCTGCGGACCTGGAACAGCAATGAGCCTATAGAAGCGTTTCTGGAATATGCCTCAGCTATTGTTGCCCGCTACAGCGATGCCAGAAGCGAACCTACTGCCTCGGTGAAGGTTTGCAGGTCTGCGGGGGATCTCCGAAAAATACTTACTGTAGAACCTGCTTCCCCCGACGAAGTTCCTGCTGGTTTATAAATATATGATTCCACTGCAAAAATCTGGCGACGAATATTTATACTTTCAAACCAGCAGATTTATAACTTTCAGCAGTGAAATCAAATACATATACTATTCAAAAATTCTCAGGTCAATTTGCGCGAACATGGCTTTGTACCCTTCGGTATTGGGATGGCCTCCATCAGCGAGCAAGAGATCGGTTCTAACCCTGCCTTTTTCGTCATAGAAAGCCTTGTTAAACTCTATAACTGCCAGATTTTTTTCGGCAGCATAGTCTTTCATCCAGACGCGGAGCCTTTCCAAAAGCTTTTCCCAAACCGGTTCATCCACAGCAGTAGGAAGCCCCAGGATTACCTTGATCTTTTCCTGGAGGGCCCGTTCTACCATATTGCGTATATTGCAGGTGATTCTGTCAAATGACTCGCCGACTACAACATCATTTATGCCTCCCATTATGATGACATGAGTAGGATTATGCGCTAAAACTGAACGGTCAAAACGCCGCAGCATATCGCCGGTGGTATTCCCGTTAATACCCCTGTTTATTACTTCTGCATCTTCAAGTGCTCTGTCCAGCATAGTAACCCAGGAAACACTGGGTCCCCACGGAAATCCATATGTTATGCTGTCACCCAAGCAAACTATTTTTTTGTCTTTTTGTTCTCTCTTCATTTTCTGTAAACTCCTTGTTCAAGGTTGCAAAAAGCAGAATATTTTACTGGGAAGCAGTTTCTTCCAGCTTTTTTATTACCTGGTTTAACTTTTCAATATTTTCCCCGTATCCTGCCCAGTCTCCTTCCCTCAACAGCTGGTTGGCACGGTCGTAGTACTGCCTGGCCTGGCGGGCTAGTTCTTCAATACTTTCGTTGTCTGCGCCCGGGATGCTGGGTTCACCGGTATCCGGCTGGTCAGGTATGGCAATGCCCTCACCGAACAGTTTTATAAGGGCTTTGTCAAGGGAAGGCTCCATTACAATCCGGTTGCCAAAACCTGCAATTACCCTTTTCAGTTCCGGCAGTTTGCTGTTTTCCGCCTGCAGGTAGAGGGGTTCCACATATAGAATAGAATTCTTGATAGGGATTACGAGGAGATTGCCCCGGTACACCCTAGAGCCTCTCTGATCCCACAAGCTGAGCTGCTGAGAAATGGTAGTATCCTGGTTTATTCTGGATTCGATCTGTTCCGGACCATATATGGTTTCCTGTTTAGAAAAGCTGTATACCAGCATTTTACCGTAATTATCACCGTCCATCCTGGCGCACATCCAGGCTACCATATTGGGCCTGTTTTTGGGAGTAAACGGGAGCATCAAAACATATTCCGCTTTTTCTTCGTCAGGTAAGCGCATTATTATATAATACGGCTCCATTTCCTGCAGTTTATCTTCTACAATTTCCTTGGGGATAAGCCAGGGGTCTTCCTTGTTGTAAAACACATAGGGGTCAGTCATGTGGAAATTTTTATACATCTTTGCCTGTATTGAAAACATGTCAACAGGGTATCTGATATGGGCCTGCAGTCCTGAGGGCATATCCGAGGGAGGCCTGTAAATGTCGGGAAATATCTTGTTATAAGTCTTTATTATAGGATCTGATGCGTCGGCAATATAGAAACTCATCTTACCTGTATAGGCATCGCAGATCACCTTTACAGAGTTGCGCAGGTAATTGTTTCCCCGGTTGTCAAAAGGCTCAGAATAAGGATATTTGTCAGAAAACGTATAGGCATCCAGAATCCAATATAATTTACCGTCTTCGTTTATGACTATGTAGGGGTCACTGTCGTATTTCAAATAAGGCGCTACCTTCTTGACCCTCTGCATTATATTTCTGTTAATAAGGATCTGGCTTTCATTTGTTATGTCAGAAGCCAAAAACAGTTTATAGTCTTTGAGAGTCCAGCTTAGCAGGAAGCGGCGGAATAAAGAATTGATCTTTATCCCATTTTCTCCTTCATAAAGGCAATAAACGTTTTTTTCACCCATAGGATAGTCGAATTCTTTCTGCTTTGTATTGACTATAATGTAGTAATTAGTACTTTCACCAAAATAGATTTCCGGGCGTTTCAAAGTCAGATCGGTAGTAAATTTCGGAGGCACGTCTTTGATGAAAAAATTTGGGAAACCTTCTCCTGAAACTTCATTTACCGGACTCACGACAACACCGTAACCATGAGTGTACATCAAACGCTGGTTAATCCAGGTTTTTGCACCTTCAGAAAGCCCGTCCTGATCAAGTTCGCGGGCTGACAGCATGACCTGGCGGTATTTCCCGTCTATCACGTACCGGTCGATGTCGACATCATTAAAAACATAGTACCCGCGGAGCTGCTGAAGATTTTTGAACGTTGTTTGCAGGGGCTTCCAGTCCCAGAGTCGTATATTTTCAACAGTACTGAGGTTTTCCGGGTCATTTATATCAAGGTCGTAGTCTACCTCGAAAGTTTTATTTTCTGCTCTATCCAAGGCGTATGCCTTGCGTGTGAATTCTATCGCATTTTCTATTTTCTATATATGGCTTTTCCCGGTTGAATTCGTTGGGCTGAACTACCAGTTTCTGCATGGTTGCAGGATAGATTCCTCCTAATACAACCGCTGCAACTACCCATGCTCCTATACTGTAAAGAATCCATTTAAGTCTTTTTACGAAAATGTTAGCCAGGATAACCGCAGCGACAATCAACGATAAGACGAGTAAAGCTTTGTAAGACAGCAATTTCGCGAATATATCGGTATAAGTTGCGCCGTAGACGATGCCGGAAGGAGAAAAGAGAATTTCGTAAGAGGCCAGCTTATAGCCCCACGCTTTGAGGATAAATATGGCTGCTAATAATACTGCCAAATGGCTCTTTGCTGCGGTAAGCTGCTGCCAGTCGCCAAAAAACAGGTCGAAAGAAACATTCATCATATAGACTATCCCAACAGTTATTGCGACTAATACCAGAACCATCATAAACGTGTTGTATATAAACCTGTAAAATGCCAGGTTGAAGAAATAGAAGCCGAGGTCTTTGCTAAAAACCGGGTCAGCAATACCTACAGTTACCCGGTTTAAATACTGCTGGAGCACCAGCCAATTATCAGCAGATGCAGAAGCTACTATCAGAGCTCCAAGAAGGCTCACCCCCAGAAAAATCCAACGCGATAATGGACCCTGAATAAATCTGTTCCAGGGAGAATCACTTCGGTCAAGGTATATTATTTCTCTTTCTTCTTCTGTTTGCCGGGGCCTGCCGTCTTCCTTTTCCAGGTTCCTTCTGGCTATCAGCAGGTTGGAAAAGAATAATAAGAACCCTATGAGGAAAAAGGTGGAGTAAAAAATAACTTTATTGGTCAAAACAATTAGGAACACATTTTGGTAATCGACCGATTTGAACCAGAGCCATTCGGTATATAAATTGGCAAATACTGAAAAAAGAAAAAGTATGCCGAGGAATACCGCCAGCTTCACAGTAGTGCTTATTTTTTTCATAATTACCCCCTGTTAGTAAATCTTTTTCAAAAGCGTATCTTTGCGCAATTCAGGACAGTTGCAATTCTGCTCTAAAGGAAGATCGCGCAAAAATGCGAACATGATTTTCGCTAGGTCGAGCCCGTCATTGTAGAATATGTCTGCCATCTCATCATGCTGCCATGGGGCTATTATACCCTCAGCATAATTGACTATTATATATATGCCGGCATAACAAGCCCCTATTTCTCTGGCGAGATAAACTTCAGGGCACATACTTTGCCCCACTATGTCGCCGCCTCCTATTTTAAAAAGGTTTATTTCCGCTGGACTTTCAAAATGCCTGCCGTCGGTATTGACATATACGCTTCTGTCAAACACCCGGCCTTTTCTCCATTCTTTTTCACATAATTCAGCCAATCTTTCTCTCATGTCAGGGCACAAGGCTTCCCGCATTATAAGCAGATATTTATCTTCCAGGCCAACGTCTTTTCGCATGGAAAAATCTATATAATCATTGGGGATAACCAGGTCCCGCGGCCTCAGCAAGTGGTTTATCGCTCCCACTCCTCCTTCGACAAAAACCTTCTTAACTCCTGCATTTTTAAAAACCCAAAAAATCTGCCGGGAAGCTTCGCCCCGTGAGACGCCTTTTCTCCAGCCGTGCATTTTGCAGGTCAGAACCTTCTTGTCACCGGTTTGGTGCTTAATCCGTAAAACTTTAAATTCAGGGCTTGCGCCGTAAGGGGTTGCAAAAACCAATCCTTTCCCCGTAATTTCTACGTAATCCAGGTCCAAAAATTCTGGTATTTCAATATTAAGCGTGCTCGAACCACCTATTAGAGCAAAATCAGCCTGGGGAATGTCCATAAGACTTGTATCTCCTTTTTTAGGTTATCACTTAAAAAGTACTAAGTATATTATACTCTGTGTCGCGGAGGGCTGGAATCCTGCCGGCAGACTTGATCAGATAGATAATTTCATCTGTCTGCATTTTATATTCAGTTCCAGTAGCCCTAACTACGTTTTCTTCTATCATAACACTGCCGAGATCGTCAGCGCCAAAGAAAAGAGAAAGCTGCCCTATCCTCTTGCCTTGAGTAACCCAAGACCCCTGTATATGCTTTATATTGTCCAAATAAAGCCTTGATAAGGCCAAAAAACGCAAATAACTGGCAGGCATCATCTTCTTGCCCATCAATTTATTATTGCCGGGTTGATAGGTCCACACGATAAACGCTCTGAAGCCGCCGGTCTCGTCCTGCAGTTTTCTTATCTTTTCCAGGTGGCAAATCCGGTGTTCGAGTTTTTCCACACTTCCTACCATCATGGTAGCAGTTGTTTTCATGCCTATTTCATGAGCTGTTCTCATAATATCAAGCCACTCTTGACTCTTTATTTTATTAGGGCTTATCTTTTGGCGGACATCATCATGGAGTATCTCTGCTCCTCCGCCCGGCAGCGAGTCTAGCCCGGCTTTCTTCAGCCTCAACAGTGTCTCTCTTACGCTTATACCTGAATTTTTCGCGATAAATGCTATCTCAGGAGCAGTAAGGGAATGAAGGGTAATATCATACCTGGACTTAATGCTGGTAAACATATCTTCAAAGAATTCTATACCGAGTTCTCCATTTAAGCCTCCCTGGATCATCAATTGGGAGGCTCCTAACCTTACAGCTTCGTCGATTTTGGCAAACAGAGTCTTTTTATCAATAACATATGCATCTCTATCGCCTTTTTTACGGTAAAAAGCACAAAACTTACATCCGCAGGAACATATATTGGTGTAGTTTATATTCCTGTCAATTATAAAACTGGCTAACTCATACCCGAATATTTTCTTTCGCATTTGATCGGCGGCACGGCCGATTTCCAGCAGGTCGCCCTGTTGGTAGAGGAAAGCGAATTCTTCGCTATTCATGCGGCGGTCACCTGCAGCTGTTTCATCTAACAGCTTGTCTTTGTTCAACGCTCCTGCCCTCCGCTTCGTATTTTGTGTTTCGGGCTACAAGGACAGAATTTCCAAGCTCGGTATTTCGTCCAACAACCCTTGATCTTTCGCCTGTAGGCAATATTCAATAAGGCCTTTCTGTTTGCGCTCATCGAAATCAAATTTCAGAGTGGTAAAATAGTCTGCCAGAAACTCCGGAGAAAAATCTCGTTGTTTAGAAGCTTCTAGAGACAACTCGGTTATATTTTCCAGACTGTACCTGATTGCTTCAGTAAAATTTTCCTTAATTATTTTGAGTTTTTGCATATTTTGGGCTGCAAATTCCTTTCTGACTGCCCAGACCGCAAAAACCATGGGCAAATCAGTAAGTTTTTTCCATTCCTCCCCCAGGTCGTAAATGTAAAGATTATTGGCATCTTTTTGGTAATAGGCTTGTAAAGCGTCATCTCCGATTAAAAGAGCAGCATCTGCTTTTGAGAACATGGTTTTAAGATCTGGTGCAGAAGAAAGATATTCAGGGACGATATTATAAGCTTTGGCCAAAATAATTCGCAGCAGTGCTTGGGAAGCAGCTGAAACATTGGTGAGAGCGATCTTCCTTCTGTGCAGTTCGCTAATGGGAACCTTCGAAAAAAGCAGCACACTTTTTACTTTTCCGTCTGCACTGATTGAGATATCGGGTAGAAGTACGTAGTCCCTATAGCTGCGGGCATAGGCAATTGAAGAGATCGATGACAAGTCAAGCACGTTGCTTCCCAGCATGTTGTTTAAATCAATTGGCCTGCTTTGTATAAGATCAACTTCAAAAAGAAATTTCTTTTTGCTTAAGCCGTAAAATAGCGGGAAACAGTTGAGAAACTGAATATGTCCTACTCTGGGTTTCATCTTTAATCTCCTTTTTAACAGTTAAAACCTTCTGTCTAGTACGTTCCAATAATATTGTACACGGTATCTCGTTCAGTTGGGATATATCCCGAGTCTTTTATAAGCCGGATCATCTCTTCCTTGCTTATTCCCTTTTCCGTAGCAACACCGGCAGCATGCATTATCTTTTCCTCTACGATCGTGCCGTCTATATCATCAGCGCCGAAGTAAAGAGCAAGCTGGGCGATGGGGAGTTCCAACATTATCCAGAATGCTTTAATATGCGCTATATTGTCAAGCATAAGCCTGGATACAGCAATAGTTTTTAGATCATCTATAGCGCTGGTTCTCTTAATATTGCTCATGCGCGTGTTTTCCGGCAAAAAAGGAAGAGGAATAAATGCCTGGAAACCAGGGAATTCATCCTGCAATTCCCGCAGTTTTAGCATATGGTCAACTCTGTCCTCTATGCTCTCAACATGTCCGTACAACATAGTGCAGTTGGTTTTTATTCCCATTTCGTGTGCAATTCGATGTACCTCCAGCCATTCCTCGGTGGTTGCCTTGCGGGGACATAACAGCCGTCGGATCTCATTATTAAATATTTCTGCTCCCCCACCGGGAATGGAGCCCATTCCGGCTTCCCTTAATATTTCCAAAACTCTGCGAATTGAAAGCTTGTTTTTCTGGGCAAAATAGAAAATTTCCGCAGCAGTAAAAGCCTGGATATGGATATCAGGAAAAGCCTCATGAAGCCTTTTTATGACCTCCACATAATAATCGAGCTTCATATGCGGATGCATAGCACTGACAATGTGAAACTCGGTGATGCCATAATTAACGGCAGCAGCTCCCCATTCAAAAGCATCTTGGGGGCTCATAAGGTAAGCTCTTTCATCATTTTCGTCTAGCCCAAAGGCACAGAATTTGCACTTCGATATGCAAATATTGGTAAGGTTGATATGGCGATTAACATTAAAAAAAACATTCTTTCCCGACACTTGTATCTTTTTAAATTTTGCCAGTTTTCCTAAAGCCAGCAAATCATCGCAGTTATACAGATAAATACCGTCTTCCCGGGAAAGCCTGATATTACTGCGAACCTTCTCTGAAATTTCCCGCATTTTTGTCTCCATTGCTCTGTTCCTCTCCTCTGTTTATCTCCTCCAGCAATACTAAAAACCATTATAACAAATTTTAAGCCCAAAAAAATTACAAAAAACCTATATTTGTTCAAGTTTTCGCGGCCTGAACTCACAGTTTTCATAACGATTATTCGATTTTTAAACTCCGCATGCGGTTGAGGGCACTAGCAACTTCATATTTCCTGGGTAATGCAAGGTCTCCAGGGTGATGGCCGGGGTTGAAAGGAGAAATAACCTCAAAGTTCCGGTCGATATCGCGAAAAACAAGATCAACTACTGTACGCAGACTGCGTTTCCCATCTATATACCTGGTCATATACCGGAGGCACTCTGCAATAGCACGAGTTTGGCTGCTGTCCACGAGCTGTTCAACAGCACTCAGGTCAATAGACATTTTACCTAAAGAAATGTCGGTTAAGCCCCGGCTTCCAACCTTGGATTTTTCTCTCTTTAACATATTAAAGCTCTCTTTCTTTATTATTCTGCTTTTAATTCCTTCAAATTCGCCGTCGGCTTCGACTTGACGGTCACTTTTTATCTCATCGGCTATTAAACGCGCTTCTTCGGTAACATCAAAGACCCTATAAGAATCAAGCATTATTACCTTGTCTGCTACGTCGAGATAATCCCCTGCCCCGCCAATTACAAGTATTGTGGAAATGCCATGTTTTTCGTAAAGCGGTCTGATTCGGTCAATAAAAGGGGTAATAGGTTCCTTATTCTTGTGAATAAGCCGCTGCATCCTGGCATCCCGGATCATAAAATTAGTGGCGCTGGTATCTTCATCCAGAAGCAGTAATTCCGCTCCTATTTCAACTGCTTCCATAATGTTAGCGGCTTGCGAGGTACTCCCGCTCGCATTTACACTGGAAAATCTTTCTGTATCCTGGCTGAACGGCAGGTTGTCAATAAAATATCTTATGTTAACTTTTTCGACATTTCTGCCGTCTTCAGCCCTTATTTTTACTGCATCGCTTACAGTGATTACCCATTCTCTGCCGTCTCCGGCAATATGATTGTAGATACCTCTTTCAATCGCCTTTAATACTGTGGTCTTACCATGATAACCTCCGCCGACTATCAAAGTTACGCCGCGAGGAATGCCCATTCCCTTTATTGTTCCATGATGTAGGGTTTTAAACTCGATTTCCATATTGGCTGGACTTATGAATTTTATTGCCTGTTTTTCCGGCATAGGAAGGTTGCTGTTGCCGCTTTTGCGCGGCAGAACAGCACCATTACCGATAAACGCAACTAATCCTGTTTGTTTCAGGTTGTTCCTTATAAGTTCCTGATCCTCATAAAGATAGACATGCTCCTTCAATTCGTTTTCGTCTAATCTTTTAAAGTACAGGGCCGAGGCAGCAACAGCAGGCATGTCCTCACAGAGCATGTGTGCTGCTTCTTTCCCCTTGATCCTGCGGCCCACTGCCGGCAAGCCGATCGCTATTCTTGCCTCAACGAAATCGGGGGTAATTTTTACTGCTGAACGTTTCAGCACCTCCTGTCTGCCGGCATCTATGTACACATTGCCGCTCTTGCCTGTTCCCTTAATATAACTGCTGTTTGTTTTGATTTTTTCTTCTACAACTCGGGCAATCTTATCCTCGAGCGCTGTCAGTCGGAGACCCTGGTATAAATATTCGGGAAATGCGGCTTTCTCCATGGGAACCCTGAGCCTTATTTTGCTGGGAGGAGCAAATGGGTCTGCCTGGACATGATCTATAAAAAGGATGCAATTCTCCAGGTCATAGGAACCCTGAATACTTTTGTATGCTTTGTAGCCTGAGCCGTCAATATCAGCGAGTTTCCTGCGTAAATCACCGATTTTAAACATTTGTTTACCTCCTGATTTTTTGCTTATATATGTTTCTGTTATATACGGTAAACAGCCTTAAGACGTATATCTTAAGGCTGAATTATTTATAATACTTAATACGAAAACGACTTTTTAGGGATGAAGGCTTAAGGTCAGCACAAGGGGATAAAGAAAGTTAGAACTCCTATTCCCAGCAGTTGTCGCCTTCGTCTCCTAACCTGTTTTTATCCGGGATTGTCTCCCCCGGATATGGGGGCTAGTATAAATATATTATATAGCAATTTATTTACTCATTATTCAGGGCCAACTTAAGTATCCTATCTACCAGTTCAGAAAAACTTATCCCGGCTGCCCGGGCGGCATCAGGAACTAAGCTCATTTCGGTCATGCCTGGTATTGTATTTATTTCTAAAACATATGGCTGGCCTTTTTTATCTACTATAAAATCGATTCTGGCATACCCTCTGCATCCAACAGCCTTATACACTTCTGCAGCAAGCTTCGTGACCCTTTCTCTTACATCTTCGCTTATGCGGGCTGGTATAATATGGGCACACATGCCGGGAGTGTATTTCGCTTCATAATCAAAAAATTCGTTTTCGGAAGTAATTTCAATCAGCGGCAGAACCTGGGGGTTGTTATTGCCGATAACCGAAGCTGTGAGCTCGGTCCCATCTATAAATCTCTCCACTAGTATTTCCGGGTCAAAGCTGAACGCTTTTTTGAGAGCGTCTAAGATGTCTTCTTCCTTTTTAACTATGGTTACCCCTATGCTCGATCCCTGAGTTGAAGCTTTAACTACCATCGGAATTCCTATGCTAGCCAGGAGTGAACGAAGGTCTTCAGGTTGATTGGAGAAGAAGTCTTCCTTTTTTAAAATAACAAATTCAGATGTGGGCATCCCCTCAAAACACAGAATCTTTTTAGTTAATATCTTATTCATGCCTATAGCGCTGGCTGCGACTCCTGATCCGGTATACGGTATGCCCAGCAAATCTAAAAATCCCTGGACAGTTCCGTCTTCCCCATTTTTACCATGCAGAGCAATAAATACGACATCAGGAGCTATGGTTATTATATCTCCTAGATTTTTGTCGTTTAAATCAAAAGCCTGAACATTGTATCCCAGCTCTTTCAGGGCGTTGTATACGGCTTTCCCGCTTCTCAAAGAAACTTCTCTTTCCTCTGATGTTCCGCCCATAATTACAAGCACTTTCATTGTTTCACCGCCTTATATTTTTAAAAAATTTTCATCCCTGGAATTTTTGGTCTTTTCCTTACCATAAATATTCCATATCATATTTCTATATTCCAAACCATATGCAGTTTAAGCAAATGTATTTTATAAAATCATAACCTTAAATACCAACAGGTTCAACAAATACTGCAAATAATTATTGCAGGGGGAGATGCTGATGAAGCGGGATTGTCCTGAAAAAAAGCCCTACCTGAGCAAGAATAATGTTCAAGATAGGGAGAAGGTCTTTCAACTTGTTATGTGGTTCATTAATAATGATGAAACAGTTAAAGGTTATATAAACAGAACAGCTCAGTTATTTTTTGATCAGGGCTACAGGCCTATGAATGTTTCTGGTAAAAACCCTGAGCAATTGGACGAGAATATTAGCAGTCTGGAGACTTGGCTGGCTTATCAGGTTTATATCGATTTGAACAAACTTAAAAATGTCAAAAAATCAGAATTCGAAATATTTCTAGACAATCTGGACGAAAAATCTGCTCAGGCTTTGTTAGCTTCCGGAGAAATCGCGATTGAATTTGATATTCAACCAAAGGATTATTATCTTGCGGAAAAAATAATAAACGAGGCCGGTGATAAAAACAAAAAAAATACATTTATAATTAATTACCTAACAGACAGTGTGCTTTCATCAG
Source organism: Syntrophomonadaceae bacterium (assembly GCA_014360155.1). Classification (GTDB taxonomy): domain Bacteria; phylum Bacillota; class Syntrophomonadia; order Syntrophomonadales; family Syntrophomonadaceae; genus JACIYB01. The sequence goes on from JACIYB010000005.1 coordinate 17,116, forward strand.
AACTAATAATACTGGCCAATCTTTATTACGATTTTTTTGGAGAATTGTATTTTGTAAAAACTTAAAAAAGCTCTTGACCGGAACGTTTGTTTGGGATATCATAAGGCTATGAACATTTGTTCGATAAACTGTGGCAGCAGGAGGAACTATGTTTGCAGGATTTTCCAAAAAAGAAGTTTTACAGATAGTTATTACTTCGACCTATATGTTTGTGTTAGGTTATCTCATCACAGTAGGTGTTTTGCTTGTTTTTTGAAATCAAGGACAGAAATTCCTGAAATACCCCCTATTATAATATTAACAGAATAAACACACACCTTGCCAATAAACCCTTGAATACTATTTTTTTTTATGTTACAATGATCTTCGCTAAAATAAAAATACAGGGGAGTAGCTCAATTGGCAGAGCATCGGTCTCCAAAACCGAGGGCTGCGGGTTCGATTCCTGTCTCCCCTGCCAGAAAGAATTAAGCAACCGCGCGGATTAGCGTGGTTCTACTTTTTTCTGAAATTATTTGATTTTACTGTTTGGTGACCAATATTCTTCCCATACAAAAGAAGGATAGCCGGGTAAAACTGCTTGTGTTTGCTTGACAAAGGTTGTGTTTGCTTGTAAGATGCAGGTGAGGTGATCGATTATGGAAAAATTGCTGACCGCTCATGAACTAGCGGAGGTGTTGAACTTATCGGTGGAAACCGTCTGGCGGTATACACGCCAGAAAAAGATTCCTGTCATTGAGTTGGGAGAAAAGCAATACAGGTACAGAATAGAAGAAGTACTGGCCGCTTTGGCCGGCGGCGGCGGGTTGGTTAAGGAAGAAAGCTCGCTTTACTCAAAACAGGGTGAATATACTTACGAGGATTACTTGAAGCTTCCTGAAGATCCGGGCTACAGGTTTGAGATTCTTGAAGGATGTCTGCTCAAAGAACCTTCTCCTTCACTGCATCACCAAAGGGTATCTTCGGCACTGTACCGCCAGTTGGCAGCTTTTTTCGACCAATTTGACCCGAAGGGCGAACTTTTTTATGCTCCTTTGGATGTCACTTTAACCGATAGGAATGTCGTACAACCGGATATATTATTTGTCTCCGGTGCCCGAAAAGACATTATGCGCAAAGAGCGGATTGACGGTCCTTGTGATCTGGTGGTGGAAATCATGTCTCCTATGAGCCGCCGCAAAGACCGGGTGCAGAAGATGGAAATCTACCGCCAAGCGGGAATTCTCCATTATTGGCTCGTGGATCCGGAGGATAACATATTAGAAGCATTTATGCTTAAGGACGGAAATTATATGCTGGTTTTTACCGGCGGACCGGGCGACCGATTTTTCCACCCGGAGTTTCCAGGGCTCAGTCTCAACCTGGATAAAGTGTTCTATCGGCCAGAGACGGATTAATGTTCTTAATATGTTGTGCATTATTATACTATCTCTTATAACCTTTATAGAGTTTCCTCATATAAAAGTTTTTATCCTCATACTCTAGTTTTATTAATTTCCCTTCCCTTATTAGTCTGGATATTATTTCCCAATCAGCACCGGCTTTGGTTAGAAATTCTTGGACAGCATCCTCCCTCATGGGATGAACGGAAGTAATACTTAAAATGTCTTCTTCAGCATTTCCGCTAAAAACAAAATCATTGCCTTCATAACCTATAAGATATTCAACTCTATTATTATATTTGCTAAAAACTTGGAAAGCCCTGTTTATGGTGTATTCATCTGGAGCCTGTACCCGTTTATCTGCTGGAGGCCGGGTGGGAATTGATAAGTATGCTTTTACTGGATTAACCCTAGCTAGAAATCTGGCAATATTATCAAGACACTCTTCCTTATCGTTAAGTCCTTTTATTAGCATAGTTTCTGTAACAAGTTTTTCTTTGAAATTTTTAGAAAACTCGATTTCCCTTTTTTTGATAATCACTACTGATAAAAACCCAAGGGGTCATGATGTCACCCGTCAACTGATGCATTTAAACATCACAAATTCCATTTTATGTTATTTAAAAATTAAAAAAATTTTTTAAAAACAAAATATTGATTGAATAATCTATGATCACCAGAAAAAAAGCCTGTCTTCGGACAGGCTTTTTTTCTGGCACGCTTTTTGCGAAGCCTTTTTATAGGGCTGCATAAGCTGTATAAGGAGGTGAGGTTTATTGAATACATTAAGGTTAGATCTGGGGGCTAAAATTTAAAAGCGGTTGTTTTCGAAATAGCTGCAGTATTAGAGATGTTGGGGTTGGAATCTGAACTAACAGCTTGGTTAAGAGGGATTTATAGGAACTTGTGCAATCAAAACTAAAGCATAACAAAGCAGCCAGAACAATTGCTAAGGAGGCATTTTTTGCAAATGGATTAACTACTGAGCAGGAGGTGAATATAGCTGTACACGTTAGGAATAGACATAGGGTCTGCAGCTTCAAAAGCAGTAATTCTCGAAGACGGCAAAAATATAGTGGCTAGTAAAGTTATAGCCTCTGGAACTGGAACCAGTGGCCCGATTAGAGTCTTTGAAGAAGTACTTGTTCAAGCACGTATTGATGCACAAGATATAGTTAGGATGGTTGCTACAGGTTATGGACGTATGACTTTCAAAGGAGTTGACCGGCAAATAAGCGAAATCACCTGCCATGCAAGAGGGGTGAGTCATTTGGTTCCTACAGCGCGGACAATTATTGATATCGGTGGGCAAGATGCCAAAATAATCAAAATCTCAGATAAAGGCAAAGTTCTGAATTTTTTAATGAATGATAAATGTGCTGCTGGTACAGGGAGGTTTTTGGAAGTAATGTCTCGAGTATTGGAAACAACAGTCGATCAATTGGGAAGTTTGGGTAGCAAATCGGCTAAAGCGGCAGCAATAAGCAGTACATGTACTGTATTTGCTGAATCTGAAGTTATTTCACAGTTAGCTGCAGGGATCTTAAAAGAGGATATAGCTGCCGGAGTCCACCAGGCTGTAGCTCGCCGTGTGGCAGGTCTGGCTCGGAGAGTCGGAATCGAAGAAGATGTAATTCTTACTGGCGGTGTGGCTCAGAATCCGGGAGTTTTAGAAGCTTTAGGAAAACAGCTTAAAACTATGGTCAAATCAGCACCTATTCCCCAATTTACTGGTGCTTTGGGAGCCGCAATTATTGCATGGGAAGAGCTCTAACAGCTTTGCTTTTAAAGCCGACTACTAATCAGGCAACCTAACGCTTAAGGTCGTATTTATTAAACCTTTTAGGGAGGGATTTTAATGACACATAAAACGAAAGCAGTTACTACAGCCGCTATTATAGGAACAGCTGCAGTATGGTTTGGGTCGCATGCTGGTGGAGGTTTCGCTACCGGTAACCAAGCAGTTAATTTTTTTGTTAAATTTGGTTGGCATTCGATTTGGGTACCGGTTTTATCTATGTTGATATTAGCGCTTTGTTTTAGGGAAGGGCTAATAATGGCAGAACGGCATAAGACCTACGATTATCGTTCTTTTACTACTAAGCTGTATGAGCCCTACGATAAAATATTTGCTAATCTATATGAAATATGTTATATAATCATGGCTTTTCTGGCTGTAGGTGCCGCAATTGCTGGAGCAGCTGCGTTGCTTCAACTTTACAGGTGCGAGTAAAAAGGGAAAACCAGGACTTTTTGAGATTGCCCAGAAAGGGACTCTCTTTTTAGATGAAATAGGTGAGTTGCCGCTTAATCTACAAGTAAAAATTCTCAGGTTTTTAGAAACCCGTGAGATAACCAGAGTAGGAGACTATAAGCCTTTTTCTGTAGATGTGAGAATATTGGCAGCTACTAATCGAGACTTAGAAGCGATGGTTAACAAAGGCGAATTTAGAGAAGATTTGTATTATCGTTTAAATGTTGTTCAAATCAAAATTCCTCCTTTAAGAGAACGCATAGATGATGTTGGGCCTTTGAGTTTTTATTACCTTAACCAGTTCAACAGTCAGTATAACCAAAAAAAACGTATGAGTTATGATGTGCTGAAAGAAATGCAAAGGTATGATTGGCCTGGGAACATAAGAGAGCTTAAAAATGTTATAGAACATATGGTAGTTGTTAGCAATGGGCAATATTTTGATGTAAATGACTTGCCTTTTTATAAGGGAGATTATGAGCCGGAATTGCCTGTTATTTCAGTATCAGGTATAATTCCACTTTCCGAAGCTGTAGCTGAAGTAGAAAAGCAAATCCTTTCAAGTGCTCTTAAACAGTGCAAAAGCACCAGAAATATTGCTAAAATGGTGAAAATGAACCAATCGACTGTTGTGCGTAAAATGAAAAAATACGGTCTGAGCAGCTTATAAGATTCTCGATAAAAGAATGAATATTAGTAGTTATTCTCCTGCCCAATTTGTTAACCATGAGCAAGATCATAAATTCATGAATTTTTCAGAAGTTCAAGCCCTTTAGGAGTTATCCTTGCTCCTTCGAGAAAGACCATTACAGCTTTATTTCCACGACCAGCCCTTTCTACCCTGGCTCCTTCAATCAGTTCATTGTCCATCATGCGATCAATAATATCTCCATACTGGTGGAAGCTTATCTTATACTCGATCCATTTTGGTATCTGCTTTTTCTTAATTTCCGTAAGAATGGATATAATTATTTCGTTCTCACTCATTGTTGCCTCACCATTTTATACAATTATATAAGCTCAACTTTATACATGCTTAACTAATTTTATTATAATTATGCATTGTTTGCCCAGTTTTCTTTTCCTGGCTCATTATTTTATAACCTGCTGTGAAACCATTTATGACAACAATCCAGAAAATTCGAGGTGGCCTGAAATGAAGACATAAAGTGTAAATGGAGGTAGGAAGCCAGAAGATTGCCTGAAGCGTACCCATCAAATTTATTATCATTTCCTCTGAGAGAGAAAGCCCAGGGAAAAGGAATTTGCTTGGGAATAAAGTTTGAATAATGAAATTCATGCCCACGAAGCACTTCATGAGTCCCGCAGAAGATGTTGGGTTTGAGTGCCTGTGCTGTTCTATATCCCATTCCCACCAGCCGTCTTTTCATCCGGCATTTACCTGGAATAACTCCAGACATAGGATAAGAAGCGCCTTCCTGGTCGACTAGATTTTCGCAGAGGAACATAAACCCTCCACATTCGGTATAAATGGGCATCCCTTGAGCGTGGGCATTTTGGAGATTTTTAAGCATTTCTGAGTTATCTGTAAGCTGTTCGGCAAAAAGTTCCGGAAATCCGCCTCCTATTAAAATTCCCCCTATTTCGGGAGGAATTTTTCGGTCGTTCAGGGGACTGAAGGGGACCAATTCCACACCGAACTTTCGCAGGAAGTTTAGACCGGCCTGGTAATAGAAGTTGAAGGCTTGGTCCCAAGCATAAGCTAGTCTTATCTTATACTCAGGAAAATCTGTTTTCAGATAGTGAGATTCTGCCCTTTCTTCGCATTTAATTCCAGAAATATCATAAGCCTTCCCGGCAGTTTTCAAAAGCTCAGCCAAATCAACCTGCCTGGAAATCATTTTCGTCAGCTGGTCGAATGTCTGTTTAACTTCGTGCTGTTCAATTACAGGCACAAGCCCCAGATGCCTCTCTGGAAAGCGGGGGATGCTCCCCTCTTGCACTGCTCCGAACACCTGAATCCCGAATTCCATAAAGCTTGACTTTACGATTTCCAAGTGGCTGGAGCTTCGAACTCGATTAAGGATAACCCCGGCTAGATGCAAATCAGGATCCATAGCCCGGCAGCCCATAAATTCCGCAACTGCACTTCGCGCTTGAGAGCTTACGTCGACAACTAAAATCACAGGACAACCTATAAGCTTAGCCATTTCCGCAGTACTTGCTCTTTCACCTCCGCCTCTCAATCCGTCAAAAAGACCCATGACCCCTTCAATAACAGCGACGTCTACATCGGCAACAGCTTCTTCATAGAGCTTTTTGACCTGGGAAGGGGGCAGAAGCCAAGTGTCCAGGTTATGCGACCAGCGTCCCGTTACTGCTGTATGATAACCAGGATCGATAAAATCAGGCCCTACTTTGAAACCCTGGACCCGGTAACCGTGCTGGACCAGTGCGCCCATCAGACCTGTCGCAATACTGGTTTTACCTGCACTGCTCCGAGCTGCTGCAATCATCAGACACGGTTTTTTAATCATCTTATCTTCCTCCGTACGATTTTAAGTTAATTTTAAGTTAAGCTGAACCGGCTATAACAACTATAATCCAGCCTGACCCCGGGCAAGTGCCAATAAGGCATTTACAATGGCCACAGCAACTGAGCTGCCTCCCCTGGGGCCGAGCATGGTTATATAAGGAACAGATTGGTTAGCCAAACGCGCCTTGATTTCAGCAGCTCCAACAAAACCAACCGGAACTCCAATGATCAGCTTCGGTTTAATCCCCTGTTCACTCTGCTGCAATAATTCGACCAGTGCTGTAGGAGAATTCCCGATCACGATTACTTTGTCCTGGAATTGGTCGCAGAACAGCCGGACAGCCATAAGCGCTCTTGTCACATTGTTTTTCTGCGCCATTATTTTTACTTCAGGATGATGCGAGTAACAAACAGCCTTTACTCCCAATTCCTCTAAAGCAACGCGATTAATCCCGGCTTTAACCATTTCTACATCACAAAACAAAACTGTACCTTGGCTCAAAGCCGCAATTCCCACATCGACAGCCTGAGGATGAAAACGAAGGAGGGAAGCAGTAACAACATCCCCAGTGGAATGGACAACCCGGCGAACTATTTCTCCTTGATTGTCTGAAAATTTTTCCTTTAATGTCTTATAACCTATGGCCTGCTCCACCAACTTCCTGCTCTGAGCCACAATCTCCCGCGGATCTAATAAATAGTCATCTGCAAACGATTCTCCGCTGTCAACAAAACCTCCTGCAGCATATACTTTTTCTGCCAAGATTTCCGCAATCCGGGGATCAGGGCCTAAAACGGGAGTAATATGTAATTGGATTTCTCCCTTCAATTTGGCGTGTAAACGCGCAATCGCTTGCGGAAGATCTTCATTGACGTGAACTCCTGGAAAAAGAAAAACAGGAACGATGATTATTTTTTTTATCCCCTCTTTAATCAATTGAGATACACCTTCTTCCAAAGAAGGCTGACGGAATTGGAAGAACACAGGAAACACCCGGGTTCTTAGATACCCTTGGACCAATTCAGCTAGCTCAAACAGACATTCATTGGCAGATTCCAATCTGCTGCCGTGTCCCAGCAGCAAAACTCCTTGTTTTTCCACCATAATTCCTCCTCCTCTAAAGCCTTAATTTTCAATTGCCTGGCAGATGGTTTGCTTGATCTATCAGGTCGAGAACCTGTATATTTTTTCAGCCCAGGAATATACCTCGGCAATGTCGGCCGTTTTAGCATAATCGTGTTTCACATTGGCAATAATTGGAGGCCGCTTTACCACTACTACAGGGATACCCAGATTGCATGCTGCTGCCACCTTTATCTTGGTCCCTCCTGCATCTCCGCTTTCCTTGGTAACGAAAATTTCAGCCTCATATTCTGCTAGCAAAGCCTCGTTGGTTTTTTGGCTTCCTGGTCCCCGGATGGCCACGATCTGATCAGGATACAGGCCCAGTTGATAACACGCCTGCAACGATTCGATAACAGGCAGTACCCGTACGATGAACTGGTGATTTTGCAGCAGGTGATGAGTTAAAAAAAACGGGAGAGCCTTCGTGCCGATAGCCAAAAACACTCTCCTGCCGCTCAAAGAGATTATTTTGGCGACAGCTTCTTTCCAGTCATTTGCCAGATGAATCAGGGGGTTGTCCCTAGGTAAAGAAACCTGGGGCCTTTCCCAGTACAAGTAAGGCAGGCCAAGACGAGCAGATGCTTCCCGGGCAAGCTGAGAAATCTGCGTGGCAAATGGATGGGTAGCATCAAGAATCCCCCTAATATCGTGCTTTTTGATTAAAGCCAGCAGCCGCTCTGTATCGAGAGTTCCTTCATAAACGGATAAATCCGGGATAGGGTAAAGGAGGCTGGCTCCATACGGGGTGGTAACACTGGCCAGTACTTTATACCCTCTTTTTGCTAATAGTGCAGCTAATTCCCTGGCATCACGAGTTCCCGCAAGAACCAATATCATAACTCATACCCCCGCGGTGTAATCAAATACCCTTCTTTCATGTAAGTCTGGGAATTACCCACAATCACCAGGGAACTCATATCTATTTTCAACCCGGTAAAACGGGCAAGATCAGAAATAAACGCCTGTTCACCTTGCCTTCCAGCATCCGAAACAATCCCGACGGGTGTTTCCGGGGAACGATAATGAAGGAGAATCTTCTGGGCTTCTTCGATTTGCGTCACCCTGTTCCTGCTTTTAGGGTTGTAAAAAACAATTACGAAGTCACCTGCTGCTGCGGCTTCTATTCTCCGGCAAATTACTTTCCAAGGAGTGAGAATATCGCTCAAGCTGATTACTGCAAAGTCATGCATCAAAGGAGCACCCAGCAAGCTTGCTGCTGCTGAGGCCGCAGTAATACCTGGGACAATTTCAAGATCAATTTCTTTATGGTGACCTGAGCTTAATAAGACTTCTAAGACCAACCCTGCCATCCCGTAAATTCCGGAATCACCGCTGCTGACGACAGCTACCTGAAGCCCGTCAAGGGCGAGTTTAACAGCAGTCTTCGCTCGTTCCAATTCTTTTCGCATTCCAGTTCCTTCGTGGTACTGGTTGGGGGGAAGTATTTCTTTGAGTAAATGCAGATATGTACGATATCCAATAACCGCATCAGAAATGAGCAGAATTTCAAGTGCGCGCTTGCTCAAATCCTTCGGATTACCCGGTCCGATTCCGACCACAGCAATCCTGCCTCGGCGAGGGCTACTGTAACTTTTCCCACCTTTGTTTTCGGTAAGATGATCTTTCCTTTCGGTACGGACGCCAATGCTGCTGGTTCGCATATTCCTCCAACTCCCATCTTTGAGTAAACGAATGAAGAGTATTGAAGACTTGGGAATTCCTGCAAAGTCTTCTGCAGCTCTGTCGAAGAGTAACAAATGAGAGGCAGTTTCATCTCTTCGGCGATTTCCTGCAAGCCTCTTTCACCGAATTTTGCTTCATGAGTCGCTAGAGCTGATAAGCCTTCTTTCCGCCGACCGGTTAAAAATAAAGCCGTGACAAGGGCTTCTTTTATTTCATCCCGGGATGCTCCTGCCTTGCAGCCGATGCCTGCCACCAAGCTGGCAGGACAGAGAAACAGGCTGTTATCAGGACATTCAAAGTTGTTTCTGTTGGTTACGAAAACATAACAGCTTCCTTTAACAGCGGGTGTCATGGTTAGAGAGCCGGAAAAAAACTGAACTTCTACACTGTTCTGAAATTCATAAGGGAATTCCCATTCAGTATACAAAACTACTCTTTCTCCGGCTAAGATGGCTTTGTTAACAGTTTTTACCTTTTCACGGGGCAGAGGAAGCAAACCCCACTCTCTAGCCAGGAGATCGACAGCGGGTTTCCCCCAGACATCGGTAGCGGTAGTGATTACGGGTGTTGCCTCGACCAGAGCAGCTGCCTGGCGCGCAAGGTTATTGGAGCCGCCCCAATGCCCGCCAATCAAGCTGACAGCAAAGCTGCCCTTTTCGTCAATCACAACAACTGCGGGATCAGTCCACTTGCTGGAAAGCAAAGGAGATATTACTCGCACCGCAATTCCTGCAGCCATAACCATGATGAGCCCCTCATAAGCCCCCCAGGCTTTTTTAACTGCATCTCCAAGAGAGGCAGTTTCATTGATTCCTGGTGCAAAAACATCGGCAGCAGTCCCTTGTTTTTTCCAAGCATCGGCGATTCTGCAGGCGAGTGTAAAACCAGCGGGTGTGATGGATATAACAGCAATTTTTTCTACAGGCAACTTCCTGAGCCCCTTCCTTTTTGCTCCTGCTTTGCAGAACAAAAGCAACATCTTTTAATTAGTAGACACCGTTTAATAAACTAACTCCGGTAACCGTGACTGAAATCAGGGTCATAAAGCTGTGAGGCCTTACCCTTTGTTCTTAAAAATTCTCCCACGAAAATCAAGGCAGTTCGCTCAATTCCTTTCCTCTTTACGCGTTCCTCAATATTACTCAGATTGCCGCTAACTACTTGACTATTTGGCCAGGAAGCACGTGCCACAACAGCAACCGGGGTATCTTCTGGAAGCTCTTCTTTTAGCTGATCAACTACTTGAGCTAATAAGTGGATGCTCAGGAAAATGCAGATTGTAGCTTGATGACGGGATAGTTCTTTTAGTGATTCTTTTTCTGGGACCGGTGTCCTGTTGCCCAAGCGCGTCAAAATAACTGTTTGTGAAACTTCGGGGACCGTCAGTTCCCTACCCAGAAGAGCAGCAGCAGCAAAAAGAGAGCTTACTCCAGGAACGATCTCATAGGGAATTCCTGACTGTTCAAGGATATCCAATTGTTCTTGAAGGGCTCCGTAGAGAGAAGGATCGCCAGAGTGCAGGCGAACTACCAATTTTCCTGCTTGTACTCCTTCTTTTGTTATCCTTGTCATTTCATCAAGAGTAAGACCTGCGGTATCAATGCAGGAAACCCCTTTCCTGACTATTTGGAGAAGGGCAGTATTTATCAATGACCCCGCATAAAGAACCAGATCCGCGTTTGCGAGTAACTGGCGGCCTTTAACTGTAATTAACTCGGGATCACCTGGCCCTGCACCCACGAAATAGACAATACCCCGCTTTTTCGAATCAGTCACGAATTAATCCCCCTTTATTAAGTTTTTTTCACCTGTTTTTGCACCTCTTTTTACCGGTAATCGCACCATGATCAGAGATAAATAGTCCTTGGGCAAATCTTCTTTTTTAGATAAGTTCTCTTTCCAAAATTGATCAGGAAAACCGCATCGACAAACAAAGGCACTGTCTTCAAGACGATCTAATTCGTCTAAGATGTCCAGGATTTTACTGAGTACTGAGGCAACTTTTAATAAAATCACACTGTCGAATGCAGAAAGAACCTGATAAAGAAAATCTTTGTTTTTGGTAGCAGGAACAATTGCCAAACTCTCTTCCCCAACAACAAGAGCCCGGTTCATCATGGAGGCTGCTGCACTAAAAGAGCTGATTCCAGGAATGGTCTCTATTTCTAATTCCGGCCTGGTTTCTTTCAGTTCTTCCAAGAGATAAGAATAAGTGCTGTATAGAGTGCTGTCTCCGATTGTGACAAAAGCTGCATTTAGTCCCTCATCTAGAACCCCGGCAACTGCCAGAACCGCTTCCTGCCATGCTTTTTTCAGCTTTGCCTGGTTGTCCGTCATAGGGAAAAACAGCTCACGGATCTCCTGCTCGGGGCGGAGAAAGGTCGCAATTATGCTGTGAGCTAAACCGGTATCCCGGAAATTGCTTCTGGGTACAAAAATCACCGGTATCTCCTGCAAAACCTGAACCGCTTTTAGGGTTAAAAGGTTTGGATTCCCTGGCCCTAATCCAATTCCGTAAAGTTTGCCTTTTTTTCGCACTTTAAAAACCTGCCTCAATATTTTGATAAAATTTTAATTTTACAGCAATATCGATTATTTTCAGCTCAAATTCGAGTAGCGCTCAAAATGAAAACCGGGTTTTCCCCCCGCCAGTAGCGAGCTCTTTTTTTCTGATTCATACGTGCCAGTTGCATAAGAATAAAATCTTGTTCTCTCCAACCGTCTTCTTGGAGTATCTGCCAGGCAGTATTGAATGTCTCGGGAGTAACTGCAGTCATTACTAGACGCCCCTTCGGTTTTAGCCAAGAATGGGCAGCCTCTAAAATTTCTTTCAGCCTTCCGCCGCTTCCGCCAATTAATACACAGTCTGCCGCAGGCAAACCCTGACAAGCCTCGGGGGCTTCTCCCTCAGTGAGAGAAACATTTGTAATGTGAAAATGTTCCAGATTGGCGCGTGCTAGATTTACAGCCTGGGGATTTTTTTCAAAGGCAAATACCCTGCCGGGGGCAATAAGACGAGCGGCCTCGACCGTCCATGAACCGCTGCCGGCTCCAATTTCGCACACAACCGTCCCCTTCCTCAAGCGGGCTTTGCAAAGTGTAAGCGCCCGGACTTCTTCCTTTGACATGGCAAGATCACCGCGGAGGAACAGTTTATCCGGAAGCCCCGGGGTTAACAAATCGGCCCAATTCGCTATTTCCCTCCCCTGGTCTTGCTTTCGCTTGGCCTGGGTATCTTCCTCTTCGCTTTCAACATAACAGTTTGGCTCAGGAAGGGATTTAAGCAAGAAAACAATGCTGTTGGCTCTGTCTTTAATCTGCGCTCCCTCTGAGAGTGTCGTGGAGGTTATCTGCTCTTCAGGCAGCCCCAGGTCAGTTAAAATCCAGACATGCTTAAAGTCTTTTCTTTTTTCGAGAAAATAGCTGCATACGGCAGAGGGAGGAAAACGTCTTTCTGTTAGGACGGCGACTTTATGGTGATCACCAACTGCTTCCAGTTCTTCCATGCTGCGGCCGTGTAAGCTGACGTGCAAAAACCCTTCCCAAGTTATACCCAGCTTGGCGCAGGCCAGTTGAAGAAAACTGATGCCGGGAATAATTATCAGATTTTTTTTGCCGAAACGGTTTTTTAAACGGGGAAGCAAGCTGAAATATCCTGGATCACCAGAGAGAAGCACTGCCACACGCTTATTTTTTCTGGTTGCTTCTTCGATAAAATCCAGAACTTCTTCTAGATTGCTGTTAATCCGACAGCAGTCCTTGCCTGTAGAAGCAAAAAGCTGTAATGCCTGTGCTCCCCCGACTATGACATCAGCCTGCAGAACAGCTTTTTTCGCCGCGGGAAGAAGATAATCTTCACTGCCAGGGCCCAATCCAACCACAGTTATAGGATAAGACAAGCCGACCATCTCCCTGAAAAATTATTTGCCTCTTTTTTTCTCTTGCTGATTTAGCAAATCATAATTTCCCCAGCCTGTTTCCTTCAGAATCTCAATAGCGACATCATCCCAGCCCAAAATTTTTCTATTAACAGACAGGAGAAAAGTGCCTACCTTTAAATTCCCGCGAGTAAAAGTAACAGCACGTTGGCTGGTTCTCACTGCCAAGTCCCTCCAAACTTCTTGCAGCCCTGCTTCCTGCAGTATTCTCTCCATTTCTTTAGCAGTGGGAGAATCGAGGATTTTTTGGACCAAAGCAGAATTTGCATTCCGTACTGCTGCAAGAGCTGCTACAACTTCAGTTCTCCCGTCGCTTACCCTGTTATGAGTGTGAAAACAACCTGCAGCAATCTTCGCTATTTTCCCTACATGCCCGAAGAGGATAACACGGTGGAATCCTAAAGCTGTGCATTTTTCTAACATAAAACCAACAAAATTGCTCATCTGAATTACAGCATCTTCTGGAGCACCTAGTAAATCTATAGCAGCCTTTTTCCCCTTTCGCCCCGGTGTAAGGACAATTGCAGCATGGTTAAGCGCCTGGGCGATTCTCAGCTGGGGGATAAGCGCCTCCTTAAAGGCTTCCTGAGAGACCGGCTCTACAATTCCGGTTGTTCCTAAAATAGAAATACCGCCAATGATTCCCAGCTGAGGATTCATCGTCTTTTGCGCGAGTTTTTCTCCTTCTGGGACACTAATAGTTATTTCCATTCCCTTTCCTGGAGGTAAAACCGCAGCTACATTATCTTTGATCATCCGGGTGGGTACAGGGTTGATAGCCGGTTCTCCTGGAGGTATAGGCAGCCCCGGTTTGGTTGCGATTCCGACTCCTGATCCTCCTCGTACGGTAATTTCTTTCGGGCAGAAGCGTACAGTTGCGTAAATACACGCGCCATTAGTAACATCCGGGTCATCGCCGGCATCTTTAATTACCCAGGCAGTCGCGTAGTTATCTTTTTTGGTCCATCCTGCCACGGGCAATTCCTTGACCTCACCGCTGGGCAGGACCGTTTCAACAGATCTGATTTCCCGCCCCTGCAATATCAGGGCTGCTGCCCGGGCAGCAGCTGCGGCACACGTCCCGGTTGTATAACCCCTGCGTAAAGCGGTTTCTAAAATAAAACCATTTTGCATCAAAAACCACCACCCTGAAGCAGTGCTTTTCTTAATTCTATATAAACCACCAAAAAAAAAGGTAAGGAGAGGACGCTCCAAATCCAGTGATTAAAAAAATAAAAATCCCAGCCTACGAGAGACTGGGAAACAACTGTGCTGGAATTTATATAAAATATAGTAAAATATAGTAAATATATTAAATATACAATACGAGCGCAAGAACACCTCCCTATCTCACGTAGATCAACGGTGTCTGTTAAACAGGCAGGTTTCCTGGCTTGGATTCATCTCTGCCTTACGCCTTCCCATCCAGCACTCATTTATGCTGACGAAAGTGGCATTTATGTAAGGCAAATCCCCCTTACAGTGGCGGGACCGCACCGGACTTGCACCGGATTTCCCTTTTAAGCCTTTTGAGGCCACCTGTTAGTATTATTTATTTTTGACCTTTTTAAGAGAGTTCTTTTTTTATACTGAATATCCTTCTTATTTTTAGAAATTTATTTAAATAATTTTATACCTGGAAATATTCTTGACAAAAGATCCAATTATAAAGTGTATAAGTGTATAATTGTAGATATATAAAATGAGAGGGAAACATCTTTGGACAGAGATATAGTACTGGAAAAAAACACCTTCAGCCTGTTGCCATGGCTTCTCTATCGTCTCTGGCTGGTGCACTCTCCGACAGGATAGAACCGCGAATAGTTGCCTCTTTTGGAATGGGCTTGACTGGGTTAGGGCTGTTTATGTTTATATTCCTGACCCCTGCCACTTCGCTCTGGCTTATAATTGCCAATCTTGTTTTTATTGGGGCTGGACTGTCATTTTTCGCTTCACCTAACAATAATGCCATTATGAGTTCAGTCAAACCCAGGTTTTATGGAATAGCTTCTTCCTCCATATCTACCATGCGCCTCGTAGGTCAGTCTACCAGCATGGCAATTGCAGGCCTGCTCATAAGTCATTATATGGGCACTTCTGCTTTAACTTCCTCTTCAGCAGGCATGCTGGCAGAGGTTGCGCATACAGCTTTTGTCATATATGCCCTGCTGTGTTTAACAGGGATATTCGCCTCTCTTAAACGAGGGAGCATGAATACAGAAACAACAGCAGGGGGAATATGATTAGGACTTCAAACATCTATGTCTCCATTCTGTGATATTTTGAAAAGCTGCCTGGCAACCAGCAACAGGTCTGCAGCTGAATTAGTCCTTAATTGTCTAACATCCAAATCATTTATCCGTATCCGGTCAAGCGCGTCCGCATCTTTGAAAATATTGAAAAGCTTCCAGGCTTCATTTTTACTCGCGAGATTATATTTATCAAGATTGCTGCGCGCTATTTTATCATCGATACAGTGATTTTCTATTATGAACTTCACAATTTCCTGATCCTCTTTATGATTAAAATCCAGCAGGCCTCCTTCGGATGCTTTTTGATAACTCTTGAATCCATGCTGGAAATCGAGGTTGTCGTCAGTTCTTCCTATATCGTGATAGAGGGCTGCCTCACCTAATATTTTGGTGCTTCGTTCATCGAGGTTCTCTTTACCCGCCAGGACAAGCGTTAAAAACAAGACTCTCTTGGTATGCTTTAACCCGTGGGTGCCCTTTGGCCTGAAAAAAAACTCTTCTTTTAGTTTGCTCGCATAACGATAGTATAGATCAATAATTCCTCTGTTTTTTAGGTGCGGCCTAAGTTCTTTCAGGCTGACCAGGTTTACCTGTTTGACCTGCTGCAAAGCAGAAGGAAAAACTATTATTTCTTTTTCATTTTTTCTTTTTATGTAAGCAACAACATCTTCACTGCGAACCTTGGCCTGGTAAACTTTACCTTCCAAATCAAAATAAGTGGCATACATTATTGCGGTATTTATGTCCAAACTCCATGAATGTTCACAAGCAGCAGGGGTCGACTTCAACCCGTGTCCTCGGTAGATCTCTATAAAGCCGTTCTTGTCAGCACCCGGGATTTCAAAGGGGGCCGTTCTGTACTTCAGGATTCTCCGGATGTATTCTTCAGGGAAATAATCGAGCCTTAAGCCGCAGCGCGAATAAACATACCAGAACGTGTCGTACTTTTTGTTGCAAGGGATCAAAGGGAAAAGCTTTTGATAAGCATGAAAAGCTATCCTGGGGTCGACCAGGTAAAAAAATAATTTAAAATCCCTGTTGCCGATGCAATCGCGCAGGCGTTTTTCTTCTAGGTCAATTAAATCAGCAATGCGGCAGGTTTCCAAGCATTCTCTGGTGAAAGCGGGTATATCGATTAGAGTTAAATCCCTGTAATAGCAGAACCAGGCAAAGGGATTATCTCTTTTGAAATAAAAATCAGATATATCTTTTCCTATAGAGTCAAGATATTCTTTGGCCCCTTTGAAGTCGAATTTGTTTGGAAATTTATTCACATGCCCCAATTCTGCAATGGGAATTAAGCTGTCTACAAAAAAGAGTTTTTCGTGCATCAATGTCCTATCTGTCCCCAAAAAAGTTTCCTTTTTAAGATAAAGCTTTCATGGCAAATAATATGCTCCTTTCCTTATATTATAAACTTTGGCGGCAGGGGTTGGCTACCGGTTGCAATGATTATTTGATCGATTGTCTGGAGGCCTTGGGTTACCAACAGCTTAGATGTCCCGTGAGCCACAATTTTACCTTTCTGATCAGCAGCTACGGCTTCAGCCAGGCAAATGGTCCGGCCCATTTTTATCCGGCTG
The DNA here is from genome assembly GCA_014360155.1 of Syntrophomonadaceae bacterium. GTDB lineage: Bacteria > Bacillota > Syntrophomonadia > Syntrophomonadales > Syntrophomonadaceae > JACIYB01. Next base: position 33,831 of record JACIYB010000005.1, read on the forward strand.
CCCCTGCTTATCAGTTTGCCCCCTTTAACGGGAGCCAGGCAGCTGACCTGCAAATCCAGCGTAATCAGTCCCAGGTTTTCATTCAACTCACAGTATGCGGCCCAGTAAGCAGCGGTGTCAATTATTGAAGTATAAACTCCTCCATGAACCCCTTCAAATGGATTAAGATGTTTTTTGCCTATATCGATTTCGACAGTGGAATATCCTACCCCCAAATCCTTGACAACCATGGAAAGGAGCTTAAAATAAGGCGCTTGGTTGATCAGGTCAATTACTGCTTTCACATGTTCTGGATTAAGCTCCCTCATCCTCTCCCCTCCCCTATAACCGGTGGGAAAACAAAACTTCTGCTCTCTATAATAATTTATAAATCCGAGACATCCTCCAAACTGTAGCTGCGCAGTTCTCCCAACAGCTTTACAGCAAATTCTTTCCACCGGGGTGAACGGAATGTAATCTGTATTCCTTCCTTTACTTCGACGTCGCATGCCACATCACTCTTTACAGTATTGATTTCTAAAAGCAATATGCCCATATGTTCGCTGTTTTGCATCTGTTCCCTAAACACGCGGGCACTGGCCTGAACGGTGAAGGCCATATCGCCTGCACCTACAAAAGTTAGAGCTATTTTCCCCCTTTCCTGCGCGTTTTTGAAAGTGCGGGAGCGATTTTGCGCTGCCATTAGCATAAACTTGTCGTTTAAGGCATAAAACATGGACATTGGAGCCCCGCGGGGGGTCCCATCCTCATCAACCGTGGAAACAATACCGGTCATGGTCTTACCTTGGAAAAAAGTGCAGATATTTTCTGGCAGCCTATCTCCCAAAAACTTACCCATAATTGTTCCTCCTCTCTTTTTAAAGCTGGCCTATTGCCTTCTCAAGCTCTAATAAATTGGGGCATGCGAAAGATTTATCACAGTATTTGATATACTCATACATTCTGCTGTCGCCGCTGCCCCAAATTTCCTTGGGTTCCGGATTGAACCAATAAATTCTTCTCACCTGACCTTTTATCTTTTTCAAAACCCAGCTTTCATCGGCGAACCAGTTATTGCGGGCATCTCCAAAAATAAGCACTGTTGTCTTGTGAGACAAGCAGCCGGGATATCGATCTAAGAAAGTCCTGAAAACAAAGCCGTAGTCGCTGTACCCGCTAACACCAACCACTTTGGCGTTTTTAAAGATGTGAGAACGGAGATTGAGGGGATTGCCTTTCTGCAGCAGATGTGTGATTTCGTCGATCTCGTCAATAAAAGCAAAAGTGCGGATCTGGCGAAAGAAATTCTCCAAGGCAGCTAGCAATGCCAGGGCGAAATTGCTGAAGTTCATCACTGAACTGGAGACATCACAAAGGATCAAAATGACAGGTCTCTCCCTTACTTTTTTAGAGGTAATAATATCAACCGGGATTCCTCCAGTAGCCATACTGCGGCGTATAGTACCCCTGTAGTTGATATTGCTCCGATCATTACGCTTCCTTTTTTTTATCATTTTTGCTGCCAATCGCCTGGCTATTAGGGGAAAAAGGGCTTCCATCCTGCGTATATCTTCCAGGTTAGCCTCGCTGAATTCCTGTTCCAGCGGGTTTTTTCTTCCCCGGGAAGGCTGTGACGAGCTGCCTCGATTCTGGGGCAGCCCGACCGGCAGCTGGTTCTCTCCCCCGACCGGATCCTCCGCTGTATTAACCGTTTTTATTAACTGGTGTAATTGTTCTTTAGGTTTCGGGTTAGACATACTAAAATCGAACTCGAAATATCTACTGTATACCTCGTCAAAAATAGCTTGATAGCTGTGTTCTTTTACCAGGGTCGTTAACAGCGCAGTATAAAACTGTTCTTTTTTCAGCCAGTTCACATACAGCAGTGCTTGACAACAGTCCATAGCTTGGCTAGGCGTTACCTGTACCCCTTCATGGCGCAGCTCTTCAAAAAACTGCAGCAGGCTGTTAAAAAAAGTCATTGCTGGTCTCCTCCTCAATTAGGAGCAATAAAATAGAGATCTTGCCGGTGGCGCAATATTGATTCCAGTTTTTGGATGTCATCGTGGTGCTTTATTAATATATTAAGCGTCTGTAACGCAGTATCTACATCCAGGTCTTCCTTACCCATCCATATTAGAGAAGCTGCCCAGTCAATGCTTTCGGCTATGCTGGGAGCTTTCTTCAATTCCACCCCCCGAATACGATGTACTATGAGGGGAATTTTTTGCGCCAACTGCTCCGGTATACCCGGTATTTTAAGCCGCAGTATCTGTTCTTCCCTCTCAATGGAAGGGAAATCCAGGTATAAATACAAACAGCGCCTCTTAAGTGCTTCTGACAGTTCCCGGCTGGCATTTGATGTGAGGAATACATGGGGGATATGGTGAGCTTTAACCGTTCCCAGTTCTGGAATGGTGACTTGAAAATCCGACAGGAGTTCCAGCAGCATAGCTTCAAACTCAAAGTCGACCTTATCGATTTCATCGACTAAAAGAACTGTAGGAGTAGCAGAAGTAATACTTTTAAGCAAAGGGCGACTCAGCAAAAAAGAATCAGAAAAAATTTCCTCTTCCACATGTTCCAAATCAATCTGCTGATTGGCAATGGCCTGGATATGCAGCAACTGACGCTTGTAATTCCATTCATACAGGGCTTTTGATTCGTCAATACCCTCATAGCACTGGAGCCTGATTAGAGGAAGGCTGCTCATAGCAGCGAAAGCCTGGGCAATAGCTGTTTTGCCTACCCCTGCCGGGCCTTCTATCAGTACCGGTTTTTGCATGGCTTTAGCCAGAAACAACACGGTAGCGGTTTTATCATCACATATATATCCTGCCTGATACATACCCTCTTTTATTTCAGCGACATTGCTATTCATGCTTTTCCCTATCCCCTTCCAATTCATCTTGCAAATCCTGCAGCCAGCGAATACGGATCTTTTCTACTTCAATCCCGTATTCTACAATTTTGACCCGGTAATGATCCACTTTTCTGCTGTGCATATCGTCTCTCGCCTTTTGGAACCGCTCCAGTCTTTTTTGACATATCCTAAGCTGGTTTTTCAACTTGGAACGAATCTTTTCCGGACTGAGGTATTTGAAATAATTGACTTTAGAGAGAAAAGGATACTGCTTAAAGAAATCAAATTTGGCTGGGTCAGTTTCGTCAGTCCATGAATCCAGCCAGTTAAAAAATTCTTTTTCCCCTGCGGGTGTTATATAAATAATTTTCTGATTGGGAAGGTTTTGCTGCATGTTGATTTTCTTTTTTATCAATTGCTCCTGTTCCATCTTTTGCAGCACAGAATACAGTCTGCCTTCGTTAACCTGTTGGTTGATGGGAACAAAATCAGAAAACATTTTTTTCATCATATCGTAGCCATAGCTGGGGAAATCCAGCAAAAACCCGAGGATATCATGCCTGAAACCCAAATCGGCGCCTCTCCCTCTCTTTTAATATACATTAATATTAAGGTATAAAGCAAAAAAAATGCAATACTTACCGCCAAGCACAGTTCCACCAAATAATTGGAACTTACATTCGTGCTTCGCGTTTACAGTGTTCATCTATAAGTAATTTACAAAATCATGCGTACAATCCCAGCAGAGGCCGAGAGCTCTCAAGCATTTTGGACAGAGGTGCTCGTAATTGAAATCGATACATATTGACAGGCATTGGTTGCAGATAGGAGTATAACACAAGATACACTTGTCTACAGTTTTTTCCCCTGGGTGGAACCTGCATTCCATATTCCGTATACCTCCTCAAAGTAGTATACCTATACAATAACCCATATGATTAAACCTGACAACAGCTAATAATAATGTTGTAAAATCAAAAAACCGGGTATTCCTTTACTGGCAATTTTATAATATAATCCGGGTATATCCGGTAAATTCCTGGAGTTCTTTTTGGTATACTGGTATATGGTGATGTTAAACAATGAGCAGCATCAGGCAAAAACCAAAATTCCGGAAAATATATCCCAATATTTTTAGGGTAAGCCTTCCCCTCCCGGGCGCAAGTCCTGGGCCTGTTAATGTTTATCTTTTTAAAGGAGAAAAAAACGTTCTACTGGACACCGGCCCCAAACAGACAGTTAATCTGCTGGAGGGAGCCCTTGCAGAAATCGGTTGTCCTGTTTCTGCTGTCAGCAGCATAATATTGACCCACGGACATCCAGACCATTACGGCGGCGCGTATAAACTCAGCCAACAGTCGGGAGCAGAAGTTAAAGCACACGAAGATGACAAAAGGGCCGTAGAGACAGGGTGGGATGTCCCTGTCGCAAAAATCTGGAAGTTTCTTCGAGTAATGGGGGTTCCTCTTCACTTTCGAATTGCTAGTTTGGTCGCCGGTTTTCTTCTGAACCAGATGGTTGACAGATGCCGGATAAGTCACACACTGTGTGACGGAGAAAAAGTATCTATGGGCAGCTATACCGGGACAGTAATCAGCACTCCCGGTCATTCAAGAGGTTCCATCTGCATTTACCTTGAGGAGGAAGGAGTGCTTTTTTCAGGAGACCACATTTTAGAACACATATCACCCAATCCCATTGTTATGCTGGACAACTTCAATTCTCTGCCTAAAAGACAGAGCCAAATAGAGTTCTATTCTTCTATAGACAGAATCAAACGGCTAAACCCCCGCATGATATATCCAGGCCATGGCCGGGAAATCACGGACTTGTTGCCTGTTATCGAAAAGTACCGGAGCCGGTTTGAAGAAAGGCAGGAAGAGATTTACAGTATTGTGTCTTCCAGAGACTGCACCGCTTATGAAATAGCAAAACAGGTGTTTCCTAATTTGAGCAGTATAATGTTTTTCCTCGACATCTTTCTTTCCGTCTCTGAGGTTTTTACCCACCTGCAAGTCCTGGAAAAAGATAAAAAGGTTGTTTTTTGTTTTAAAAATGGGCGCCTTTTTCCCAGGGCGATTTGATTTGTTTGCTATAATAAAAGAGAGATGAGCATAATTAATTAATTAATTTTTAAAAGCAAGAGAGAAAATGGTAATTATTCGCAAGGTTAAGAGAAAGGAAATAAATAAAATTGGAAATTAGGTTAGGTGAGAAATTCAAAAAGGACATATAACCCCTACGGTAAAAGAAGTATTTTTCAAAAAAATAATCTTTTATATATAATAATTTGTATCTAAGCAACAGCTTTAAAACCTGCCAAAGATTTGGCTTTATCTGCTTGATTATTCCTGATAGCGGCGATGGCAAGAGTTAACAAACAAATATGTCCTATAGTATTCAGATTAGTTATTGAAGCCATATTTCTGGCAGATGCCTTTTCTAAATTAAGGTTTTTCCAGCGGGAGTTGTATCTTTCCGATTCAGTTCTTAGAGCATAAATTTGCTTAAAAAAGATGGATTCCCGGTTAATGGAAGAGCGATAATCATCAGTAATAGTTATATACTTAGTACATCCGCGATGTTTCTTGCCATTAAAGTAATTAGGATGCTTACAGGGACACAAACTATCATCTTTTGAGTATTTAAAAGGGCATGAATACTTTTGCTTAGTTCGATTTTCAAGATATTGCTTGCCATCTTTATGCATTGCTAGGCCAGCATCGCAAAGAACGCGTCCATCTGGCAGGGTATCATGGTTTTTAGAATTTCTGGTATTCAGGGGTATAAAAGCATGGCCATTAAGCTCATGGCGGATATAGTTATGAATAGCCTTTGTATCATAGCCTTTATCAGCGATGAAATAAGTTTCCTCTAACGGAAACCATTCATTAGTTTTACTGAGGATATCAATAGCTACAGATGAATCTGCAACATCAGCAGTAGTAGTAATTTCAGCTATAGGTAAACCAGAAATAGCATCTGTAAGAACATGATTCTTATACCCCCAGTAAAAATCATACTTTTTGTTGTTGTGGGCATTGCTGGCGGTATGAACACCTAATTTACAGTCCTTATCAGATTTAGGGGGATTTGATTTACTGAATCTATTTTTAGCAAAAGACTTGGGATTGTTTAATTTGGTATTGGCATGGA
>JACIYB010000050.1 GCA_014360155.1 Syntrophomonadaceae bacterium
ATAGTTGAACAGTACGGAGTAAAAATTGTACCGCTAAATGTACAGATTGGGGATAAAGTTTTTAAAGAGGGGGTTAATCTATCTAATAGATATTATTACAGCTGGTTAAGAAAAGAACCCATTTTCCCCAAAACCTCCCAACCGTCTGCGGGGGATTTTTTTGAAATATTTACCAGCCTGCCAAACGAAGCCGAAGTGCTCGTCTTGCTGATATCTTCAGAACTCTCAGGTACCGCTCAGTCAGCGTCAATGGCCAGAGATATGCTTAATAATGAAGCTGTTAAAATTCATATTGTCGATTCTCGTTCTACAGCAATAGGCCTTGCTCTACAGGTAATAAAAGCCTGTGAAATGCTAGCTCAAGGGGAAAAAATGGATGATATAAGGCGAAAACTGCAGGAAATTCAGAGCAAAAACAAGCTGTTTTTTGTAGTAGATAATTTAGAATACCTGGCCCGAGGCGGAAGAATAAGCCATTTAAGTAAATATGTGGGCAATATATTGCAGATCAAACCAATACTGCATTTGCAGAATGGCCGTATAGAAGTCTTTAAAAAAATAAGGTCCAAACAGAAGGCAGTTAAAACAATCTTGGAAGAATTGAAAAAAGATCTGCAAAATGTAGAGAAAATAGGTATTGCCCATGTCGATGAATTAGAAGAAGCTGAAAAACTGCGCTGTGAGGTTAGTAAAATATATAATGGCGATGTACTGATCGCCGAAGCAGGACCTGTCATAGGCACCCATGTCGGACCCGGGACCTTAGGGCTGGCTTATTATTAAAGGTCAAAACAGGGAAGAGCGGAAATGAAAAAATTATTTGTCAGAATCGCCCCTTCCCTAATAAGCACAGTTTTAGCCCAATCCTACATTTTTGACTATCTGACTGATCTGCTCAGTCTTATTCATGGTATATAAATGTATACCCGGAACTTTATTTGCAATAAGGTCTGCCACCTGCTGGCTGGCGTATTCTATTCCTGCCTTTTCCATGTCCAGCGGGCTGTTTTCATACTTATCCACAAGCTTAAGCAATTTCGCAGGTATCGACGCCCCACAAAGATAAATTATCCTCCTTATTTGCCGGGAGTTTAAAACCGGCATTATCCCAGGGACTATCGGGCAGTTAATGCCTTTTTTCTGGGCTTTTTCAATAAAATCGTAGAATATACGGTTGTCAAAAAATAACTGGGTTATCAGAAAGTCCACACCCATGTCTACCTTTTTTTTCAAATGCTCCAGATCTTCGCTCAGCCTGCGGCATTCAGGATGACCCTCTGGATGAGCCGCTGCAGCAATTCCGAAATCCCCCTTGGCCCGTATATCCCTCACCAATTCCCAGGCATAACGGTATTCCTGTTTACTAAAGTCAATATCAGGATCATCCTGAGGAATATCGCCTCGCAGGGCCATAACGTTATGTATGTCTTCCTCCAGCAACTCATCTAAAATTGAACTTACCTGGCTTTTGCTGTGCCCAATACAGGTTAAGTGAGCTTGTGACTCTATCCCGTATTCCTTTTTTATCCGGGATGCAATTTCGACTGTCCGGTCCTTATTGCCTCCCCCGGCTCCATAAGTAACACTTATATAAGCAGGTTTCAATTTCTTTAAACCATTGAGAGTATAAAATATCGTTTCTAACGGGTAATTCTTTTTAGGCGGAAAAACCTCCATCGATAAAACAGGCGCACCTTTTCTGTAAAAATCTATTATTTTCATCCAAGACCCTCCTCGCAATTACATATGAATGCTTTTACAACAGTACCGCTGCTAACAGCATACGTTGTTTGTTAAAGAAATAGAATCGGGAACAACCCCGATTCCTTGGCATTGACACAGTAATATCATATCAAACGATCCGCACAAAACCTTTTAAAGGTTTTTTATCAGCTCATCGCCGAACTCTGAGGTCTTTACTTCTTTTGCACTGTCCATGAGGCGAGCAAAATCGTAGGTAACTACCCTACTGGCAATAGTTTTTTCCATAGAAGCAATAATGCTGTCGGCCGCTTCGTGCCAGCCAATATGCTGGAGCATCATTACCCCAGAAAGAATAACAGAAGAAGGATTAACTTTGTCAAGCCCCGCATATTTAGGAGCCGTCCCGTGTGTAGCTTCAAAAACAGCGTGCCCTGTTTCATAGTTAATATTGGCACCGGGAGCAATTCCTATACCACCGACTTGAGCGGCAAGGGCATCAGAAATATAGTCCCCATTAAGATTTAAAGTAGCTATAACATCAAACTCAGTTGGACGAGTCAATATTTGCTGCAAAAAGATATCAGCGATAGCATCCTTGATGATTATTTTTCCCTCAGCTTCTGCTTCCCGTTGGGCCCTGTCTGCAGCAGCAGCTCCTTCTTTCTCTTTTATCCTGTCATACTGGTCCCAGGTAAACGTTTTATCGCCGAACTCTTTCTCGGCTACTTCATAGCCCCATTGTTTAAAAGCGCCCTCTGTAAACTTCATTATATTGCCTTTATGCACCAGGGTCACGCTCTTCCTGCCTTCCTTAACAGCATAATCTATTGCCGCACGCACCAAGCGTTTACTCCCCTCTTCTGAAACCGGCTTAATTCCTATCCCGGAGGTTTCAGGAAAACGGATCTTTTTAACCCCAAGCTCTTCTCGCAAAAAAGCAATAAGCTTTTTGGCTTCCTCCGAACCGCTGGGATACTCTATCCCTGCATATATATCTTCCGTGTTTTCCCGGAAAATCACCATATCTGTATCTTCCGGGCGCTTTACAGGAGAGGGTACCCCCGGAAAATACCTGACCGGACGCAAACAAACGTAAAGATCAAGTTCCTGGCGAAGGGCAACATTCAGCGAACGAATCCCTCCACCAATAGGAGTAGTAAGAGGCCCTTTTATGGCAATTACATATTCCCTGATCGCCTCCACGGTTTCCTGCGGCAACCATTCCCCAGTTTTATTAAATGCCTTTTCTCCGGCCATTACTTCTTTCCAGACAATCGATCTCTTCCCCTTATAGGTTTTCTCTACCGCAGCATCGAAGACACGAGAAGCAGCAGCCCATATATCAGGACCTGTCCCGTCTCCTTCGATAAATGGTATGATGGGTTTATCAGGTACATTCAAAACCCCGTCTTGAACAGTAATTTTCTCTCCCGTTAAAGTAGCAGCCAACAGCAAATCTCCTCCTAACTTAAAGTCATAATAGCTTTTCCCTGCAAGACAATTATTTTAATTTAGATATTAATACGAAAATAACTTTTTGAGGATGAAAGCTTAAGGTTAGCGCTGGGGGATAAAGGCATTAGAATGCGCTTAAAGGTTTACTCTTTGGGCCAAGAATCCCTATACCCCACCCTTTTTAGCTCACCAGTTAAGCTTAAGACCGGACCCGAGCGTTCTTAAGCCTTCAGCCCCTCTTCCATTTTCATCAGTAATTGTGTCTTCGGGGCATGAGAGGTCAATCAAATTTAAAAGTGCCATATTTTTTAAAATGCTCTACCAGCCCGCCATCAGACAATATCTTAAGCATTACTCCAGGTAAAGGTGTAATAGGAATATCTAGACCTTTAGTCGAATTGTGCAGAACGCCTTTATGTAAATCAATTTCCAGTTCATCACCTTCATCGATTCTATCTGTGTCGCATTCAATAAGAGGCAGACCCGTATTAATGCAGTTGCGGTAAAATATTCGAGCAAAAGACTTGGCTATAACCGCGCTTATCCCCGCGTTAATAATGGCAAGAGGAGCCTGTTCGCGCGATGAACCACAGCCAAAATTTTTGCCGCCTACTATGAAATCCCCTTCCTTGACTTTGGAATAGAAATCAGGATCAAGGTCCTCCATGACGTGCTTCGCCAATTCTTTCATATCTAAGGTCTTGAATTTATAGCGTCCTGAAATAATATAGTCAGTATTTATATCATCACCAAACTTGTGTACCCTACCTTTTAAATCCATGCCCAGAAGTCTCCTTTCAGCTAACAATTAACCAAAACAGCTCTTCAGTTTATACAAAAAACTCACGCGGGTCTGTTATCTTCCCTGTTAACATCGAAGCTGCAACAGTAGCAGGTGACCCTAAATATATAAAAGCACGGTTATTTCCCATTCTGCCCTTGAAATTACGGTTAGCTGTAGATATAACGTTTTCTCCGTCCGAAGGAACACCGTTGTGAGTCCCTACACAGGGTCCACACCCCGGAGTTACTACAGCAGCCCCAGCCCTGACCAGTATTTCCAATACCCCTTCCTTTATGGCCTCCAGCATAACCTGCCGTGATGAAGGAGCCACAATAAGACGGCAATTTTTATGAATCTTCCTGCCTTTTAATATTTGAGCAGCTATGCGCAGGTCTTCCAAGCGCCCGTTTGTACATGTGCCTATAACGCCCTGCTGGACAGGTATGCCAAGCACTTCTCCTATGGGGGATACATTATCAACTGTATGAGGCTTGGCAACCTGAGGTTCCAGGTTAGACACGTCGTATTCTTTTACTTTAGCATAAACAGCGTCCGGATCCGCTTTTACAGGTTCAAAATCTCTCCTGCTGTGTTTTCTGACCCAATTTATTGCTTTCTCATCGGCAGCCATCAGTCCACATTTAGCTCCCATTTCAACAGCCATATTGCTTATGGTAAACCTGGCTTCCACTGACAGTTCCTCTATAGTCTCCCCTGTATATTCAGCTGCCATATAGGTTGCACCGTCTGCAGTTACATCCCCAATCAAATAAAGTATGAGGTCTTTGGAAAAAACTCCCGGAGGCAGCTTGCCGTTCAACACAAACTTAAACGTCTCAGGCACTTTGAACCAGAGTTTGCCCGATATAATTCCAGCCGCCAGATCAGTAGAACCAACACCAGTGGAAAACACATTAATGGCACCGTAAGTACATGTGTGCGAGTCAGCACCTATCACAAGATCACCAGGCACAACATGCCCCTGCTCAGGCAGCAGCTGATGGCAGACGCCATCCCCTATGTCGTAAAAATTAATACCTTGTTTTTGAGCAAATTCCCGCATTTGTCGGTGTAATTCGGAAACCCCTTCTAACGGGCTGGGCGCGCTGTGGTCTATCACCATAGCTATGCGCAAAGGATCGAAAACCTTCAAACCTCGCATCTCGTAAAAAGCCTTAATTGCCAGCGGTGAAGTGCCATCTTGGCCCATAATAAAATCAAGATCCGCAATTACTATGTCATTTGCTTTTGCATCCTGTCCACTTTTACTGGACAATATTTTTTCCGCTATTGTCTTCCCCAAGTTTTATCCCCTCTCTTTTTTTCTTCTAAGTACTTTTTGTATATATACCCTAGTTCCTTATCAAACAAAGAACGCTTTTTCTCTATCGACATCTCCCTGGCCCTGGCCAAAATATCCTGGGCTTCGCTTTCAGTAAGCTGAATTCCATACTCGAAAAACTTGCTGCGTATAGCCGCAGTGCCAGAATGTTTGCCTATGACAATCTGCCTCTCCAGTCCCACCTCTTCAGGGCTGAATACTTCATAAGTAAGAGGATTTTTAAGCACTCCATCGCCATGAATGCCTGATTCGTGAGCAAATATATTAGATCCTACAATAGGCTTGCTCAATGGTAATATACGACCTGAAGCCTCGGCTACATATTCGGCTATTTCTCTAAAAAGCCTGGTATTGTAGGGAACATCCAGTCCCATCAGGTACTTAAGCCCCATTATTACTTCCTGCAGGCAGGCATTTCCGGCTCTTTCTCCCAGCCCGTTAACTGTCACCCCAACATAATTCGCTCCGGCATATACACCGGACAGGGTATTGGCAGTGGCCATTCCAAAATCATTATGGGTATGCATTTCGATATTCAACCCTACCGCATCTATGAGGGTTTTTATATAACGATAAGTCGATAACGGTGTTAGAGTTCCAACTGTATCACAAAACCGCAAACGGTCAGCCCCAGCATGTTTTGCTATTAAGGCAAATTCTGTTAAAAATTCAACATTGGAACGAGAGGCATCCTCGGCATTCACAGACACGTACAGCCCATGGTCCTTGGCAAATTTAACTGCGTCCGACATCCGGTTTAAAACTTCCTGGCGGGTAGTCTGCAGCTTGTGCTCTATATGTATATCAGAAGTGGAGATGGAAATAGCAACAGCGTCTACTCCACAGCTGATCGATTCCTTTATATCTGAAATCACAGCCCTGTTCCAGGCCATAATACTAGCCTTCAGTCCCAGCCCTACAATCGCTTTTATGCATTCCTTCTCAAATCCGCCCATAACAGGTATTCCTGCCTCGATTTGATCTACCCCAATTTGATCAAGATAGGAAGCTATCTTTATCTTTTCATCATTTGTAAAAACAACCCCCGCTGTTTGCTCCCCATCACGGAGAGTTGTATCTACCACATATACTTTAGAACCTTCTTCAAGAAACCAATCCCTGTTCATACTCTCCCATGTCACTTTTTATCACTTCCTTTCAATTTTGAAATTATTTTTAAATTTATCGATTTTTCTGCTCTCACATAAGCAATAGATCTATATCATCAAAATGCTATTTATCTAACCGTTCCCGCAAAAGTTTGTTTACTGCAGACGGGTCAGCCTGTCCCTTCGTAGCTTTCATAACCTGGCCCACAAAAAAACCGAAGGCTTTTTTCTTGCCGTTTTTATAATCTTGCAAAACTTTTTGGTTATTTGCTACAACCTCTTCTATTACAGCCTTTAGGGTTCCCTCATCTGATATCTGCTCCATCCCTTTTTCTTTAATTATCAGTTCCGGTTTTTTCCCGCCGGCAAACATCTCTTCGAAAACAGTTTTGGCCATTTTCCCGCTGATAGTTCCGTTATCAATAAGACCGAGCAATTTAATCAGATCTTCAGGCTTTACCAGGCACTCACTTATTTCCATATTATTTTGGTTAAGGAGCCTGCTCAGCTCACCCATCATCCAGTTGGCTACTGTCTTGGCGTTGCTGTAATTCCTGAGACACTCGTCAAAAAAGGCCAAATAATCTGGACTCTGAGTTATAATAGAAGCATCGTATTCAGACAACCCATACTGCTCCATCAGCCTCCCCCGGGCCTGATCCGGCATTTCCGGCAAACTGGCCTGTATCTCTTCTATCCATTCAGGAGTAATTTTAAGCGGTGGAAGGTCCGGCTCCGGAAAATAACGGTAATCATGCGCTTCTTCTTTTGAACGCATAGACCTGGTTACCTGTTTTTCCTCATCCCATGTCCTGGTTTCCTGTATAATCTCCTCGCCGTATTCCAGCGCTTCCATCTGTCTCTTGGCTTCATAATCTATAGCTTTTTCTACGGCACGAAAGGAGTTCATATTCTTAATTTCAGTCTTAACACCGAGTTCCCGCTGTCCCCGGGGCCTGACAGAAACGTTGGCATCACAGCGCAGCGAGCCTTCCTGCATTTTACAGTCAGATACACCGGTAAATAGCAGGATTGAACGCAATTTTTCCATATAAGCCCTTGCTTCCGCACCACTGCGCATATCGGGTTCAGATACGATCTCCAACAGCGGGACCCCAGAACGGTTAAGATCTACCAGCGAAAACGGAGTAGTAGTGATATCCCCCTGGTGAACGAGCTTCCCAGCATCTTCTTCCATATGTATACGAGTTATCCTAATCCTTCTTTTATCTCCATTTATATCAATATCCAAATACCCGTTTTTACAGATAGGCAGGTCATACTGCGATATCTGAAAAGCCTTGGGCAAATCTGGATAAAAATAGTTTTTCCTGTCAAATTTGCAGAATTCGGCTATTTCACAATTGAGAGCCAGGCCCACTTTAATAGCATAATCAACTACTTTATGATTCAAAACCGGCAGCATCCCAGGAAAGCCTGAACATATCGGACAAACTTGGGTATTGGGTTCAGCACCGAAAGAAGTTGAACATGAACAGAATATTTTACTCGCAGTCTTAAGCTCTACATGGACTTCCAATCCTATAACTGTTTCATAATCCCCAGACAAAGTCATTCCACCCCCAGCACCGGTTTAACTGTATGATAATCGGTATTTTGTTCATATGAATAAGCAGCTTGCAAAAGAGTTCCTTCATCAAACGGTCTGCCTATTATCTGCATACCTACCGGCAGCCCTTCAACAAATCCGCAGGGAATAGATATTCCCGGTAATCCGGCCATATTGATGGGAACCGTCAGTATGTCATTCATGTACAGTTGCAAAGGATCGCTCTGCTCCCCTAGTTTAAAGGCTGTTGTAGGAGTCGTTGGTCCTACAATTACATCAAAATCCTTAAAAACTTCATTAAAATCCCGGCTTATTAACCTCCTTACTTTCAAGGCTTTAAGGTAATAAGCGTCATAATAGCCTGAACTGAGTGCGTACGTACCCAGCATTATCCTTCTTTTTACCTCGTCACCAAAACCTGCAGCCCGGGTTTTAGAAAACATCTGCACAACATTGTCAGCTTCGAAGTCGCGGAATCCATATCTGACTCCATCATAGCGGGCCAAATTAGCACTGGCTTCAGCCGGGGCTATCAAGTAATAAGCCGGGAGCGCATATTCACTGTGAGGAAGAGTTACTTCCTCCACTACAGCTCCCAGATCTTCAAATTTGTGCAGTGCCTTCTTAACAGTTTCCCTGATTTTTTCATCCACGCCCTGTTGAAAATATTCCCGGGGATAAGCCACTTTCAGTCCTTTAATGTTGCCTGTTAAAAAACTCTCATAATCAGGAACTTCGATATCCACACTTGTAGAATCCATAGGATCATGTCCGGAGACAATATTCATTACCAGGGCACAATCCCTAACATCCCTGCTGAAAACACCCACCTGATCCAGGGAGGAAGCAAAAGCCACGACACCCCAGCGCGAAACCCTCCCGTATGTAGGCTTTAAACCTACTACTCCGCAAAAAGAAGCTGGCTGGCGAATGGATCCGCCTGTATCTGTTCCCAAGGCAAAGGGAACTTCACCAGCCGCTACAGCTGCTGCTGACCCACCTGAAGATCCCCCAGGTACCCTTTCGAGATCCCATGGGTTACGCGTAGGAAAAAACGCTGAGTTTTCAGTAGAGGAACCCATAGCAAATTCATCCATGTTAAGCTTCCCCGCCAGGATCCCTTTTTTTTCCTTCAATTTCCGGGCAACAGTCGCATCATAAGGAGGAATAAAGTTTTCCAGTATCTTGGAACAGCAGGTGGTCTTTACCCCTCGCGTACAGATAATATCTTTTAGGCCGTATGGAATACCGGCTATACCGTCGTATTCCTGTTGCTGGTCACATTCACAGGCTTTTTCCAATGCCTCTTCCTCACAGAGCGTAACAAAGGCTTTCACTTTATTATCTATTTTCTTTATACGGGAAAAAAACGATTTTACTACCTCTTTTGAAGATACTTCCTTCTTTTTTAGCAAGTCCTTTAGCTCGTGCAAGGTCAACTCATATAGCTCCATCTTTCCGCGACCACCTTCTCATATAATTTTAGGCACTTTATATTGGCCTTCCTCGACCTGGGGAGCATTTGCCAATATATCTTCCCGGGAAGTGCCTGTTTTGACCTCGTCTTCTCTAAAAATATTATATATTGGAAGTATATGGTACAGCGGTTCTACCCCGTCGGTATCCAGCTCATTCAATTTATTTATATAATCCAGGATAGTGCTCAGCTGCTCAGCGAATATTTCCTTTTCTTTTTCGCTCAAACTGAGCCTTGCCAGCAGGGCAACATGTTCTACCTCTCTTATGCTGATCATGAAATTACCTCCTTACAGGCTTTACACCAGCTATGTTCAGTATTATATCAAAAATAGACATTATAGACTAACAATTTTACACTCCGCGAAGCTCAAAATGCTGAAATGCTATTTAAGCTATACTTCTTCTCGCTGTCAGCTACCTATCATTTCCAGAAAATCATCCTCATCTAAGATATTAATTCCTAACTGGACAGCTTTATCATATTTACTGCCGGGCTTTTCCCCGCGAACAACATAATCCGTTTTTTTGCTCACACTCTCTGTAACCTTTCCCCCCAGTCTTTCTATTTTTTCTCTGGCCTCAGCCCTGGTCATTGATTTTAGGGTACCTGTAATAACAAAAGTCTTTTCTCTTAAAATCTGCTCCTTCGTCCCTTTCGGCACTTCCTTCGTATTAACACCAGCGGCTTTCAGCCTCTCAATCATTTCTATATTGTGGGGCTCGGCAAAAAACCTCATAATGCTTTCTGCCATCTTGGGTCCGATTTCAGGTATTCTTGTAAGATCATCCGCCTTTACCCTGTAAAAATCATCAATATCATGAAAATATTCTGTCAAAATACGCGCGGTTCTAGCACCGATATGCCGTATTCCTAGCGCTGTAATAAGCCTGTACAGCGGTCTGGACTTGCTTGCTTCTATAGCAGCGATTAAATTGGAAGCTGATTTGGAACCCATCCTTTCAAGGCCTGCTATTTTTTCCTCTTCCAGGAAATAGAGATCATCTATTTTGCTCACAAACTTTTTTTTCACCATCTGGTCTATTAACGCTGGCCCCAGACCGTTGATATCCATAGCCTCACGCGAAGCATAAAAAATCAAGCTTTCCTTCAGGCGCGCCGGGCAGTTTATGTTTTCACAGCGGTAGGCAACCTCCCCTTTAAACCGCACTACCCGACTACCACATGCAGGACATTTCTCGGGAGGAGCAATTACCCGTTCCTGTCCCGTTCTCTTTTCCACAACAGGTCCGATAATCTCAGGAATTATATCCCCTGCCTTGTGAATCAGCACCGTATCGCCAATCCGTATATCCTTTTCTTTAACCAGATCAAAATTGTGCATGCTCGCCCTGCTCACGGTAGTGCCTGCCAATGTTACAGATTCCAGCAAAGCAGTAGGAACTATTACTCCGGTACGGCCCACGTTTATCTCTACATCAAGCAAACGGGTTTCCTTTTCTTCCGCCGGGAATTTGTAGGCTACAGCCCAACGCGGGCTCTTGGCTGTTGCTCCAAGTTTCTGCCGCGCAGCAAGCGAATCCAGTTTAACAACTATTCCATCTATCTCATACGAAAGCTCATGTCTTTTCCGGTAATACTCCTGGCTGTATTCATAGACAGCATCTATATCAGGACAAAAACGGAACTCGGAATTTACCGGCAGTCCCTGATCCCGCAGAAATTCCAGAGCCTGTATATGGCTGTCAACTGAAGCCCCCTCAATATATAAAATATCATAAACGAAACCTGCCAGTGCTCGTTTGGCAGTTACAGCCGGATCAAGCTGTCTCAATGACCCGGCAGCAGCATTTCGGGGATTTGCAAATACCTTTTCTCCTTTTTCTTCCTTCTCTTGGTTCAGCCTTAAAAACTCCTTTTTGGGCATGTAGATCTCACCGCGTACTTCCAACCGCGATATCTGACGGTTCAATTTAAGAGGTATGCTTTTTATTGTTCTGACATTCGCTGTTACATCTTCTCCTACCCGGCCATCTCCCCTGGTAGCAGCACTTACCAAAATCCCATTTTCATAAACAAGAGCTATGGAAACACCGTCTATTTTCAGCTCTGCAACATAAGAAACATTGCTTGTCAGCCTAGATACTCTCCTGTCAAACTCTCGAAGTCCTTCCAATGAAGTGGTATTATCCAGGCTCAGCAGCAGATAGCGGTGGGTGACAGTTTCGAATTTTTCCGCAACCGCTCCCCCTATCCTCTGGGTAGGCGAATCAGCAGTAATAAACTCAGGGTGTTCTTTTTCCAGCCGTATCAATTCAGCCATCATGGCATCATATTCGGCATCGCTTATCAGGGGGTCATCAAGCACATAGTAACGGTAATCATGTTTTCTTATTTCTTCTCTCAGTTCGTTAATACGGGAAGCAACATCAGGCACTGTCCATTCCTCCTGAAGCCAGCGGTTTCTTAGCTTATTTTTTCCAGAGGTGCTATATCCAAACGCAGCATTTTAATTCCAACCTGCCCAAAGTCAATTACAGCAATATCTTCTTCCTCTCTCAGGCCGGTAACGATTCCCACACCAAATTTTTTATGTACTACAGTATCCCCTTCCTCTAACGTTAAACTTTCTCTCTGCCCAGGTAGAGTTAACAGATCTTGGGGTATTTCTTTCAGGAATCTGGAAGGCGGGTTATTGCGCTCATAACCGTAGAGCAAGCGGGTTACGGCATTTGTAAGGTAAAGTCTCTCTTTTGCACGGGTTATACCTACATAGCAAAGCCTTCTTTCTTCCTCCATTTCTTCAGGTGTTTCACTGCGGTAAGACGGAAAAACTCCCTCTTCCATCCCGGTCATGAAGACTACCGGAAACTCCAGACCTTTAGCGCCGTGATATGTCATGAGCAAGACTGAATCGGAATAATCTATATCATCTGTATCCTGCACCAGTGCTATCCGGGTGAGAAAATCTATCAGTTCCCCTCCGCCCTCTTTTTCAAATTCCAATGCCATAGATCTTAATTCCTGTAAATTTTCGATGCGCATTTCAACATCTATAGTTTCACTTTTCTTCATTTCTTCTATATACCCGCTCACCTCAACAACACTATCAATTATCTCCTTTAAAGACGCCCCCGAATCGGCTAAACCAGCAAAAAATTTTATCATTCCGTAAAATTCTTCCATGTTTTTCTTTATTTTTTCGCTTATGCCGGGTATCGCCGAAGTATTTATTAAAGCTTCCAATATAGGTATCCTCTTACTCAACGCATAAGCTTCAACCTTTTCAATAGTTTTTTCACCTATCCCGCGTCGGGGAATATTTATTACCCTTCTAAAGCTCAGCCTATCGTTGTTGTTACAGGCAAGCCTCAAGTAGGCAATTATGTCTTTGATCTCCTTTCTCTCATAGAATTTCCGGGCCCCGATAATACGATACGGTATATACTTCCGCAATAAAGCTTCTTCCAGAATGCGGGACTGGGCGTGGGTTCGGTAAAATACAGCACATTCCCGGTATCTCCTTCCTTCACGCTCTACCAGTTTTTCAATAGTATCTGCTACGAACTGGGCTTCTTGGAAACTGTCCCGAGCACAAAACTGTACAATTTTTTCTCCGCCATCCCGGTCTGTATACAGTCTTTTTTCTTCCCGGTCAACATTGTTGCTGATAACAGCATTGGCCGCAGCAAGTATATGCCATGTTGACCGGTAATTCTTCTCCAGTTTTATAACCCGAGTATTGGGGTAATCCCGCAAAAACCGCTTAATATTATAAGGTTCAGCCCCTCTCCAGCTGTAGATAGACTGGTCTGGATCTCCTACCACAAAAATGTTGCCATGACCGGCAGCAAGCATCTTAACCCACAAATACTGAGCATAATTGGTGTCCTGGTATTCGTCAACCATGATATGTTTAAATAACTGCTGGTATTTCTCCAGAACTGGAGGATGTTTCCTGAACAGCTCTATACACAGCCCTATAAGGTCTTCAAAATCGAGGGCATTCAGTTCTTTCAGCCGAAAATTGTAAGTATGGAATATATGATAATACTTTTCCCTTATTTCACTTGGCAGGTTTAAGTTTCTAAAATAGACTTCAGCATTTACCAGACTATTCTTGGCCGTTTTAAAAAAATAAAGCAGTTTCTCTGGTCTTGTCTCATAATCATTTTTCTCTTTCAGGATGGCCTTGATCAATGACCTGCTTTCTGATTCATCTATTATATTAAAGTTATCATCATATCCCAAATGCTTTATGTCCATCCTCAAAATCCGGTGACATGCGGCATGAAAAGTCTGAATCCACTGGCATGTGTAGCCGGAAGCCATAGTTGTTACGCGTTCTCTCATCTCCTGAGCTGCCTTGTTGGTAAAGGTTATAGCGAGTATTGAATTAGGAGAAACACCGTTATCTATAAGATAGGCAATTCTGCTAGTAAGTACCCGCGTTTTGCCGCTTCCAGCCCCGGCAAGAACCATACAGGGGCCGTTAAGATGCAAAACTGCTTCTTTTTGCTGTTCATTAAGATCTCGGATTTTTCCCGGCATCGATAATACCACCTTTAAATGGACAATTTATAATCAATCAGAGATAAACGCGATATATTACGTTATTCTTTTAAATCAAAAAACATGTTCTAAAGATATTGGTTTGCATTTTCTAGTCTTCTTAAAACCATTTTTTATAATATTATACTTAATGATATCATAAAGAATAGAAAGTTCGCTTATTTCTAAACACTCTTCAGTTAAACATAAAAAAGGAGATTTCACAATTGAAAAGAAGAGTTTTAACCCACAGACTATGGTTTATTGTTTTTATTCTAGTTATTGGAAGCTTATCCTTTGCCGGATTAAACACTAGAGATATAAAGCAAAAAATAAATCTTCCATATTTAGAATCATCAGCGGCGGATATTCCTTCCCCAGTTGAAAGTATTCCGGCAGATAAATTAACGATTCCTGATTTAGTATTATTGGGAGCTAGGCAGGAAGTAAAGAATCACACCCGTTATAATGCATCCTACGTTAAGATAGACTATCCGGGGGGTGACGTCCCTTCCAACCAGGGAGCATGTACTGATGTAGTAATCCGCGCTTTCAGAAATGCAGGAATAGATTTACAAGAGCTCATTCATGAAGATATGCAAAACAATTTCGACCTTTATCCCCAAATATGGGGGCTGGATGGGCCTGACCCCAATATAGACCATCGTCGTGTTCCTAACCAGATAACATTTTTTAAGCGTTACGGTTTAGAATTGAGTACAGATCCAAGAAAAAACCCGGATGACTGGAAATGGGGCGATGTTGTCTACTGGCGTTTTCCCAATGGAGAACAACACTGTGGAATTATAAGCGACCGCCAAAAAAGTAATGGTATCCCCCTGGTTATACATAATGCCGGAATTGCCAGGGAAGAAGACTGTCTTTTAAGATGGGAAATAATAGGTCATTACCGTTATCCACCTTCATAAGTAGCTATTCAATTTTTATTTAAATTAAATCTAAAAATAATCGATATCATCTTAGTAGAAAGCAGT
>JACIYB010000051.1 GCA_014360155.1 Syntrophomonadaceae bacterium
GGGTACAATTGTTTTGATATATATAAACAAAGAAGGTGATAATTTGAGTTCTCCCAGGGCTATAGAAAATATTAAAAAGGATCTGGAATCCTTTGTAGGGAGTAAAATCAGGTTGAAAGCAAACCGGGGAAGAAACCGTATAATAGAGAGAGAAGGGGTTTTAGAATCAACTTATCCCAATTTGTTTGTTATAAAACTGGAAGAAAGGAAAATAGTAAGGCGAGTTTCATATACCTATGCTGATGTGTTGACTGAGACAGTAGAACTGTTTGTTTATGATAATCAAAACTCTGAGGTAAGGATTGCTTCTGCTAATCCATAAATTGAAAACAGGATGGACAGGATGCCTGCATGATATCATGCAGGTTTTTTCTTTTTCTGAATATATACCTAGCTTTTGCTGCTGCAGCATCGAGTTAATTCGGAGGATAGCAGCCTTAAGCAGCGGAATCATACTTAACTTTTTGCGTAATATAAATTTTATTAAGAGAAATAAAAGAGGTGGCTTAAAATGACTGGATCACTTTCTATATGGTCGCCTGTGGTTGTGGCACAGTTGAAGAATCCCCGCAGGGTCAAGGAGCAGGTTGTGTACACCATTGACAAAATTTACCGATCCATGGATGACCTGAAAATAAAAGTGAAATATACTGAGATGAAAATTCAGGGACAGGTGTTGGAGGCCTGCATAAAGCTGGATATCCTTTGTTTGTTGGAAGATGTTGCGGGAGAAATGGAGTTGGTGGCTAGGGAAGAAACAGTGAGGGACCGGATTCCGCTCGTTGATTTGGATTCTTCTTTGGATAAAGGGCAGCAGACAGATTTTATTGTAAACATTTTAGACCTTTACTGGGAAGGAGAAGTAAGGGGCTACGAGATTTGCGTAACTTATTTTATGGACTATATGATAATAGCTACCCGGGAGCAGGTCGTAAAACTTGTAGAAAGAGAACAAGAGGTCAGGGAAAAAAGCTCTTTGAACGAAGTGCTGCATCAAATTGAGGAAGAAATAGCCAAGGTAGAGGAGGAAAACTGGAACCTTCGTCGCCGAATATTTTTTTATGAGAGAGACATCTCCAGCTTAAAGAAAGGGATTCGCAAGGCAGAGAACAGAAATACAGCGCTTAATAAAGAAATAAACCATTACCAAAAAATCGTGGAAGAATTGCAAAATGCGATAAAGGAGAAAGAAAAACGCCTTCAACTGTACGAAAACTTCCGGCACCACAGCCAATATGCGGGAAGATTGCGGGAAATACCTGAGAAAACAGAAGAAAAAGATTTGGCCTTCAGCTTGGGAAAAAAGATAAGGCAGATGTTTACCAATTGCTTTTAGACTGCTAGGTAACACGTTGTTTTTAGACTGCATACATTGTTAGAAGAGAGTATCAGCAAAGGAGTACAGCTTGTGAAGATATTTTTTTCTAACGATGCTCCCATAATAAAGTATGGTATGGCTCAGGCTTTCGCTGATCTAGGGCACCAGGTGAGTTATACCAATGTAGTCAGAGAAAAAAATTGGGTGAAAATTCTCGATCGGTTTCAACCGGACTATGTATTCAGTGAAGGAGGATGGGAGACACTCGATATACTTTTCCCAATTCTTCATCAGAAGAATGTCCCCCATATTTTTTGGGCAATAGAAGACCCTGTCTTTTTTAATTCGCTTTCTTTACCCCATGCTCGGGAATCAGCCTATGTATTTACTACCTGTAAGGAGTCTATACCTGCCTATAAACAAAATGGCATAGATGCATATTTGGTGCCATTTGCCTGTAATCCCAGATTTCACAGAAGTGTAAGTCCGGATAGCCGTTTTCGGCATGATATAGTTTTTGTAGGCAATAATTACGACTTTCCGGAAAGAATCAAAGGGGCCAATCAAGTTCTTAGCCCCCTGATGGAAGGAGGATATAACTTAAAGATATATGGGCTCCAGTGGTGGGTTGATCCCGAGCGGCCTTTTAATATAGAGCCCAGGTTTTATGGCGGGTATCTCCCCCCTGAAGACCTGCCGGCGATCTGCGCCAGTGTTCCGATAATTCTGGGGTTGCATTCAGTAGTTGATTCCCAGACTATGATGAGTATGCGTACCTTCGAAGTTCTAGGCTGTGGAGGTTTTCATCTCACCCAGTGGACTCCTGCCGTTGAATACTACTTTAAAAACCACCATCACCTGGTATGGACTAAGAGTGCAGAAGAAACATTGGATTTGGTAAATTACTATTTGGCTAGGCCGGAAGAAAGGGCTAAAATTGCCCGTTGCGGGCAGCAAGAAGTTTATGAAAAGCATACGTACCATCACAGGGCCAAGTATATACTCTCTTTTTTACAGGACGGAAAAGAAAGGAATTCTATTGTTGTTCCCGCCGGACAGAAACAGCTGGTTATAAGGTTTGGAAGCAAGCAAGAGAAAGGCAGCTATTATAAAGGAGCAAAAATAAGCTTTTCCCCGAAAAATACGGCCAAAAAGCCTGAAAACATCCCTTCTGCCAAACAAGGAGTAGCTTTAAAAATTATAAAAAAAAGCATGGTTTTAAATATGAGAGGGAATTAGCCCTTTGATTCTAGATACTGCGGAAAGGCTTCTATTTACTTCATCTGCATATTATTTATTTGCACCTGTTTTTAATATATTTCATATTTTAAATAAAGGGAAAATTAATCCTGTTTAGGAGGGAAGCGGTTATGACAGCTTACAGCATAGATGAATGCAAGGTTCCTCAAGTACGCATTTACAGCAAAAAAAACACAGCTGCTCCTTTGATAATCAATGGAGTTAGGTTATTTGTAGTTACTGCGGCAAATAAAAGTGTTGCAGAATCGGGGGAAAAACGTTCTGGCTGTGAAGCGGGGGGCGGCGAAAATGAAATAATATTGGAGGAATCATATGGGGATGAGCTATATAACCTTTACTCGGGAGAGCATGTGCAGGAATACAGTTTTTCCCAGCTCAGCTTGCGGGAATAGATTTTTCGCGCAGTTAGAATGTACATTGCAAGTGAGACAAAATCCGTAGAATATTAAAGTCTTATATTATTGGAGGGATATGCAATGTCCAATATAAGTTGTATCTTATATCCGCCAAGCCTTGATTTTAACTATCTTGTGCAGCGCCCTCAGCACTTAATGAAGAGCTTTTCCCGGTTAAACGTACTTTCCTATTATATTAACTGGAATAGTCCCGATAACCCGATCAGGAAAAACCGAGGTATTGAACGGGTCAACCCGTATCTTTACGTATTTTATGATGTAGATCCCAAACCATACCTTGCAAATGTCCGGCCGGTTGTGTATTATACTGTCCCGGTACATGTGGAAACGGTACAGGAGTATAATCCTTCTTTATTAGTATTCGACAGCGTCGATCAACCTACCGAAGAATTTGAACCTTGGAAACCCTATTACTACAGAGCGGTTAGTTCAGCTGATTTGGTTCTCGCTGCCTCTGAGAAATTATACCATATGGCCAAAGAGATAAACGAGAATACGTATCTGATCCCCAACGGCTGTGATTATGATTATTTTTCTCAGGCCAGATCAAAAAACTTGCCCGTGCCGGGAGATATGCAGGGAATTAAAAGGCCTATTATAGGTTATATGGGGGTTGTGGCGACCTGGTGCGACCTGCAGTTATTGGAGAAACTGGCGCTGAGATTTCCTGATGCCAGCATAGTTATAGTAGGGCCGTTATTTAATGTGAGCGGGGTTCCACAGTACTCTAATATTCACTGGCTCGGGTTTAAGCCTTACGAACAGCTTGCCGGCTATCTAAGCCTGTTTGATGTAGGGATAATCCCCTTTAAGATGTCTTCCATGATAGAAGCGGTTAATCCAATAAAGCTGTGGGAATACATGGCAGCAGGAATACCTGTTGTTACTACAAATATTCCTGAAATCAAGAAATACAAGGATCTGGTCTTGTATTCGGAAAATGAAGAAGAGTTTATGCAAAATATTACTACTGCGCTGTATAACGATTCTCCCCAAAAAAAAGATCAGAGGATGGCCTTAGCCCGGGAAAATTCCTGGATAGAGAGAGCAAAACAGATCGTGGGGCTAATTGAAGCTAAGCTGGTCGAAAAAGGGGTCTCCGCTGAAAATAATCCTTCACTTGTGAGAGAAAATATTTTTTACCAAGGGGGCTTGCAGACTAGGGACAGTTTTTCTGCTTATTTGCACAAGTCTGTTTCTGACCCAAAAATCAAAGTATCGCGAAAAACGTCGCTCAAATACTGCGTCCACGGCGGTATCGAGACCCAACAGGTATTAAATAGCGGGATTAGACAGCCAGTTGCTCCTAAGACGGCTTTTTCCGGGAGACGTTTAAACATAACAGGTAGGCCGGTATTTAAATACAAAACTGAACGGATCAACAAGGTGATAATATGAGCTTGGATAAAAAAAAATAATGATAGGGTGTCCCGTCCGCAACCGGGCTTGGATTTTGCCTCGCTACCTGGAATGCCTGCAAAATCTAACATATCCTCGCCATAATTTAAAGTACTGTTTTATAATTAATGACTGCTCTGACAGGACGCCGGAGATATTGGAGCAATTTGCCTGGGAACAGCCGGTCGCTGTGAAATTGATAACAGTCGATTTGGGCTCAAAATCCAGCCATGTGCGGGGATTCTACAGCTTCGGTCATTTGGCTTACTTGAGAAACCTGCTGCTGGAGGAATTTCTCAAAACAGACTGCGACTATCTTTTTTCCCTTGACAGCGATATTCTGGTTGAACCTCATACGCTTATCCGCCTGCTTGAAGACGATTGTGATATTGTTTCAGTTTTGGTGTGCAATGGACATGAAGTCGGCGATAAGACTGTCTACAATATATTGAACTGGGATGAGCAGGGGAATCTGGTTTATGTAAGGGACTTCCCCCGAGACCGCTTATTTAGAGTCGATTGCACCGGAGCGGCTTACCTGATAAAGAGGCGGGTTGTTGAGACATTTGGGGTCCGCTATTCTGCCTATATGGGTGCGGAAGATATTGGCTTTTGCCAGACAGCTTCCCGCCAGGGAATAGAAATTTACTGCGATGGGCGTATTGAAGCAGTTCATATCATGAAAGAACAGCGTTAATCCGCTTAAAAATAATACACGGGTATACAGTCTTAAAATTATGCCTTTCTCCAAAAACCGGTCAAGCTGTACAAGCTCTTGTGCCCCATATTTTCGAGGACAGAAAGCCGAGAGAGAAAATAACCGACAAGGTACTCACATTTTGTTCCCCTCTTTCATAGTATATCCTAGAAAATTGCCCTTGCGAAAATACAGGGGGAATGCCAGATAAAAAAAGGAGGGGAGAGTAGCATGGCGCTTAAATGTGAATACCCTGAAGGGTGTATGTTGGATTTATGGGCAAAAGTAATCAAGGCAAAGTATATTGAAAAACAGGTCAAGGTTCTCGACACTGTATTCTGCGTACCTGATGAACAGGTAGGAGGAAAAGTCTCTTATGTGGAGGACATCAAAGTGAAAGTCCTTCAAGCGTATGAAGATATCCAGTGTTTGAACAAGGTCAAGATCTTTATTGATTACGAGGTAATTCTTTTTGTAGTAGTGGAGGGAGAATACCAGATTATTACTGTAACCGACAGGTATGAGCAGGCTATTGAGCTGGATGAATTTGATCCGCCGTTGACTCTGGAAGAATTCAGGACAGAGATTGAGCAATCCGAGATAGTACTTAAGAATTGGACCTTTGACTACGAAATAAAAGGAAACTGTGAAGACCCTGGTAATCCTTGTAACTTGACTACGCCAATCAGTGGGACCTGTATTGGGCTTAGAGTATATGTAGATATAATTGATAAGCTGGGGAAGATGCACGACGTTATTGTTTACGGTGAACTGGATCCGTCTGTTGATCCTTAGTTAGAGATGTAGTTTTTACAGAAATGCTCGGATTCTGCTGCCGGGCATTTATTTTTCAGGGTGAAAAGGGGGGAGTTCTTCTTTAGAGATGGTGAGATGACGGAGATGAAGGCTGCCAAAATAGCAAGAGAAGACAAAAACATGATGAGATCTCGGCTGGAAAAAGTGCTGGCAATCCAAACGGATCTGGGGGAAAAAATGGAAACATATCAGCGGGGGACGAGAATTGAGGAGTACTGCAGATTTTGGGATGAAATAAAAAAAGACAATGAAGAAATCAAGCAGAAAATACTCAAATACATGGTGTTAAAATGTAACCGCTGAATATAGAGACCTGAGGGCAGTTGCTCTTAACAATAGGAGGCACATCGGGGATTTTATTTTTGCCAATATCCCGGGAGTGCCTCCTTTTTTTGGTTTTTAGGCAAAGGTGTAACCACCTGGAGCCTGCTTTAATAAGCTGTATTAACATCCCATTTCCCGAGGGCATGGGTGCATAAGTGCATGGGAGGGGGGATGAAGGCTTAAGAAATCGTTTTCTTATTGAAAAAGATCGTGAAGAGGAGGGCAAACATGAAAAAATTAGGTTTGGCTCTGGGTGGTGGAGGGTTGAAAGGGCTGGCTCACATAGGGGTCTTAGAAATATTACACGATTACCGCATCCCGGTTTCCATGATATCTGGAACCAGTATAGGGAGTGTAATAGCGGCTATGTACGCTAGTGGGATGTCTCCATATGAAATAGAAAAAATCGCGTTAGAAGTCAAGAGCAGCGACTATATTGACTATAATTTCGGGGGCTTTTTAAAATGCTTGTTCGGGTTTTTTTGGCCCGGGAATAATATGAATTTGGATGGGATAATAAAAGGGAGGAAATTGGAGCGGCTTATATACCGGCTAACCGGGGGAAAGACGCTGCAGGATGTCAAGATCCCCTTAGCTATTGTTGCTTGTGACATCGATTCAGGGCAGGAAGTTGTATTTACTAACCAGAATTTGGAACCGGCCGATAAAAACATAATTATAATAAAAAATGCCCTTTTGAGCGAAGCTGTCCGGGCCAGCACGTCAATTCCGGCTACTTTTGTTCCTCGCCGGTTCAGGGAGATGCAGTTAATTGATGGGGGAGTGCGCAGCATTGTTCCGGTTACGGCACAAAAAATGATGGGAGCCGAGTATATACTGGCCGTCAATTTAGGCAGGGAAACTTATAATACAAAAGTATCCGGTATTTTCCAGATAATATCGCGGACATTGAATATTCTCACCTATGAAACTTCTGATACTGCGGAGGAATTTTATGCCGATATGATTATTTTCCCCGGGGTAATCGAGGTTAAGCTGGATGAAGTGGAAAAGGCGCCTGAAATAATTAGGGCTGGCAGGCGGGCGATGAAAAGTAAAATATCTGAAATAAAGAGAGAGATATGGGGACCAACATCTTAATCTGCGTGCAGCGAAAAGGCTCAGTAGTTGTTTTTGGCATGTTTTTACTAAGTTGTAACAGATACAAAAAAAATCACATATAATATCCATAAAGCATGATATTCGCCAAAACAGCGTTTTGCTGGCGGGAGGGATCAACATGGCTACTGAGAAATTTGAACATGCTACTTTCTATTTAACCAGAAGGCAGGTTGAAGATATAAAAAATTTGGCAAAGGAACAGCAGATATCGAGGAGCGCACTGGTAAGGATGATTATAAGGGAATACCTGGGGCGGCAGGATGAAAAAAAGAGGGAGTAAAAGGCGGGCAAGCCGAACAGCGGTCCGTTTTGTATAAAGCGGGTTAAAAATGAAAAAACTCGTAAAAAATCAGACCTGAACAGGCCTGGTTTTTATTTTTTAAAAATAATTTAAGGCAGGCTATGGATAACGGCAGTTTACAAATTAATCGCGGCTGCAGCAAGAATTATTTGCTTTCTGGTATAAAACTGACTTTTCGGGAAATAATTTTGATAGGAAAAGGAGGATAGATTTATATGTTTAAAAAATCATCGGTCATTATTTTTATTTTGGTAACAGCTCTAGCAGTTGCCCATATTCTAACCCAGCAGGAAGAAACGTTAAGTGAAAGCGTGCTGCGGCTGCATGTTATTGCTAACAGTGATGATCCTAAGGACCAGGCACTTAAACTGAAAGTGAAGGATGCAATCGTGGAGATGATGCGTTCCGAATTTAAGGAAACAGATAATGTGGATGAAGCCTGTCGCCTGGCAGCACAGAATATTTATCGAATAAAAAAAGTGGCTGAGGCCGAAATTGCTGAACAGGGATACGATTATCCGGTAACAGTATATATGGGGGAATGCGAATTTCCCACCAAATCATACGGAAATATAGTTTTTCCCCAAGGGAAATACCAAGCGGTAAAGGTGATAATTGGAGAGGGAGAAGGTAAAAATTGGTGGTGTGTATTATTTCCTCCCCTGTGTCTGGTTTCTACGTCTGATAAAGGCTTAAGCCTGGACAGTCCCGAGAAAGCCCAGATAAGCTTGAAATGCCTTGAGCTGATACCCAAAGGGGTCAGATTCGGTTTTTTGAATAAAGAGAACTAGAGCGAAATACGGTTTATAAATAATTTATAATTACAGAACGGGCCTGCGGCACCGTTTTTTTTTTGGTGACTAGTTTTAAAATTGATTCCACTGCCAAAACCAGCAGATTATAACTTTCAGCAGTGAAAGCAAAAATTAGCCAGATAAAAATTTGGTTTGAGAGTAGAATTAAAGATATAATAAAAAAATAACGAAAGATCAGGAGTATTTTTTATGGGAAAAAGAATGATAATAGAAGCTCCAGCCAAGATCAACCTCATTCTAGATATAAAAGGCAAGCGCCCGGACGGCTACCATGAGTTGGAGACCGTTATGCACCAGATAAGCCTGGCGGACAGGATTATTCTCAATCCGTGTGCCAGCGGGATAAAATTAGGCATTAACAGCGGCTTGGTCCCGTATAATGAAAGTAACCTGGCGTATAGGGCGGCATCTGTCTTTTTCCAGAAGAACGGTTTTAAAGGAGGAATAGAGATATTTATAGAGAAAAATATACCGGTAGGTGCAGGACTTGCGGGTGGAAGTACTGATGCTGCAGCAGTGCTTCTGGGGATAAATGAGATTTACGAATACAATCTTAGTGAAGAGTTGCTGCTGGAGATGGCTGCTGAGTTAGGATCTGATGTTCCATTTTGTGTGCTTGGTTCCAGCGCCTTAGCCCGCGGCCGGGGAGAAATATTAACTCCGCTTCCGTCAGCGGTTTCTCTGGCAATAGTACTTGTAAAACCAGATTTTCAGCTGTCTACTGCTGAAGTATACAGCAAATTTGAGCTGGCAAAGGTGGAGCAATTTCCTGATACCAGGGCTTTTCTTGCAGCTTGGGGCAGGGGTGATGTTGAAGATATAGCTGTGAATATGGTAAATGTGCTGGAATCAGTCAGCATAAGGATTCATCCAGAAATTGCGGTAATAAAAGAGAGATTAAAGGAGCTAGGGGCCCTGAATGCGGTGATGTCGGGGAGTGGTCCCAGTGTTTTCGGAATATTTAAAGAAAGAAAAGGAGCAGCTCAGGCGGCTGAAACATTAAGAAAATGGTATAGTGAAGTTTATCTGGTATCGTCTTACAAGCGAGGTGATTATGATGGGAAAAAGGAGATTATTGCCGGTAGACCTTGATTCTTATAAACCATTAAGAGAGCTTGTTCTTGAGACGCTGAGGGAAGCAATCATCAACGGCACCCTGAAACCCCGGGAAAGGCTGATGGAAATACAGCTGGCTGAGGAGCTGGGGGTTTCCAGAACGCCTATTAGAGAAGCATTGCGCAAGTTGGAACTGGAAG
Source organism: Syntrophomonadaceae bacterium (assembly GCA_014360155.1). GTDB lineage: Bacteria > Bacillota > Syntrophomonadia > Syntrophomonadales > Syntrophomonadaceae > JACIYB01. Next base: position 9,724 of record JACIYB010000051.1, read on the forward strand.
GGTTTATAGTAATGGTTCCTCGCAAAGGGGCTTATGTAGCTGATATTTCTTTTAAGGACATAGCTGAAGTATTTGAAATACGGGCTGCTCTTGAGGGGCTGGCTGCTGGACTGGCAGCTGAAAGAATAACTGAAGAGGAGCTTGAAGAGATGGAGAGGCTCTTGGTAGAAAAAGCTGATGCTATAGCCAGGAAGGACATGGATAAATTGATAGAGGTCGATACCAAATTCCACGAAGCTATTTACAAATCCAGCCGCAATACCAGGTTAGCGGGAATAATTAACAATCTGCGAGAACAAATTCAGAGATATAGAGCCGCTTCGCTTTCCTTCCCAGGCAGGATGAAGCAGTCCCTGGAGGAACACCGGGAAATCGTGGAAGCAATCCAGTCTCGGGATGTACAGTTGGCCAGGAAGACAGCGGAGGAACATATCGAAAATGCTGAAAACAGTATAATCGAGTCGATAAAAAAGCAAGGACTTGCCTTAACGGATTAACGGAGGGTCAGATATGAAATATGATGCCATTATTCTTGCGGGTGGTGAAAGCAGCAGTGAGTTGAAAAAAATCGCTCCTTACGATAATGAGGCTCTAATCATAATCGGGAATTATCCCATGATATATTATGTATACAAGGCGCTGCGCCAGTCGTCTTTTATCAGGAATATTGTTATCAGCGGGCCGGTGGAACAGTTGCGGAATATATTTTCCCAAGAAAAAAACCTGTATTTTGCCAAAAGCGGAGAAAATGCGGTGCAGAGCTTTATTCAGGCCGTAAACTGTCTGAAGGAAAATGAGGCAATAAGCCGCAGCCTGCTGGTGGTGCCTACAGATATACCTTTAATAACTGCTGAAGCCATTAATGATTTTATAAATCGATGCGAGCGCGAGGAGGCAGACTTTTTCTATCCCATCACCAGTAAAGAGGTTAATGAGAAAAAATTTCCAGGTGTAACACGTACTTATGTTAGGTTGCGGGAAGGTGTTTTTACTGGGGGGAACCTGTTTTTTATAAGAAACGAGGTTATTGATAAGGTATTAGATTCTGCTCTTCAGTTGGTCGAGAGGAGGAAAAATCCGCTGGCTCTTGCTAGGTTATTCGGCTTCAAACTTGTATGGAAATATATAATTAAAAGGCTTAGCATACAGGAGGCGGAAAAAAGGTTCTACGAAGTGATAGGAGTGAGAGGGAAGGCTGTAATATCAGATTATGCAGAAGTGGGGGTTGATGTAGATAAGCCGAGTGATCTTGAAATAGCGCGAAAATATCTGGCGGATATATCTTTTGATTAAGCTTGTATTCGACTTCAGGCTGTGAATTGCCGGATAGTGAAATCCCGGTATAGTCCCGGGATTATTTTTTACGCCTTTATCCCCCAGCGCCGACCTTAAGCCTTCATCCACCCGAAAAGTTATTTTCGTACTAAATTTAAAAGGAATACATCAACTGATTGTAGAAAAGGTTAAAATTATAAAAAATTTTCGTTAAAGGTTATAATACTGGTGAGCTGTTTTTGCAGTATTCGAACAATATATTTTCGTATATGCACTTCCCCACATATACTATTTATTGAGGAGCAGTCTTATCATTATTAATGAGGGGGAATTCTTTAAGTGAAATATTCAGCGGTGATATTGGCAGCCGGCAAAGGGGTGCGGATGTGTTCCGAACTTCCTAAAGTGGTTCACCGGGTAGCAGGAATGCCCATGATAGTTCATGTAATCAATGCGGTCAAGAAAGCAGGCATTGACGATATAATAACAGTTGTGGGTTATGGAAGGGAGAAGGTCGAGGAAATTGTTTCTTCGGCTGGTGTTCAGTTGGTGACACAAGAAGAGCAATTGGGGACAGGACATGCATTGATGCAGGCAGAGAAAAAGATAGACCCCGATAGCACCGTTGTTGTACTTGCGGGAGACACCCCCCTGGTACAGCCTTCTACAGTAAAAAACCTGCTGGAAGCTCATTGCAAAGAACAGGCAGCCGCTACTGTCTTATCTACGGAACTTTCCAATCCGTATGGCTACGGGAGAATTGTTCGCGGCAGCGACAACTCCTTTTCCCGAGTGGTGGAGGAAAAGGATGCCAGTGAAACTGAAAAACAGATTAGGGAAATAAATACCGGAATGTACTGTTTTGCTGCCTCTGAAGTCTTTGATGCTCTTTCTACTCTTAATCCAGACAATGCCCAGAAAGAATATTACCTTACCGATGTATTAACGGTATTGAAAAATAAAGGGAAAAAAGTATCCGTATTGTTAGGGGATGCGGAGGAAGACGTATACGGAGTAAATGACAGAGTGCAGCTGTCACATGCTGAAGCTGTGATGCGCAAACGAAAAAACATGGAATTGATGAAAAAAGGCGTGACGATAATTGATCCTGCCACAACTTTTATAGACAGCAGCGTTGAAGTAGGCCGTGATACGGTAATATTGCCTTTTACCCTGATTGAGGGGGGAACAGTTATTGGGGAAAGGTGTGAAATAGGGCCTGGAGTCCGTATAAGCGATTCAATTATTGGAAGCGGTGTAACTATTGAGAGTTCCCGGATTAAATCAGCCATCATAGGGGATGAATGTACAGTTGGGCCGTATTCTTACTTGAGACCGGAAACAATTTTGCACCGCGGTGTTAAGGTGGGCGACTTTGTAGAGATAAAAAAATCTACCATTGGCGAAAACAGCAAAATCCCCCATCTGAGCTATGTCGGCGATGCCGTAGTAGGCAAGGGGGTAAATGTCGGCGCTGGAACCATAACCTGCAACTACGATGGTAAAAATAAACACCAGACCATCTTGGAGGACGGGGTGTTCATAGGGAGCAATACCAATTTGGTAGCTCCGGTTAAACTGGGGAAGAACTCGTCGACAGGTGCAGGTTCTACTATTACACGTGATATTCCAGCTAATTCCCTGGGCGTTGAAAGGGCCAAACAGAGGAACATCAAAGACTGGTTTTTGAGAAAAAAATAAGAAGTACCGAGTGGGGGTTTATAATATTATGAAGGCATCTAGATGGAGGATGAAGCTGTTCACCGGTAACGCTAATCCCGTCCTGGCGGAGGAAATAGCCAAATACCTGGGAATGCCGGTGGGCAACGCTAATGTGGGGCGTTTTTCAGATGGAGAAATAAGCTGTGCCATCGATGAAAGCGTACGTGGGGTAGATGTTTTTGTTATACAGCCAACCTGCACTCCTGTAAATGAAAACCTTATGGAGCTTCTCATTATGATCGATGCGTTCAGGAGGGCATCTGCATCACGTATTAATGCGGTTATTCCTTACTATGGCTATGGCCGTCAGGACCGGAAGACTCGTGCAAGGGACCCCATCACTGCAAAACTGGTCGCCAACCTGATTGTGGAGGCTGGCGCTCAGCGCGTAGTGGCGGTTGATCTGCACGCTACCCAAATACAGGGATTTTATGATATACCTGTTGACCATTTGCCGGGAGTGCCTACTATAGGCGAATATTTTAAAAGCAAAGGCATGTATAAAAATTCGGTTGTGTTATCTCCAGATGTGGGAGGTGTTACCAGGGCCCGGGACTTGGCGGCTAAAATAGGCGCTCCACTGGCCATTGTTGACAAAAGGAGGCCGGCTCCCAATGTATCAGAGATAATGAACGTAATAGGGGATGTAAAAGGTAAATCTGTAATCATAATTGACGATATCATCGATACTGCGGGGACAATCTGTACAGCTGCGGAGGTTATGCTTGAAAAGGGGGCCAAGGAAGTCTATGGGTGCTGTACTCACCCGGTATTTTCAGGGCCCGCTGTCGAAAGGCTGTTAAAGGCGCCTTTAAAAGAGATTGTGGTTACCAATACCATCCCCCTGGGAGAAGAGAAAAAACTGCCTAATATAACCGTTTTATCAATAGCGCCGTTGATTGGGGAAGCTATTCTCAGGATTCACGAAGATTTATCGGTTAGCAAGTTATTTGAAGAATAGTCCTTTTTTGGACAGGGGAGTTTTTTATTGCTATAATATTAGCACTGCGGCCTTAAAAACAGCTGCAGCAGTTTTTGAGCCTGCAGGGTTCCCGTTTTTTTACCAGAATTAAATAATTAAGGGGTGAATCTGGTGGCAGTATTGCACACGCTTACATGTGAAAAACGCGACAGAAAAAACAAGGGCTATCTCAAGGAAATGAGAAGAAATCAGCAGATCCCAGGTGTTGTCTATGGTAGAGAAATTGAGCCCATGCTTGTAAAACTCAATGAAAAGCAGCTGCTGAAAACTTTTAATACTTATGGATACCGGGGGCTGTTTTCTTTAGAAGTTGAAGGACAGGAAGACCAGGTGGCGGTGTTGGTGAGGGAGGTGCAGAAGCATCCCATTAGCGGGAAAGTTCTCCACGTTGATTTTCTGACCGTGAATATGGCAGAGAAAATCGAAAGCAGTGTGGCTGTTTATATAACTGGTGAGGAAGAGGTTGAAAAGAAGGGCGGTATATTGCAGCTGGGGATTAAAGAGGTGGACGTGAAATGTTTCCCCCAGGATTTGCCCGGGTACTTGGCTTGTGATGTATCCGGCCTTAACATAGGCGACAAGATCACCGTGGGAGACCTGCAGGCTCCTGAGGGTGTGGAAATAGTCAGCGAACCCGAGTCGGTTGTTGCATTGGTGCTGGCACCTTCCAGGGCTGTCGAAGAAGAAGCCTTGGGAGAAGCGGCAGAGGCTGGAGAGGCAGAGGCAAAGGCGGAAGAGGAATAGTTTAAAACCGGGATTTTGCAGGGGCAGTGATTATTAAACGGCTCATTGTTGCAGAAAGGATTGTGGGTTTCCTCAATCCTTTCGCCTTTATCCCCCAGCGCTAACCTTAAGCCTTCATCCCCGGGAAGGCATGACTGTTAGGTAATGGGGGGCGGGGCTGAAGGCTTAAGAACGCTCGGGTCCGGTCTTAACTTTTAGTGATGAGTTAAAAGGGTG